>PLYZ01000008.1 GCA_003151935.1 Candidatus Dormiibacterota bacterium | reverse complement strand
TCACCGGTCGCATGTGCTGCAGGCGAGAGTCCCCATGGGTTTCGTCGACGTATTCGGGGTCGTAGATGTACGTGCCGGCCGTACCAACGTTGATGCCCACGCTCAGGTCGAGGAGGTTGTAGATAGGGCCCATCCAGCCCGCGTCACGGCGCGCGAGGTAGTCGTTGACCGNNCGCCGGTCTTCATCTCGGCGATCTTTCCCTGGTGCAGGACGAGGCCTCCCACGAGCTGGACGTCGAAATGGCGAAGTCCGATTGCGCGCCGGCTCGATTCGCGACACAGCGCAAACGCCTCGATCAGGAGATCGTCCAGGTCGTGGCCTTCCTGCGCCCGGCTTCGCAGCTCATCCGAGCGCACGCGCAGCCCGGCGTCGTCGAGCGCCTTGAGCTCGGGCTCGAGCGCGTTGATGGCCGTGGCCACGACGAGGTGGCGCTTGACCTCGCGCTCGTTCGGGTCGAGCAGCTTGCCTAGGGAGAGCACAAATCTAGGGTACCCGGACTGGCGCATTTCGAATCTGGACCCGGGGCCCAGATGCCACCTGGACCTCCCCTCCCCTGCGGCGCCCTGCGGGCGGGGCAGGACCTCCCCGCATGGCGGGGAGGCAAGGCTAGGTCACGATGGGCTCGATCACGGCCACGGAACCGTCCGACCTGCGGGCGACGATCTGGATGGCTCCCGAGTTTTCGTCGAGAAAGACGTAAAACGGCTGGCCGTCCACCTCGAGCTCGGCCACCGCCTCGGAGACTGTCATGGGCCGCAGCTTCAGGCGGATTCGCTCCGGCTCTGGGGAGCGCGACTCCTCCCCATCGTCCTGCTGAGGCACCCGGACCGGGGAGAGTGGCTTCTTGCGGTGGGTGATCTTCTCTTTGTATTTGACCACCTGCCGGTCGATCTTGTCGAGGGCGAGGTCGAGCGCAGAGAGGGCATCGGCGCCCCGCTCGTGCGCGGAGAGCACCGGCGTGCGGCGCCCGTCCATATGGATGTTGATCCGGCACACGATCGTGGCCAGGCCGCTACGCTTGCGCTCCTCTGAGAAATCCACCTCAGCGTCGGCCACCTTGCCGAAGTGCCGCGCGAGGCGGGCCAGCTTGCGCTCTGCGTTCTCCCGCACCTCCTGCCCCAGACCGCCGGTACGGTCGTGCAGGACGACCTTCACAACCCGAGTATATGACTCAACCGCGGGCCCCGACTAGTGGGCCGAGGGCTTGTATCCGGGCGGCGGCGGGAACAGCGCGGTGATCTCCTTCGGCAGGGGAATTCCCTGGGCGAAGATGCGGTCGAGGATCTTCGGCCGCAGGCCGGTCGGCTTGAACTCGGCGATCACCTTTCCATCGGCAGTCGCACCCTTCTGCTCGAGCATGAAGATGTCTTGCATGGTGATGATGTCCATCTCCATGCCGACGATCTCGGAGATCGCGGTCACCTTTCGGGAGCCGTCGCGCAGACGGTTCAGCTGAATGATGAGGTTGATGCCGCTGCCCACCTGCTGGCGGATCGCCCGCACCGGCAGGTCCACTCCGGCCATCAACACCAGCGTCTCGAGCCGGGCGAGGGCGTCGCGCGGGGTGTTGGCGTGCAGGGTGGTCATCGAGCCGTCGTGACCCGTGTTCATGGCCTGCAGCATGTCAAGCGCCTCACCGCCACGGCACTCGCCGACCACGATGCGCTCGGGGCGCATACGCAGGGCGTTGATGACGAGCCGCTGGATGGTGACCTCGCCCTCTCCGTTGATGTCCTTTGGACGGGTCTCCAGCCGGCAGACGTGCTCCTGGTGCAGCTGCAGCTCGGCGGCGTCCTCGATCGTCACGATGCGGTCCTCAACGGGGATGAAGCCTGAGAGCACGTTGAGAAACGTGGTCTTCCCGGTGCCGGTGCCGCCGGAGATGATGATGTTGGCTTTGGCGAGCACGGCCGCCTTGAGGAATCCGAAGCCTGCCTCGTTGCAGCTCCCGAACCGGATCAGGTCCTCGACCTGGAATGGGTCGCGAGAGAACTTGCGGATCGTCAGCAGCGGACCGTTCAACGCGAGCGGCCGGATGACGGCGTTGACACGGGAGCCGTCGGCCAGGCGGGCATCGCAGAGCGGCTGGCGCTCGTCGATGCGGCGGCCGACTGTGCGAACGATGAACTGGATAACGTTGAGCAGCTGGTCCTCATCCACGAACTTGATGTTCGTCAAGACGACCTTGCCGGCCATTTCGACGTAAACATGGTCGCTGCCGTTGACCATGATCTCGGTCACGCGGTCGTCGCGGATGAGGGGCTCGATCGGCCCTAGCTGCTGGTAGTACTCATCGATGTTGATACCGGGGATCCGAACTGCCATTCAGTAGCCTCCGCTTCGGAATTGAACCGGCTGCCAACTATACGTTAACCCTCGCCACTGAGACCCCCATTACCGGCCCCGATCCGCCAGCCCTCAAAGCGGCGGCGCAGGCCTCGAGAGTGGCCCCGGTGGTGGCCACGTCGTCGATCAGCAAGATCGAACTGGCGCCCAGTGGCGGCCCACGCCACTCAAACGCGTCCCGCACGTTGTCGAGTCTCCAGCGGCGATCATGACCCACCTGGGAAGGCGTAGGACGGGTGCGGACGAGCTCGCCGGCCGGTTTCGACAGGTCCAGGCGCCTGCGCAGCTCGCGCGCCAGGAGCTCGGACTGGTTGAAGCCGCGCTGGCGCTGCCGGGAGCGGTGAAGGGGCACCGCGATCGCCCATGGAGCCGACAGCCCCTCCACCACCAGCCGTTCCGCCACCAGCAGTGCGAGGGGGCCCGCCAGGCGCCTCCAGCCCTGGTACTTGAACCGCTGAAGGGCGATCTCCAGCGGGCCCTCATAGGCCGCCGCGGAACGCAGCCTCGACAGCGCCTTCAGGCGGCTGCGGCAGCCGCACTCCTTGCGCGCGGACTCCACCTCGGCTCCACAGCGACGGCACAGCGGTTCTTCGAGGCGTCGAATGCGAGCGCGGCAGGTGCCGCACAGCCACGAGCCGACCGCGCGGCAGCCGCCACACCTCGGTGGCAGGACGATGTCCAGCAATCGGCTGCGCACGCCTTGAAGCTACGGGAGGCAGTCAAGGCGCCCTTAACAGCCCCGATGCCTACTAGGAGATGACGATCTGGTCGCCGCGCTGGAGGTCCATGTCCGTAGTGGAGCCCGCGGGCAGCTCGAGGACGCTGCGGGCGCCCCACACGAACCACACCACCCCCCACCACTGCGGCAGCTGGCGATAGACCTTCCTCACGCGTTCCGCGCTGTCGAGGAAGACGGCGTCGATGGGGAACCTCATGAACATCATGTGGATGCCGTTGCAGGGATTGAGCCACAGGCCGCGGCCGGGTTCGAGCGTGCGGCGGAACATCAGGCCCGCTGTGAGAGAGACCAGGGACGTGGCCCCTTCGAGCTCTTCCGCCAGCACTTTGCCAGTTCGTTCGTGCACCGCGCGCAGTCCCGACACAGCGATGGACACTAACCTAAACAGGCCGCATGGACTTCGAAAGCGAGGGCGTCCGCCTGCACTATGAGGTGCACGGACCTGAAAAAGGACAGCCGCTGGTGGTCGTCCACGGTTTCGCGTCCGACTATCGATTGAACTGGGTCGGCACGAGGTGGCAGGAGGCGCTCACCACCGCGGGGTTTCGCGTGTTCGGTCTCGACTGCCGCGGCCACGGACACAGCGACAAGCCGCATGAACGCGAGGCGTACGCCATCGACACCATGGCCGGCGACGTCGTTCGCCTCCTCGACGCGGTTGGGGTTCGGTCGGCGCGCTACCTCGGGTACTCGATGGGTGCGCGGATCGGGCTGCAGGTAGTGACCGACTTCCCTGATCGGATCCAGCGTGCCGTCCTTGGCGGCATCGGCACGGCCGGAGCGATCGAGAGCGCCGGTGCGATCGCCGAATCGTTTCTCAGTGGCGAGCCCATCGACGACCCGATCGCGAAGAGCTTCTACAACTTTGCTTCCGCGCGCCCGATCAACGATTTGAAAGCCCTCGCGGCCTGCATCACCGGGCTGCATCCAGTGATGGACCCGGCCATTCTCTGGGCGATCCGCACGCCGATCCTGGTCGTGGTCGGGGAACGCGATGACATCGCCCGCAATGCGCCCGAGCTCGTTGAGCTGATCTCATCCTCGCGCCTGGTGACCATTCCCGGCCGTGACCACATGAGCGCGGTGCCGGCGCGGGAGTTCAAGCAGGCGGCAATTGACTTCTTGTTGGCCGAATAAAAACTAGCCCGCCCGGTGGTGGTAGCGGATCCGGTGTTTGGTCCGGGTCATGGCGACCCCGGTGGGGACGATTGAGATCGTGCCGTCCGGCTCGAGCACGGCCAGCTGAACGTCCTTCATGTCGGTGATGCCGTGCTCCCGCATCGACATCTCGACCTCCGGCTGGTCGACCCCCTCTTTCTTCATGACATCCTGGAGGTACTTGCCGTCTCGGACGATGATGGCCGGGGCGGGGGTGAACAGGCGGTGGAATCGAGGCATGTTGTCCAGCTTGCCGACCAGGAAGTTCGTCCCAACGAGCACTACGATCAGGACGAAGCCGCCCCCGAGGGACGTGTCCGGGCCCGTGATCGCCGGCTGGAGCGCGTTCGCGATGAGGAGGATGAAGACGAGGTCGTACAGCGTGAACTGGCCGACTTCACGCTTACCGAAGAGCCGGAGCGCGATCAGCAACCCGGTGTAGATAACGATCCCCCGCAGCACGAGCTCCCACGCCGGGATGCTCGGCAGCAGCCAGGAGGGCGTGCCTTACGACCTCGGCTTCAGGAGGATCAGCGCCGCGGGTCCCAGCAACACGATCCACAGGGTCGGGAAGATGCAGCCCACCATCGGGAGCATCATCTTCAAGGTCGCCTGCGCGGCCTTCTCCTGCGCTCGCTGACGACGCTTGCGCCGCATCTCGTCCGCCTGGATGCGGAGGATCTTGCCGATGCCGGTGCCGAACTGCTCGGACTGGATGATGGCCTGGATGAAGTTGTGGAGGTCCTCGACCCCGCTGCTCCGGCCCATCTCGTCCATGGCTTCGAGGCGCGGCCGTCCGAGGCTGACCTCCCGCAGCACCTTGGCGAACTCGTCTGACAGCGCGTTCTTGTACTTGTCCGTGACCCGGGCGAGAGCGGCGTCGAAGCCAAGCCCGGCGTCCACCGCGATGACGAGCAGGTCCATGGCATCGGGGAGGCCTTTCTGGATCTCCGCCCGTCGCGCGTCGACCTTTTGCTTCAGCCAGAGCACCGGTGCGTAGAAGCCGAGGACCGCGCCCAGGGCCAGGGAGATGACCAGGTAAACGGGGTTGGCGAGCAGAAGACCGATCAGCAAGCCGACGGCCGCCAGGACCGCCGCGGCGACGATGCGCACCGCGGCGAAGTCTTCAGGTGTCAAGTTGCCGGGACGTCCCGCCAGGTCGAGCCGGTTCATCAGGTTCTGACGTGCCTTTTGCGGTGTCGAGCGGGACATGATCGAGCCAAGACGCTCGATCGCCGGGCGCAGGAACCGCTCGCTGAAGGGTCGCTGCAGCTCGACCTCTTCCAGGGTCAGCGCCTTCTCTTGAACACCGCCGCCACCGTAACGGGAGAGGCGCTGCTGCACCATCTCGGCCGTATTCCTCGAGGGAGTGCGGGCGAGTCCGACGAAGATCATCAGCACACCAAGCCCGACGACCATGGCCAGCAGAGCAGTGGTGCTCATCTCATACCTCGATGGCGACCACGCGCCGGATGATCAGGTTGCCGACGAAGATCATGAAGCCTCCGATGACCAGCAGGATCCAGCCGACGATGCTGTCGAACATCGGCCGGAAATACGTCGGAGTTACGAAGTACATGAAAGCGGCCAGCACGATCGGAAGGAACGTGATCAGGGTGCCCGAGGCGCGAGCCTGTGCCGTCAAGGTCGCGATCTCACCTTTGATCCGGACCCGTTCGCGGATCGTATAGGCGATGTTGTCCAGGATCTCCGCAAGATTGCCACCAACCGTCCGGTGGATCGAATAGGCGGTGGCGACGAGGTCAAAGTCCGCGCTCGCGATGCGCTTTGTGATGTTTGAGAGTGCCTCGTCTGGTGAACCGCCGAGGTTCATCTCGCGCACGGCGCGACCGAATTCGTCCGCGATCGGTGGCACTGCATTCTTTGCCACGGTGTCGATCGCCTGGGCGAACGAATAGCCGGCCTTGATGGCATTGGACAGCAGCGTGAGTGTGTCGCCCAGCTGGTTGTTGAACGCCTTGAGACGCTGATTGATCCGGAACTTCACGTAAAAGCCTGGGATCAAGTAGCCGATCACGCCGGCGACGACGGTCTGGATCAGTCCACCAGGAAATCCAAAACGGACCGCCGCGATCAGCACGAACAACGCCGTAGTCCCGAGCTGGATCATCAAAAACTCTGACGTGCGGAGCCTGAGGTCTGCCCTCTGCAGCTGCTCACCGACCGACGCCTTACCCTTCTTGGCGTTGCCGCGCCCGACCCGGTCAGCCGCAGGTTGAAACAGCCGGTTCAGAGAGTCCCGCAATCCAGTGGAGGGTGGAAGCGTGGTCGCCCCCGCGGTGGTGACGCCGTATGCCGCAAGGCGCGCCTGGAAGTCCTCGGAGCCACCCGCTGCGCGGCGCATCTGGCTGAGTCCTAGCACAAGAAGAAATATTCCGGCGAAGGCTACGAGCCCGAATACCACGGGGATTGACATGTGGACCTCCTAAACGGTCAGTACAGCTTATCCGGCGCCGGTTGCGGGGTAGGCTTGAAAAGGCTTTCGGAAACTTCCTCGCCTTCGGCCCTCAAATGTTCCATTCGCATCGGCACGATGCCGGTCGCCGTGTGGTAACCGACAGCCTTGCCTTCAGAGTTGACTCCGACCTGTTTGAACGTGAAGAGCTCCTGGAACTGCACGTCGCCATCCTTGACGCCGGTGATCTCCGCCACGCTCACGATACGGCGCACGCCACCACGCAGCCGGGACTGCTGGACGATCATGTGAATGGCCGCGCCGATCGTTTCCCGGATGGCTCGCGACGGAAGATCCTGTCCGGCCTGCAGGACCAGCGTCTCGAGGCGGACGAGGGCCTCGTGAGGATTGTTCGCGTGCAGGGTCGACATCGAACCATCGTGGCCGGTGTTCATGGCCTGCAGCATGTCCAACGCCTCGCCACCGCGGCACTCACCAACGATGATGCGGTCGGGGCGCATACGCAGACAGCTCTTGACGAGCTCGCGGATCGGCACTGCGCCCTTGCCTTCGACGTTCGGCGGCCGCGACTCGAGCTGGATCCAGTGCGGCTGCTGGAGCTGGAGCTCCGCAGCGTCCTCGCACGTGATCAAGCGCTCAGTCTCAGGGATGAACGACGAGAGGATGTTGAGCAGCGTCGTCTTGCCTGAGCCGGTGCCGCCCGAGACCAGGATGTTGAACCTCGCCCGCACGCAGGAGCGCAGATAGGACATCAGCTCCGGGCTTGATGACCTGAACCGGTTCACGACATCTGCCGGTCCCCACTTCTCCTTTGCGAACTTCCGGATCGTGAGGCATGGTCCCTTGAGCGCGATGGGCGGAATGACCACGTTGACACGCGAGCCGTCTTTCAGGCGTGCGTCACAGATGGGGGTCGACTCGTCGACGCGCCTGCCCACGAGGCTGACGATGCGATCGATGACCTGGCGCATCTGGCGCTCGCTCTCGAAGGTCACGGCCGAGAGCGTCGGCTCTCCCGCCTTCTCGACGTAGATCTGCTTGGGATGGTTGGCCATGATCTCGGTGATGGCCGGGTCGGCCAGCAGCGCCTCCAGCGGGCCGAGGCCCAGCACGTCGTCGAGGACCGAGTCGACAAGGCGCTCCTTGTCGTTCTTGGTCATCGTCATCGCCGTGCTGCGGAAGTACTCCTCGGCGAGCTCGAGGATCTTTTCACGTACACCCGGTTTGTTGCTCGAGTCGATCTGGTCGGCGTACTTCTCGATCAGTCGGGCGTGGATCTGGACCTTCGCAGCCGTGAAGGCGGGCGTGAGGTCGCCGCCCACAGCGCCGGAAGCGGCCGCGCGCAGCGACACGGATAGCGCGGGCGGAGCGGTCGCCGCGGCCGGCTGGGCAGCAGGGATCGCCGTGGTCGGCCCGTAGGTCGTGGCAGCCGCGATGGTTCCCACTGCCGGACCGTTGGTCCCCCCGGCCGACGGCGGGGGGACCGTCTGGTTCTGTTTGACCCTGTCGAGTAGACCCATCTCAGCTATTGCTGGGCGTCACAAGGCCGAGAAGTGGTACCTGGCGTCAACCTGCTTGTTGGTGACACCCTGGGCCGACAGCACAGTCGGGCAGGTGGGGTCTGGCGCGACCGGCGCCGTCAGATAGTCGTGGAACGACTCGACTGTGTACTTGAGCGTCATGTTGTTGATGAACCAAGTGAAGTACTCGGCGTCACACTGCGTCAGCTCGATGGTAAGGCTCGAGACGACCCCGCTTATCGGCGCCGTGCCTCCCACGGTGGTAGCGCCACCGGCGGGCTGGACGTTGGTGGTGGCCGGTCCCAGACCGATCACGCGCACGTTGGTGAACACTGTCTTGCTCACGACGCCGCCAGAGGTGGCGGCCTTGGCGGGCGCCACCACTGAGATGCTGCCGGACGCGATGACCGTGAAGTAGTCACCCAGGGTGATGTGGCCGGCCACGCCCTGCAGCTCACCGGTCGGAATGGTCATGGCGACGTAGCCACTGGCCAGGGGTAGGTACGCAGGAGCCGCGCCCGCGGGAACCAGTCCGACATCTTTGGCCAGCATGTCCGACGTGATCACGGAGCCCTTGCTGATCTGGATCTCGGCGATCAGGTTCACGACGTCGCTCTTGTTCGTGTAAACGTTGTTGGCGCTGGTGAACGTGCCCGACACCTTGTCGGTGGCGAGGTCGGCAGTGGTGATGGTGTGACGGACACCGATGGTCTGGCTGGCGACGACCACCGTTGTAGTCGGCCCGCCGCCGATTGCGCCCCCGCCGGTGAGGTTGCCGAGTAAGAACACCCCGGCACCGGCAAGGACGGCAAGGAGCAAACCGACGATGATGAAAAGACGTCCACCGCCTGGTCGCGGTCGTGCTGCAGCTTGTGCGACGGCCAAGACTTAAGTCACCTCCGAATAAATGTTCCGTGCAAGAGTGCCGCCATTGTAACGAGGGGGACCGCGATCGTCCCCTGCTATCCGGTAAAGAAAGAGAGCCCCTTGTCGGGGCTCTCCTTTGAAGGTGCTACTACGTTTGGTTCTCGTTAGCCGAGAGCGGCTACGACGTTCGAGAACACGTTCTTGATCTGGTTGCCCATCGTAAGAAGGATGACGATGACCACGATTGAAACGAGCACGAGGATCAGGGCGTACTCAACCATTCCCTGCCCTTCCTGACGAGTCGTAAGGCTCCGAAGCTTCATGTAAAGGTTCAACATCTGCATTTCACCTCCTTTTTCCTGAACTACAGGCGTCTGATCTAGATGACGGCGCTCGGTCGCGATTCTTGCGGGGGTTTTCCGCCGTCAGCGGCGGTGATGCTACTCGGGCGGTCCCGGGCAGGTCAATGAGATAACGCAAGCCGGCCGCCGGTTGATCGCTGGGGTCCCCAACTGACTCCACAACCCCTGTCCGGTGAGGGCAAAAGCGCACCCGATACGGGTCAAACCTCGCCCGCGCAGCGTCCAAAGGGATAAGTTTCGTCGGAAATGTCGACCCCCAGCGTCGCAGACGATGTGCAAAAGCGCGCGGGGGCGTACTGGCGCGACCTGGTTTTCAGCCGGTTGCTCCCGGCGCTCTTCTTCAGCATCTTCCTCGCCCGCCAGCTGCTGTTCGTCTGGGACGGCCTTCATTCGGTACATCACGCCACCGACTACCTCTTCGTGCTGCAGCAGCTGCTCGCGCTCGCCTACTTCACGTTGCTGGTGGTCCTCTACTCGACCCGGCTGCCCAAACGCGGCACGGATCACAGGGCGGCCGTCGTATTCATCGCCTTCACCGGCACCTTTTCGGCTATCGCGGCCCCATTTCTGCCCGGAGGCGGGCGGCGCGAAGGCCTCGTTCTCGTGGCGGATCTGCTGGCCACGCTTGGGCTGGCTTATTCGGTCTGGGGCCTGGCCTACCTTCGCCGGTCCTTCTCGATCATCCCCGAGGCGCGCCGGTTGGTCACCGGAGGGCCCTACTCGCTGAGCCGCCACCCGGTGTACCTGGGAGAGGTCGTCACAGCCATCGGAATCAACCTCGCAACGGCCGGCTTGCCGGGCGCGCTCGCCGTCGTCTATTTCATCTCGTGCGAGCTGCTCCGCATCCGCTGGGAGGAGGGGGTGCTCGGTCGGGCCTTCCCGGACGATTACCCGACCTACGCACGGCGCGTGCCCCGCTACTTCCCCAATCCTCTCAAGGCACGCAACTGATCAGGAATGGGATGCGGCTGACCGAGCGGCTCGGGGCGAAGACGCTGCTCCTGGGTGGCGTGATGATCGTCACACTCTCGCTTTTCATCTCCAGCGAGCAGGATCCCGACTTCTGGTGGCATCTGCGCACCGGCCGCTGGATGCTCGACAACGGCCGCTTGCCGTCGATCGACCTGTACACGTTCACCGTGCCCAACCACGTCTGGACCGACCACGAGTACCTGACCGAGATCCTGATGTGGCTCGTCTACAGGTCGACGGGGGTGATCGGGCTAAGCCTCGGCTTCGGCCTCCTGACGTGGGCGGCGTTCTGGATCATGTACCGGCAGGTCCGCCGGCAGCCCTGGGTGATCGCCGGCATCGGGCTTACGATCGGCGCGGTCGCCGGCTCGCCGATCTGGGGCCCCCGAGCCCAGATGATCACGTTCTTCATGAGCTGCCTCGAGCTCTACTGGCTCCAGGCCTACCTTTCAGGACGCAGCCGGACGCTGCAGCTCTTCCCCCTCGTCATGGTGCTGTGGGCCAACCTCCATGGGGGCTGGGTGATCGGATTCGTCTGGCTGGGGGTGGCGCTGGCGGCCGAGGTCATAGCCTGGGCATGGGATCGCGAGAACCCCGCACACAGAAAGCACGTGCGGTTCCTGGCGATCATCACTGTCTTCTCGGTGGTGGCCGTGGCGGCCACGCCGCACGGCTTCAGCCTCTACCCCTATCCGTTCCAGACCGAGGGAAGCGTGGCGCAGCAGAAGTTGATCGTCGAGTGGTTTTCACCCGACTTCCACCAGGCCTACCTGCGCCCGTTCGAGGCCATGATCTTCCTGGTCATCATCGGCTTCGCGCTGAGGCGCCCGGCCCTCTACGAGTTCCTCCTCACTCTCGTGGCGCTCGGACTGGCGCTGCAGTCGGTTCGCAACGTGGTGCTCTTCGTGGCCGTGGCGACCCCCGTGATCATCAACTGCTATTCCGCCTACTGGAAGGAGCTTTCCGCGGCTCGCGGCTGGAAGCTCGACCTGCCGCCGCGGCGGATCTTCGCGGTTGTGACCGCCGTCGTCCTGGTCGTGATCGCGCTCGCGACGACGGTGCGAATCGCCGACAGCATTAGTCCCGCCAGGCAGCAGAGCCTCGACGCGTCGAGCTATCCGATCGGCGCGGCCGACTGGCTCGCGGCCCATCCCGAGGTGGGGACGAGGATGTACAACCAGTACGGGTGGGGCGGCTACCTCGCCTACCGCTTCTACCCGCAGCCGAATCGGAGGGTCTTCATCTTCGGAGAGGCTGCCCTGATGGGTGATTCGCTGCTCAACCAGTACGAGGACGTGCAGACGCTGCGCCCGGACTGGAAGCAGGTGCTCGACCAGTACAAAGTCGACTACATCGTGTACAACCGAGGTGAAGCCCTGGCCAACGTCCTGGCGACCCAGCCGGACTGGAAGCTTGTTTATGAGGATTCGGTCGCCGTCATTTATGTCCGGAGTTGAGCGGGCTCCATCGCCCCCCACCCGAGCCCTCCCCTGCGGGGGCAATCAGTAAGTCCGATCCTGCTCGCGCTTGCGCGCAGGGGATGCGTTCAGTCGATCCGCCAGATCTTGAAGTTCGGCGTGTCGTAGTCGGCGGTACCGAGTACGGCTGGTGGAGGAGTCGGTAGATCTGACGTCCAGACCACGTACCTGATCTGGTTGGTCTGGATGAACTGTTCGAGGTCGCTCTTGCCGGTCAACACAGCCAGCGCCGTCTGAGTCTTGTTGACGTAATCGAACGTCTCGTCGTAATGGCCGACGTAGACGGTGTCCGGGCTGTACGCGGGGATGTAGAGACCAACCCCAGGCATCGCCAGCACACGGCCCGCGGGTTCGGTGCCCAGCCAGTTGAGCCCATCGAATTCGGCGCGCGTCACCGAGTATTGGGGATTCGCGGCTACGGCAATCGGCGCCAGGACCAGGAATGCGCTGCCGATCGCCGCGAAGGAGACGTACGAGAAGGGCACCAGAGCGCGAGCTCGCGCGCTCCGCAGGCGTGGAAGGATCGTGTCGTACATGGCGCGTGCCGCCAGGATCACGAGTGGGAGATACAGGCCGTCGAGGAAGCGCCGCCGCAGGTCGCCGGCCGGGTTCGGTAGATAAAGGATGGCGGCAAGTAGCACCAGCCACGCGACCAGGAAAACGTCCTCCCGCGTCCGGCGGCGAAGGGCGCCGGGCAGGCCGATGAGCGCCAGCACGAGCTGAGGGGCGATGGCGAAGAGCAGGCTGATGCTCTCCGGCGGAAGTGCGTTCTTGGAATGGAAGGTCCAGCGCTGCACCTCCGGGTTGCCGATGAATGCGAGATACGAATAAAGGATGTAGGGCGCCGGGATTGCGAACGCGATCCCAGCCGCGATCCACCCGCGGGGTGAGGCCGGGCGGAGGAGCAGGGCGATGGCGGTGGCGCCGCCCATGAGGATCGGCATCTGGGGATGGATCGACGCCTGCCCGAGCCATGCGAGACCGGCCAGGATCGCAAGCAGGAGGCTTCCGCGCTGGATCGCCTTGAAGGTCAGGCCGATGCCGGCCGCCGCGAAGACTCCTGACCAGGCGAAATGAGGCAGCGCCAGCACCGAGTAGAACGCGGTCAGCTCTGGCATGCGCCAGTCGAGCGTGTCGGTCTGGTGGCCGAAGATCACCGGGTGGCCCAGAGCCTGGATCACGTAGCCCATCCCAAGGCCCACCGCACAGAACAGGAACGCGAACCGCCTCGTCGCGTGGTCCTCGATGAAGTGACAGATCATGAACCAGGCCGCGGCCATCAGGGCGAAGGCCGCCCCCACCCTGGCGAGGTGGAAAACCACGATCAACGGCAGGTTGAGCAGCGCGGCGAGGTGCCCGAGGACGATCCAGAACATGAACAGGTAGGCGGCCGGGCTCGACTCCGTGGTGTAGCGGTTCTGCCAGGACCATGAGCCCTCCCACCCCTGGCGCATCTTGGCCAGGTAAGTGTTCGCGTCGTCGCCGAGGTAGAAGAAGCCCATGAAAACGTGCCCCGGGGGTTGGACGGCGTACGCGTAGAGGTACGGCACCGCGGTGACGATCGCGAGGGCGAGGCCGGTCAGCAGTGGGAGGCGCCAGTGCTCCCAGCCCAGCTGCCGGCTCCAGCCCCCCACCCCGACCCTCCCCGGCGAGCGGGGAGGGAGGACTGCTTCACTCATCTCGCCAGGCTCAGGCGGAGGACCGTCCACAGGGCACGCCTCACCTCGCCTCGGGACACTTTCGACGCACCCGCCACGCGGTCCTCGAAGCGGATCGGCACCTCGACGATCGGAAAGCCGAGCCGGCGTGCCCGGTGCACCATCTCGATCTGGAACGAGTAACCCTGAGACATGACCTCGTCGAGGTTGACCTGGAGCAGCAGATCCCTCGTGTAGCATCGGTATCCTGAGGTGCAGTCACGAGTGCGGAGTCCGAGCAGGACCCGGCAGTAGAGATTCGCCGCCCATGACAGAAGCCAGCGATGAGCGGGCCATCCCACGATCTCCCCACCGCGTATGTACCGCGAACCGATCGCGAGGCCGTCGCACTCGCGCGCCGCATCGATGATGCTCTCGAGGTCCTTCGCAAGGTGCGAGCCATCCGCATCCATCTCGACGAAAAGGGCCGAACCATCGGCCAGGCCGATCCGGAACGCGTCTTCGTACGCGGAGCCAAGGCCGAGCTTGCGCGGCCGGTGCAGCACGCGCACGCCTGCGTCGCCGGCGGCCAGGCGTCCCGCGAGCTCCCCGGTCCCGTCCGGCGACGCATCGTCGACGATGAGCACGTCGTGCCCGAAATGCCTCACTCCGGCGACGACCTTCTCCAGGTTCTGGCTTTCGTTGAAGGTCGGCAGGACCACCAGGACCTCGGTCGGCGGCGTCCTGCGCTCGGTCAACGCTTCCGGCCGCGCCTCGTTGCTCACCGGCGGAACCTGATTCTCAGCACGTGCCTGAACATGTCGATCGAGCTCTTGATCGGGCTCACCTTCGTCGGCGCTGAGTTGCGCCAGACCACCGGGACCTCCGCGATCCTGACCCCCCGCCGCTTGGCGCGATAAAGCACCTCGGGGTCGTAGCCGAATCCGTCCGTGGTGAGCCCGGCAAACGCGTCGTGGGCGACATCTGCCCGAAACAGCTTGAAGCCGCACTGTGTGTCCCAGATGCCCGGAAGCAGCACGGCCTGAACCAGCAGGTTGAACGCCTTGCCCATCAGCACGCGATAGACGGGCTGCGATATCTCAACCCGTGATTTCTTCATGGCCCGCGACGCGATGGCCACCCCTGCCCCGCTGTGCAGCTCAGCCCGGAGCTTATCGAGCTCTTCGATCGGGGTGGACAGGTCGGCGTCGCTGACGAGGATTTCCGTGCCCCTGGCCGCCGCCACCCCCTCGGCGAGGGCGCGGCCCTTACCGCGATTGTGCGGAAGCGCCTCGAGCCGGACGGAACGGTTGCGCTCGGCAGCCGCATCCATGATCTTGCGGGTCCCGTCGGTGCTGCCGTCGTCCACGAGGATGAGCTCGTACGAGGCCCCCGTGCCGGCGAGATACCGCTCGATCTGCTCGATGGTGCGAGGGAGTCGCTGCTCCTCGTTGTAGCAAGGGATGACGATGCTCAGCTCCGGCGATGCTTCCGTCTCCACCTCGATGCGCCATCCTACTTGCCCGCGCTGAGAACCTTGAAGGCATAGACCGGCAGCACGGCCATGCGACGCGCCCTCCACGGCTGGTGGAAAAGCCTGAACAGCCACTCGAGACCGGCCCTTCTCATCCAGGCTGGCGCGCGCTGCACGCGACCCGTCAGGTAGTCGAACGCTCCGCCGACGCCGATGCCCACCGCCGGGTCGAGGCTGTCCTTGACGCGGTCGATCCACAGCTCTTGCTTCGGCGCGCCGAAGGCAACGAGCAGGACCTGGGTGCGATGCGCGCGAATCAACGCCATCGCTTCCCCATCAGATGAAGGGTCCGGTGAGCCAGGGTGAGCCGCGACCTCGAGCTGCGGATGCTCGGCCCGCAGACGCGAAGCTAGCTCTGCAGCGACGCCAGGCGCAGCACCGAGCAGAAAGAGACGGAAGCCCCGGGCGGCGCACAGCTCCGCGAGCGGCGGTATCAGGTCGGTGCCGGTGACGGGCCCGGTCATCGAGCAGCCCTGCCGCCTTGCGGCCCAGACCACCCCCGTGCCGTCGGCCAGACACAGGTCGGCGGACTCGAGCACCCGCGCGAACTCGCGGTCCCGACGGGCTCTCATGATGAACTCCGGGTTGACGGTGGCGATGAGGTGATGGCCGCCGGCGTCGACAAGCTGCTCGATGCGGTCGAGGGCGGCCTTCATGTCGAGGCAGTCGACCCTCACGCCCAGGACCCGGGCCTGCATCACTTCCTGAGCGGCAGTGTCGGCCTCGCGAGTGACGGCATTGCGATTTCCGGGGTCACCCTGCAGGGCATCGACGATAGCTTAAGGTCGTACGAAAAGTGAGGGAGCCGAAATTGAAGACGGTCGCGGTCGACATCAACCCCGCGACACGCGCCGTGATCACGGGAACCGAGGTGTACACGCGCGAGGTGAGCTCGCGACTGGCCGAGGCGGCGCCTGAGCTGCGCTGGAGGTTCTTCGCCTCGCGACCTCGGGCCGGCCTCGGTGTGGACGTGATGGTCGCCCCGCTTCCAAGGCTGTGGTCGCAGGTGCGCCTCCCCGTCGCGCTGGCGGCCGAGCGGCCGGACCTGCTCTTCGTTCCAGCTCACGCGGTCCCCTTTGGGTGGCCGGGGAAGGTATTGACTGTCGTGCACGACCTGGCATTCGAGCGCTACCCGCACGCATACTCGCGGCTCGAGCGCGCTTACCTGCGCCTCACCACGCGGTGGGCGGCGATGCGCTGCCGGCTCTTGATCACCGTTTCGGAGTCGACCAAGGCCGACCTCGTATCTCTCTACGGTGTGCGGCCGGAGCGGATCCGGGTCGTGCCTCTGGGAGCCTCCGCACCCGAAGTGACTCCCGCCCCTGCATCGCGGCTCGCGGAGCTGGGATTGAACGGGCGCTTCGTGCTGCAGGTCGGACGGATCGAGACCCGCAAGAACCAGGCCGCGGCGCTCGCGGCGGTCGAGCGTCTGGGTGACGGAGTCATCCTCGCGGTGGCCGGCCCCGAACGCGACCCGGCGCTCGCGGCCCGGCTGCGTGAATCGGACCGCTGTCGAGTGCTCGGCCGCGTCGACCAGCCCACTCTGGAGCTCCTCTACAAGCGCGCGAGCGCGGTCATCGTGCCCAGCCTATACGAGGGGTTCGGCCTTCCTGTGTTGGAGGCCATGGCGCGCGGCAAGGTGGTCGTGGCCGCCAAAGCATCGTCCCTACCTGAGGTCGGCGGCGACGCCGCCCTTTACTTCCACGACGCCGCCGACCCGGAGCAGCTCGCCAGGGTGCTGGAGATTGCGCTTGGCGACGAATCGCTTCGCAAATCGCTGGCGAAGGCGGCGCGCGCCCGGGCTCGCAAGTACACGTGGGAACGCACGGCGGCCGGCGTGGCCGACGTCATCCGAGAACTGATATGAGGGAAAGCCCGGGTTTTCCCTCAGCGCCAGGACTGGCGCCGCGCTGGTGGCCGGGGTTCCCCCGGCCATGACTTTGTTCTCAGTGACTGCTAAGCGTCGCCAGGCTTCAGCCTCTCAATCAAGTCCCATCGATATACCGGAATGGGCGCCTGCGGCGCAGCCGCACGCGCGATGCAATCAGTGAGTCCCATCCTCATCGCCGCTTGCGCGCAGGGAAAACCATGCGGGTTTTCCCTCATACCTTTCCGATCGCACGGTCGATCGCCTGCCAGGTCAGTGTCGCGGCTCGCGCCCAGCTGAATTGGGCGGCGCGCAGTATGCCGCGACGCTTCAGGTCGGCGGCAAGGTCGGTGTCGCCCACCACCGTTTCCAGCGCCTTCCGCCAGGCCTCGGGTTGGTCCGCGGGCACGACGAGGCCGGCACCGTCGACGACTTCGGGGAGGCTCGAGCGGTCGGAAACCACCACGGGGGTGCCGCATGCCATCGCTTCCAGAGGCGGCAGTCCGAAGCCCTCGTACCAGGCAGGATGGGCCAGGACGCGGGCCAGGTTGTAGACCGCCGGCAGGTCGAGCGGGTCGAGACCGTCGATGTGGTGGAGGCGGCCGCCCATCCGCTGCATGCGCTCGCGGATCGGCTCGTACAGCCAACCCCACGCGCCGACCACCACCAGGTCCGGCCTGTCGCGCATCATCGCCCACGCCTCGAGCAGCGTTTCGAGATTTTTGCGAGGCTCGATCGTGCCGACGAAGAGGATGAAACGCTTAGGCAGCTTCAGCCGCGCGCGGGCGGCCGCGAGGTCCTCGGCGCTCATTGGCGTGAAGCTAGTGGCGACCCCATGAGGCACGACTTCGATGCGCGACCGAGGTATGCCGAAGATGTCGACCACGTCCTGCGCCGTGTTCTCAGAGACCGCGATCACGACGTCAGCCCGCAGCACGGAGCGCGGCACCACGAAGCGAGTGCTGAGCGGCTGCCGGCCGGGAAACCACCCGGAGTTGCGGTAGATGGCAAGGTCGTGGACGGTGATCACGGAAGGACAGCCGACATCGCCCAGCGGTAAGACGCCGGCGGGCCCGAAGAAGGCGTCTGGTTTCAGCTGGCGGATGCGGGCCGGCCACTGCAGATGTCGGCCGATGAGCCTCGTGCGAGGAATCGGCCGGTAGTCGGCATGCGGCACATGAACGAATGCGCCGGGAGGACCGAACACGGTCATGCGGCAGTCGGGCCGGTCGACGTGCATGGCGTGGAGGATCTGCGTCGTGTAGACACCGACGCCGGCGCGCGGGCGCTC
Organism: Candidatus Dormiibacterota bacterium; assembly: GCA_003151935.1. Taxonomy (GTDB): domain Bacteria; phylum Chloroflexota; class Dormibacteria; order Dormibacterales; family Dormibacteraceae; genus Palsa-870. The sequence continues at coordinate 14,171 of PLYZ01000008.1, read as the reverse complement.
GAGCCCTGCGCCGTCGACGACCACCTGGAGCCCGATCACAGGGTCAGCGCAGGTAACTCCGCTTCATTCGTAGATATTGCTGGAGGGGCCTGATTCCTCGTCGACGGTGACCGACTCGATTTGCGCGCCGACCGATTCGAGCTTCCCGGCCATGTCTTCGTAGCCCCGCTCCACGTGCCACGAGTTGCGAAGCAGGCTCTCGCCCTGCGCGCACATCGCGGCAATCACAAGCGCGGCGCCGGAACGGATGTCCGGAATCGCCAGGTCTGTGCCGTGCAGCCTGCATGGCCCATGGACGACGGCGTGCAGCCGCCCCTCGACCGTGATTCCCGCGCCCATCTTGGCCAGCTGCGCAACGTGCTGGAAGCGATTCTCATGGACGTACTCCGAGATGACCGTCTTGCCGTCGGCCTGCGTCATCAGCGCCATGTACTGCGCCTGCAGGTCCGTGGGAAATCCAGGAAACGTCCACGTCGACATGTCGTTGGGCCTCAATCGTGTCTTCGCCTGGCGGCCGACGCGGAACCACCCATCACCCACCTCGACGTGAGCCCCGGCCTGCTCGAGCTTGAGCAGGACCATATTGAGGTCCTCGGGCCGGCTGCAGTCGAGGCGCAGCTCCCCGCCCGTTGCGGCCACCGCCAGGGCGTACGTTCCCGCCTCCAGGTAATCGGCGATGACCGTGTGCTCGGCGCCCCCGAGGTCCCGGACGCCGTCGACCACCAGCCGCTCCGAACCGATGCCCTCGATCCGGGCCCCCATCTTCACGAGCAGACGGCTGAGGTCCTGGACATGCGGCTCGCGAGCGGCGTTGAAGATCTCCGTGCGACCCTCCGCGAGCACCGCCGCGAGGAGGATGTTCTCGGTGCCGGTGACGGTGGGTAGGTCGAAGACGATCCGCGCGCCCCGCAGCCGCTCGGCCTCGGCGATGATCTCGGTATCCGTCTCGACGACGTGTGCGCCCATCTGCCGCAGGCCTCGAAGGTGCTGCTCGACTCGTCGCGCGCCGATGTCGTCGCCACCGGGCCGCGGCAGGCGCGCCCGTCCGAACCGCCCCAGCAGCGCGCCCAGCAGAACTATCGTCGCCCTCATCCGGCGGCCGAGATCGGCCGGCACCTCGCTCGCCCGCGCGCCGGCCATCCCGAGGCTCACGTTTCCCTCGCCCTGGCTTGTGCCGCCGAGGTAGGTCAGAATCTCGGCCATCACCACGGTGTCGCTCACCCTGGGGACGTTGTTCAGCCTGATGGTCTCTTTCGTCAAAAGGGCCGCGGCCATCTCGGGAAGCGCGGCGTTCTTGGAACCGCTGATGCAGACGCTGCCGGCCAGCTGAGCTCCGCCTGTGATGCGCAGCGCGCGCTGCTGGTTGCCCGCCACGTGCCGGGGCTTAACCGCGGCGCATGCGCGCCAGGCGCAGGCGCGCTTCCGCCATCGCCAGGGCGTTCTGGAACTCGGTCTCCTCGGCGGTCGTGAGCGTTCCGGCCAGCTTCTCCTGCGCGCGCCGGCGGGCCTCCTCGGCCCGCTCGACCGAGATCTCTTCGGCATGCTCGGCAACGTCTGCAAGCACGGTGACGCGGTCCGGCAGCACCTCGAGGAAGCCTCCTCCAACGAAAAGAACCTGCTCGGGTCCTCCGTAGACCTCTTGAATCCTCAGCGGCCCGGGCTTGAGGATCGTCATCAGCGGCGCGTGACGCGCGAGCACTCCAAGCTCGCCGTCGGCCCCGTTGGCGATGATGAACTCGACGTCGCCCTCGAACAGGCTTCGCTCAACGCTAACGACGCGAAGCGGGTACTTCATCTGCCCTCCCCCGCGAGGGGGCAATCAGTAAGTCCCACCCTGATCGCGCTTGCGCGCAAGGTGGCGCGAAGCGCCGGGTGGGGGGACGTGGAGTGGCGCTTCATCTAGGAAGCTTGCTTCTTCTTCATCGCTTCGCCTTGCTCGCGAGCTTCGTCGATCGTTCCGACCATGTAGAACGCCTGCTCGGGCAGGTCGTCGTGCTTCCCCTCGAGGATCTCCTTGAAGCCACGCACTGTCTCGCTGATCGTCACCGACTTGCCCTCACGTCCCGTGAATCGCTGTGCCACGTTGAAGGGCTGCGACAGGAAGCGCTGGATCTTCCGCGCTCTCGAAACGGCCTGCTTGTCGTCATCCGACAGCTCTTCCATGCCGAGGATCGCGATGATGTCCTGCAGGTCCTTGTAGCGCTGCATCGTCTTCTTCACGCCTTGCGCGGTGTCGTAGTGATCTTGTCCGACGATCGAGGCTTCGACAAAGCGGCTCGAAGAACCGAGGGGGTCGATGGCCGGGTAGATGCCGATCTCGACCAGTGCCCGCTCGAGACGCACCGTGGCGCCCAGGTGGGCGAACACGGTCTGAATCGCGGGGTCGGTGTAGTCGTCGGCCGGCACGTAGACCGCCTGGACCGATGTGATCGAGCCCTTGCTCGTGGAGGTGATGCGCTCCTGAAGCTCACCCATCTCGGTCGCCAGCGTGGGCTGGTATCCGACGGCTGATGGCATGCGGCCGAGCAGCGCCGACACCTCGGACCCCGCGAGCAGGTAGCGAAAGATGTTGTCGATGAAGAGCAGCGTGTCCGCGCCCTCCTCGTCGCGGAAGTACTCCGCCATCGTCAACCCGGTCAGGCCCACCCGCGCCCGCGCGCCGGGCGGCTCGTTCATTTGGCCGAAGACGAGGGCCGTCTGTGGAAGGACTCCCGCGTCCTGCATCTCGTGATACATGTCATTGCCTTCGCGCGTGCGCTCGCCCACGCCGGCGAACACCGAACGGCCCTTGTGCTGGTAGGCGATGTTGCGGATCAGCTCCTGCACAATGACGGTCTTGCCCGTGCCGGCGCCGCCGAACAGGCCGATCTTCGAGCCCTTCGCGAAGGTGCAGATGAGGTCGATGACCTTGATCCCGGTCTCGAGGATCTCAACCTTGGCCTGCTGCTCCGACACCGGCGGAGCAGGCCGGTGGATCGGCCACCGCGTGACACCTTCCGGCGAAGGCTCATCGTCGATCGGCTTGCCGATCACGTTGAACATGCGGCCCAGCGTCTCCACGCCGACGGGAACAGAGATCGGATCACCCGTGGCCCTTACGCGGTCGCCACGGCGGAAACCGTCGGTCGCGTCCATCGCGATCGTGCGGACCACGTTGTCGCCGATCGCGCCTTCGACCTCCAACACGACCACGCTGCCGTCCTGCTTCGTGACCTCCAGCGCTTCGAACAGCTCGGGCTGCTCGCCAGGCGGAAACTGGACGTCGACGACGGCGCCGATGACCTGGCTGACGTGGCCGTCCTTGGTCTTCTTCTCTGCTTTCGCTGTGTGTTTTGTCTTTGCCACTTGTGCCTCCCTCAGCTCGAAGCCCGCATCGCTTCGGCGCCGCTAACGATCTCCATCAACTCTGTCGTGATGCCGGCCTGGCGGACTTTGTTCGCGTAGAGAGTGAGCGCGTCGATCAGGTCGCCTGCGGCGTTGGTCGCGTTCTGCATTGCGATCATCTTGGCCGAGTACTCGCTCGCTTTGTTCTCCAGGACTGCCTGGAAGACCTGCGTTTCCACGTAGCGTGGAAGTAGGCCGTCGAGTACCGATTCCGGGTCGGGCTCGTAGATGTAGTCGGCCCGGGGCCCTTTGCCTTCGGCCTCGCGATGTGGAATCTCAGCCGGGATGAGCACCGTGACAGTGGATTCCTGCTTCATGGTGGAGATCCACTTCGAGTAGCACAGCAGCACGGCGTCGGTATTGCCTTTTGTGTACTCCTCGAGCGCGACGCTGATGGCCGGCAGCACTTCGACGACTGTCGGGCGGTCCGACACCCCGCTCACCTCGGCGATCACGTCGCGCCGGTAGCGAAGCAGGAAGTCGCGGCCCTTGCGCCCGATGGTCACGTAGCGCTGGCCCTCGGTGTAGTGCTCGTTCATGTAGCGCGTGGCCGCGCGGATGTTGTTCACATTGATCGCACCGCAGAGACCCTTGTCCGTCGTCACCAGGATCATCACCGCGCGCTTGCCTTCGCGCCGTACCAGGAAGGGATGCTTGTACTCCGTTGCTCTCTCGCCCACCGTCTGGAGCACCTCAAGCATCTTCTCGGAATAGGGACGCGTCGCCTGCACCGCCGCCTGTGCGCGTCGCAGCCGGGTCGCCGCGACCACCTGCATAGCCTTGGTGATCTTCTGCGTGTTACGGATCGAATCGATCCGCCGGACGATATCCCTGAATGCGGGCACTTAGTTTGCCTTTGGTTTTCTAGGCTTCGGTTTTGGTTTCGGTTCGGTGTCCGCTTTGTCGCTGCGCGGGCCTTCACCGCCGAGCGGGGCCGGCCCGGCTGCTGGCGCCGGTTTGGCGGGCGAGTCGGCTACCGCCGCTCGGATCTGGTTGAGCTGAGACGGACGCTCCTCCCCTTTCTCGGCTTCCTCGGCTTTCGCGGGCGCCCCAGCCGTTTCTGCCTTTGCCGGAGCTTGCCCCTTCGCTTCTGCGCCTGCGGTGGGCGCTTGGGCCTTCGGTGCCGATTTGCCGTCCGACTTGGGCGCCTCAGTTGCCTTGTCGACCTCGACTCCGAACTGGTGGTTAAAGTTCGCGATCGCAGCTTTAAGGCGTTCGAACAGCTTGTCGTCCAATGCCTTTTGCTTCTCGATCTCGGCGAGCAAATCCGGCTCCTCGCTCTTGAGGAACCGGACGAAACCGGCCTCCCACTCCCTGACACGGGCAACCGGGACCTTGTCCAGGAAGCCTTGCGTGCCGGCATACAGGACCGCCACCTGTTCAGCCAGCGGCACCGGCTGGTACTTGTCCTGCTTGAGCAGCTCTGTCAATCGCGCGCCGCGTTCGAGCTGGTTTCTGGTCGCGGTGTCGAGATCGGAGGCGAACTGCGCGAAAGCCGCCAGCTCGCGGTACTGGGCGAGGTCGAGGCGCAGCTGGCCGCTCACCTGGCGCATCGCCTTGGTCTGCGCGTCGCCGCCGACGCGCGACACGCTGATGCCGACGTTGAGGGCAGGTCGCTGGCCGGCGTTGAAGAGGTCGGACTGCAGGTAGATCTGGCCATCGGTGATGGAGATCACGTTCGTCGGGATGAAGGCCGACACATCATTCGCCTGGGTCTCGATGACCGGGAGCGCGGTCAGCGAACCGCCGCCATGCGCCGGGCTCATCTTCGCCGCGCGCTCGAGCAGCCTCGAGTGCAGGTAGAACACGTCGCCGGGATACGCCTCACGGCCGGGCGGTCGCCGCAAGTTCAACGAGAGCTCGCGATATGCCCACGCCTGCTTGGTCAGGTCGTCGTAGCAGCACAGGACGTCTTTGCCCTGCTCCATGAAGTACTCGCCCATCGCGCAGCCCGCGTACGGCGCAATGAAGTTGAGCGACGCGGCATCTGACGCTGTGGCGGCGACGATGATCGTGTAGTCCATCGCGCCGTTCTCTTCAAGGGTCGCCGCGACCCTGGCAATGGAGGCTGCGTTCTGCCCGATCGCGACGTAGATGCAGATGAGGTCCTTGCCCTTCTGATTGATGATCGTGTCGAGCAAAACGGTCGTCTTCCCGGTGAAGCGGTCGCCGATGATCAGCTCGCGCTGNNGGCCGATCGGGATCATCGCGTCAATGGCCTTAATGCCTGTCTGCACAGGGCTGTCCACGCGCTTGCGTGTGATGACTCCCGGGGCGATCTTCTCGATGGGCAGGGTCTTGGTGGTCTTGACCGGCCCCTTGCCGTCCAGCGGCTGGCCGAGCGGGTTGACGACGCGGCCGATCAACGCCTCACCCACAGGCACCTCGAGCAGGCGGCCGGTGGTGCGCACCTCATCGCCCTCGTGCAGGTGGCCGTAATCGCCCAGGATCACGGCGCGGACCTGATCCTCCTCGAGGTTCAACGCCAGGCCGTAAGTCTCGTGGGGGAACTCGAGCAGCTCGCCTGACATCGCGTTCTGCAGGCCGTAGATCTGCGCAATGCCGTCACTGGTCGCGACGATCCGTCCCACGTCCGCCGACACGATACCGGCGTCGAAGTCCTTGAGCCGTTGCTTGATGACTTCGGAGATCTCTTTCGTGCTGATTCCCACTTGTTCGGTAACTCCTATGACGCCGCGAGGCGGCGGCGCAATTGCTGCAATCGTGTGGAGACGCTGGCGTCGACCAGGCGATCGCCGTACTGAAGCTTCAAGCCGCCGAGAATCCGAGGATCCACCACTACGTGCATGCGGATCTCCTTGCCCAGACGCTTCGACAGCTCGGTCTCGACCCGGTCGCGATCTCCGGGCGTGAGCTCGACCGCTGTCGTGACGGTGGCGCGGACGCGGCCGGCCGCCTCGTCGGCGAGCCTCTGGAACTCTTCTGCGATCCCGCCCACGTCCCTCACGCGGTTTGACTCGATGAGCAGCTTCGCGAGGTTGGTGGTTTCGGGGTCGAACACGTGTGGTGCGGCCGCCATCAGCGCCATCCGCTGCTCGGTCGCGATGGTCGGGTTGGTCAGCACGGATTCGACCGCGGGATCCGACATCAGCTCGCGGACCGCAGCGAGGCGATCGCCCCACTCATCGACCTGGCCCTCCTGCTCGGCCAGCTCGAAAACCGCCCGAGCGTAGCGCCTAGCTGCGGCTGTCGCCACCGGCAACCTCCGACCACCCCACGAAATCTTCGATTTCGCGGGGACCCCGGTCCTGTGCTGTCACGGTTACCAATTTATCCACGGGCGGCGCTCACCTCTTGGATCGCCTTCTCGATCAGGCGACGGTGCTTCTCGTCGTCCAGGGTCTCGCCGATGACCTTCTCTGTCGCTGCGACGACCAGGCTCGCCACCTCGTTCCGCACCGACTGGATGGCACGCTCCCGCTCGGCCTCGATCTCCTTGCGTGCGGCCTCGACGGTTCGCTTGGACTCCTCCTCCGCCTTTTGCTTGAGGTCCTGGCGCAGCTGCTCACCGGACTTGGTGGCGGCGTCGATCACGCTCTGCGCGGTCTTGCGCGCATCGTCCAGCTTCGCCTCGGCCTCTTTCAATCGCTGTTCGGCTTCAGCGCGAGCCTGCTCCGCCTCCTTGAGCTGCTCGGCGATCGCCCGCTGCCGGGCCTCAGCAAGCTTCACGATCTCTGGATACACATAGCGGGCGAGGATCGCCAGCATGATCACGAACGTGATCAGCTCGACGATCACGGTCCCGTTGATCGTGATGACGCCCGCGACGCCAGCGAGAAGCATCAGGACCTACTTGGCGGCCGGAACGTAGCCGAGGAATACGAAACCGAAAGCGAGGTTGATGAAGTACATGGCCTCCACCAGACCGACGATGGTGAAGAGCCACGGGATCATCCGGCCCTGTGCCTCGGGCTGACGCGCGACGCCACTGATGAATGCGTTGCCGGCGAGGCCGTCGCCAAAGGCGGCGCCGATGGCGCCCAGCCCTATGGCGAGACCGAACGCAATAAGGGCGCCGGCAAGAATAAGTCCGTGATCAGTCATGTGACCCTCCTAATTGATGTTGATGTCCTATGCCCTCGCGGGCCGCTCCGAAGTAGATGACCGTCAGCAACATGAATATGAACGCCTGTATGAAACCGATGAAGATGACGTCGAACGCCTTCCACACGGCGAGGAGCAAAGATCCGAGCACGGTCGCCGGCAGGCTCCCTACGACCGGTAGCTGCAGCGCACCGAAGGCGGCGATGAGACCGATCATCACAGCGCCCGCGAAGATGTTGCCAAAGAGACGTAGGGCCAGCGTGGCGGGCTTGACGAGCTCTTCGAGAATGTTTAGCGGAATAAAGACGATGCGGGCCGGCAAGGGCAGCTCGAACGGCTTCGTGAAGCGCCGCAGAAAGCCATTGAGCCCGAGGACTCGAATGCTGTACCACTGCACCACGAAGAAGACGATCAGTCCCATGGCCAGCGTCTGGTTCAAGTCAGCGTTGGCTCCGTGGAGGATCGGGAAGAAGGCGAGGGGAAGGACCTCGATCCAGTTCGCAATCAAGATGTACAGGAAAATGGTCAGTGCCATCGGGATGATGAAGAGCGCATCGTCCGAGACGTTGGTCTTGATGAGCGACCGCAGTTGGTCGTAGCCCCATTCGAATACGGCCTGCACCTTGCTCGGCTCGCCTTCCCTGAGCTTGGAGCGAATCCAGAAGGCAACCGCGAGCGTCGCAACGATGGCGATGGCGCTCGAGATCAGGCTGTCGTAGTTGAAGGTGCACCAGGTCCCACACCCGAGATCGATTGTCGGATGGGTGCCGACGGCGGCATCCGCGTTGATCACGCCCGCAAGCCCTGGCGCACGCCTGCCCCGACCATGACCAGCTGCGCCAGGCCGATTCCGAGCGGCACCGTCCATCCCGCGCGCCCGAGCACGAGAGCGGCACCCAGGGCGATCAAGCTGAACGCCACGAGCCGCAGGAGGCTCCCTGCCACGAAAGGAGTTCCACGCCCGAGCAGCGACTGGATGAGGTAGCCGTTCATCGACCCCAGGAGCAAACCGGCCGCGATGCCCAATCCGAGGGACAGGTGACCGGTGATGGCCGAACCGACCGCGATCGCCGCAGCCAAGGCGGCGCAGGCCGTCACAGTCAACTTGAGCACGCCACCGGACCTCATTTCGAGAGCTCCCTCACCTTCAACCAGATACCCGCGGCTCCGGCCGCGAGACCCACGAACAGTCCGACGAGGACAAACACCGGCGCCGTGTGAAACGCCTTATCCAGCGCTACGCCCCCGAGCAGCGGTAGGAGGACCGCGGCCGCCAGATAGATCCCGATTCCGGCCATGTCAGCCCCCGAAGGGCCTGCACTCGTGGTGGGCGCCATGCCCCTTCGAATTCTATCGGGAACCCGAGTTGCCAAGCAGGCGGCGCATGAAGGGCGCGGGGATCCGCCAGCCGGCGTGCTGGAGCAGGTCCGCGGCCACTGTCGAAACCAGGGCGGCGGTGGCCACCACCACCACGGCGAGCACCCGGCCGTGCCCGAAGAGTGTGAGCCCGAGCGCGCCCAGCAACGCGCTCGCGGCGTAGAAGACGTAGCAGGTCTGCCGCGGGTCGAGTCCGAACGACTGCAGGCGGTGGTGCAGGTGGAGCAGGTCGGCGGTCGCGACCGACATCTTCTGCCTGCGCCGCCGGAGGATCGCCCACGCGGTGTCGGCGATGGGGACGGCCAGCGCGATCACCGGGACGGCAAGGGCGAAGGCAACGGCGACCTTGGCGACGCCCAGGATCGAGATCATGCCAAGGGCGATGCCCAGGAAATGCGCCCCGGAATCGCCCATGAAGATGCGGGCGGGATGGAAATTGAAGAGCAGGAACCCGGCGCAAGTTCCGGCCAGCGCTCCGCCGAGCTTCACCACGTCGATGTCCTTCAGCTCCCCGGCGGCCAGCATCAGGATCAGGGCGACGATGAGGATCACGCCTGCGGCCAGCCCGTCCACCCCGTCCAGGAAGTTGACGGTGTTCTGCATGCCCAGCAGCCAGAACATGGAGACCGGCGCCATCAGGAGGCCCAGCTGGATTATGTGATTGCCTGGCAGGCTCACGAACTTGATCTCGATACCGAACACGACCACGGCCAGGAGGGATAGAAAGACCTGGACCCCGAGTTTGACCCAGGGGCTCATCGAGCGGCGGTCGTCGATGATCAAAAGGCCGGCCGCCAGTCCCGACACCACGAGCAGACCCGGGGTGTTGGCGTACCCAGGCAGAAAGATCAGCACCGCGGCCGCGAATCCGGCGAACAGCGCCAGCCCGCCCAGCAGGGGCGTTGGATTGGCATGCGCGTGGCGGCCGCCGGGTTGGGCGATCAGCCCCGTGCGGCGTGAAAGGACGATCGCGAGCGGAACGACCAGCGCGCAGACGGCGAATGCGACCAGCAGCGGCCACAGTCCCGGAAGCACGTGGTCGCGCAGGCTGGCCAGCGCGCCGCCGCCGAAGAAGTCAGTCATGAGCCGTCAGCTCGCAAAGCGCACCTCTGGCGCCAAACATGCGCAGACCGAGGTCCTGGACCGCACCGTTGGCGCCAACCGTGCGGAATGGCGCGCTCAGTCAAATGAATAAGGGATGGGGAATTTCCGGCAGAGCTCCAGCGCCCGCTCGTGAACCGAGTCGAGCGTCGCCGGGTCGTCGATCCGCTCGACGAGGTCGGCGATGCAGTCGGCGATCACGACCATCTCGGGCTCGCGCATGCCACGCGTCGTGACCAGCGGAGTCCCGACCCGCACTCCGCTCGGGTTGAACTTCGAAGCCTCGTCGAAGGGGATGGAGTTGCGGTTGAGGGTGATCCCGACGGTCTCCGCGATGTCCTGGACCTGCTTGCCGGTTCGCTTCTGCGGCCGCAGGTCGATGAGCATGAGGTGGTTGTCCGTTCCACCGCTCACCAGGCGCAAACCGCGCTCCATCAGCCGGTTGGCCATGGCCTTCGCGTTGACCACGACCTGCTTCGTGTAAACCTTGAACTCGGGCTTAAGGGCCTCGCCGAAACAGACCGCCTTGGCCGCGATCGCGTGCATGAGCGGCCCGCCCTGGATGCCCGGGAACACGGCCGAGTCGATCGCCTTCTGGCGCTCGCTTCGGCACAGGATGATCGCTCCCCACGCACCGCGAAGCGTCTTCTGGGTCGTGGTGGTGGTGATGTCCGCATAGGGGATCGGCGAGGGGTACTGCCCGCCCGCGACGAGCCCCGCCACGTGGGCCATGTCTACGAAGAAGGTGGCGCCAACCGAGTCGGCTATCTCTCGCATGCGCGCCCAGTCGACGATCCGCGAGTAGGCGGAGAACCCGCCGAGGATCATCTTCGGCCTCACTTGCTCGGCCAGCTTCGCCATCGCGTCGTAGTCGATCATCTCGGTCTCACGGTCGACGCCGTACGAGTGGATCTCGTACAGCTTCCCGCTGAAGTTCGCCGGGCTCCCATGCGTGAGGTGGCCGCCCGCCGACAGGTCCATGCCCATCACGCGGTCGCCAGGCTCGCAAACGGCCATGTACACGGCGGCGTTGGCCTGCGAGCCGGCATGTGGCTGGACGTTCACGTAGTCGGCTCCGAAGAGCTTCTTGGCGCGCTCCACCGCGATCGTCTCGATCTTGTCGATGACCTCGCCGGTGCCGCCGTAGTAGCGGCGGCCGGGATAACCCTCGGCGTACTTGTTGGTGAGCAGAGTGCCCAGCGCCTCGAGGATGGCGGGGCTGGTGAGGTTCTCGGACGCGATCAGCTCCAGTGTCTCGGACTGACGCTTGAACTCTTTACGAATGAGGTTTGCGATCTCAGGATCCTCACGATCGAGCGCTCTGAACGTCATCGTCGTAATTGGAGAAGCCACGAAAAGATGCTATCCCCTCTCCCCATCGGGGAGCGATCAGCAAGTCCCATCCTTATCGCCGCTTTGCGCGTAGGGGCTTAAGTCCTCATCGCGCCGGTGCTAGCCCGAGCGCAGCGGCGGCGGCCCGAGCAGCTCCGGCGTCGTGATGGCGCCCTCACGCAGCACGTGGGGCTCCGGGCCGGTCAGGTCGAGCACGGTCGACGCCATCCCGCCCGGCGCCGCGCCGCCGTCCAGCACCGCCATCACGCCAGGCAATTCCGCCTCGCGGGCGGTCATCGCAGGGTCGCGACCGTGGAGATTGGCGCTGGTCGTCATCAGCGGACCGGCGGCCCGCAGCAGCTCGAGCGCCACCTTGTGCTTCGGGATGCGAACGCCGAGCGTCCCGCCACCTTTGGCATGCAGGATCAAGGTCAGCGGGCCGGGCCACCAGCGTCGCATCATCGCCTCCGACCGCGAGTCGACGTGGACGAAGCCCTCGAGTTGTGACTCCGCGGCGACCATGAGGATGAGCGGCAGCCCGACCGGACGTCCCTTGATGTGGAAAACGCGGCGCGTCGCGACCTCGTCGTCAGCCGCGGCACCGAGCCCGTAAACGGTGTCGGTTGGAAAGGCAATCACGCCCCCGCTGCGGATCAGCTGCGCGGCGCGGGTGAGCCCCGCCCGCGTCGGTTTCAACAGTTGGGGTCCCCGCGAACTCACGCCGAAGGCTCTGAGTTCGTGGGGATGGAGGACCATGCTTCGAGAACGCGCTGGTGGCCGGCGAGGTCGCGGTGGATCCGGTGGCCCGCAAAGCCTCGGTTCGCGGCGTCAATGGCAAGCGAGGCGATAGATGGATCGATCTCCGTCAGCGCGCGGCCGCCGGGGTTGAGGCGCGCGGGCAGGTCATGCAGCAGGCGGGTCAGCAGCGCCGACCCGTGCTCTTCCGCGAACAGCGCCCGTGCGGGCTGGGCGACCACCTCAGGAGCCAGGTCCGCGCCGGCGGCAACGTAGGGGAGGTTCGCGCACACCAGGTCGAATGAGCCGGTGAACGGCGCCATCAGGTCGCCGCACAAGAGGTGGACGCGGTCGCCCATGCCGTGGGCCGCGACGTTTCGGGCGGCCACCTCCAGGGCGTCAGAGGACACGTCCGACGCCACGACCTGGACACTCGGGGAATAGTGCGCGATCGCGATCGCGATGCAACCGCTGCCAGTTCCCACGTCCGCTATGCGCAGCGGCCGGCCTGCCTCGCGGGCCAGTTCGACCGCGCGCTGCACCAGCACCTCGGTGTCGGGGTTTGGTATCAGGACCGCGGGCGTGACCGCGAAATCCAATCCCATGAACTCCTTGTGCCCGACCAGGTAGGCGACCGGCTCGCCTTTGGCGCGCCTCGCCACCAGCTCGCGGTACGTGCCGAGCTCATCCTCGGTCAGGGACCTGTCGAACTTCAGGTAGAGGTCGAGGCGGCGCAGCCCCAGCGCATGGGCCAGCAAGACCTCCGCGTCAAGCCGCGGTGAATCGGAGGCGCGCTTCTGGAAATGGTCTGAGGCGAGCTTGAGGACTTCGAGAACAGTCACTCAGCGCCGGTAGAGTTGCCGTTGAGCAGGGCCGAACGCTCGGCGTTGACCAGCGCGGCGACCAGCTCGTCAAGGTCGCCGTTCATCACCGAGTCGAGCCGGTGGAGCGTGAGCTTGATCCGGTGGTCCGTCAACCGGTTCTCCTTGAAGTTGTAGGTCCGGATCTTCTCCGACCTGCTCCCGGTGCCCACCATGCCGCGCCGCTGGGCGCCGATCGCCGCCTGCTGCTCGGCCAGCTTGATCTCGTAGAGCCGCGCCCGCAGCACGCGCAGCGCCTTCTCCTTGTTCTGCAGCTGCGACTTCTCGTCCTGGATGCTGACCATCAATCCGGTCGGCTTGTGCGTGATGCGAATCGCCGAATAGGTCGTGTTCACGCTCTGGCCCCCAGGGCCTTGCGAGGTGGAGGTCTTGATCTCGATGTCCTCCGGCTTCAGCTCGACTTCGACCGGGTCGGCCTCCGGCATTACGGCCACCGTCGCGGCGGAGGTGTGGATGCGGCCCTGGGCCTCTGTCTTGGGCACGCGCTGCACCCTGTGGACGCCGCCCTCGAACTTCAGCTGCGAGTAGGCGCCGTGCCCGTGAACCTCGAACACGACCTTGTCAAAGCCGCCCTTTTCAGTGGGTGACTCTTCGACCACGTCCACCTTCCAGCCCTTGCGCTCGGCCCATTTCGTATACATGCGAAAGAGGTCGCCGGCGAAGAGCGCAGCCTCCTCCCCACCCTCGGCACCCTGGATCTCCACCACCACGTCGCGGTCGTCGTTGGGGTCCTTGGGCAGCNNGAGCTCCGCCATCTGCGCCGAGGCGCGATGCTCCTCGGCCCGCAAGTACTCCAGCATCTCTGTATCGGCGCCCTGCGCGCGCCCGGCCGGATCCCGCTCGTTTTTTTGCAGCTCCCGCGCGGAGTCGAACTCGTGGCGCGCTTTGCGATAGGCGTCGTAGGTCTGTACCGTGTCGCGAAGGGCGCGCTGCTCACGGGCCAGCTGGGTCAGCTGTGCGTGGTCGGAGGCGACCTCCGGACGCGCCATCTCCGCTTCGATCTCGCGGTGACGGCGCGCGATGCCGTCCAGGCGGTCGATCACGCGGCGGCTCCGGCGGTTTCCTCCTCGCCCTCACGCGCGCTGTTGAAGGCGGTGATTGCGACCTCGAGCATGTCGTCGGAGGGCTCGCGGGTGGTGAACTTCTGCGTCCCGAGAACGGGCAGCAGCAAGACGCGGATCACCGTGTGCCGGCGGTGCACCGCCATGAAACGGATGGCCTCGAAGCCGGCGCCCGCGATGATCGGAATCGCGAGCACGCGGCTGGCGATCAGCCAGAACCAGTTCGGGTGGAAGA
>PLYZ01000084.1 GCA_003151935.1 Candidatus Dormiibacterota bacterium | reverse complement strand
GTCCCATGTTTGTGGCGAGCGACAGGAGAGGGCCGTAATGATCGTTCGGGGGCTCCGGAACGCATCCCATGGGTAGCCGATCTAGATCGACGCCGTCGGTGCGGACTCCGACCCGACTCTGGTCATCCTTCGTGGCCGAGGACATGTCCGAGGCAGCCTGAACTCAGCGGGCGGTCAGTAGGCGGTCAGCGAGCGCTCAGCGGGCGACCCCGAACTTTACTTTTGCCTCCGCCGCGGGGGATTGATTAGGTATGAAGAGTCTCGCGCAGACACGCTGGAACCTCCTCGCACCCCTCGCCTAGGTGTCGCTCGGCCGTTGTGAGCGACCCAGCGTGCGCACTGCGTGCGGTCAGCGTGCGGTCAGCGGACACCCTGAGATCGAGGCAGAACGTCGGTTTGGCCCTTTAGGGTGGCTTAGCGGGCACTCAGCGTGCGGTCAGCGTACGCCTCGTTTCTAGGCTGCTCACATGAAGACTCTCGCGCAGCCTAGCTCAAAACCTCTCCGAGACTTTCTTCTCAGGTTCGTTCGTCCCGATGCCACTGCTCCCGAAAGGAGCGGCCGCTCTGCGGGCGCTCAGCGGACGCCCGCTGCTGGTTTGGGGCTTTCTGATCGGGCCTCCGAGTGGGATTTTCTAGGTGTGAGCACTTTTTCGTGGCGGCATCGACGACTTGCCTTCCGTCTACCGCAATGCGGTTGCCAATTCCGGAGCAGCCCGAGCTCAGCGGGTTGCCAGCGGGTTGTCAGCAGGTTGTCAGCGGGTGCACAGCGGGGCAACCCGCCCGTTACTTTCGGCTCCGTCACGGGGGATTGATTAGGTATGAAGACTTTCGCGCAGACACGCTGGAACCTCCTGGCGGCCGTCACCTTCTTGGCGTTCGCCCTGCCACCACTCGACGCCGGCGGGAACTCGCAGCAGAGCGTCGATCAGCGGGTGGACCAGCTGACGAGACTCATCAGCGCAATCCACGCGGCGCTTGACGGCGTCGTATTCGTCCTCGGACACGCTGTCGTCGTGGCGGCGCATCTCGTGGTGGTCGCTTGCGTAGCGACCGCTGTCGTCTGGCTCCTGGTCAAGACCGCTGTACCGCTGATCCATCGCCGGATGGGCCAGTCTCGACTCGCTTCGGTGCGCATCGTGCCGCCCATCGAGGGCGCCTACACCACAGCGAGCTGGGTGGCTTTCTTTCAGATGCTCCATGCGATCGCGGCGCCGTGGTGGAAGCGCGCTCTATTCGGCCAGGCCTGGCTTGTGTTTGAACTCGAGGCCCATGAGGGACACATCATCGCGCGTTGCTGGTTCCCGACCGGCACCGAGAAGCTCGTGGCGGCCGCGATCCGCAGCGCACTCCCGGGCGCCAACATCGTGCCGACCGAAGATGGCCTGGCGCAGCCTCGACCACAGGCCGCGAGGGCTCGGCTCCGCCTGTGGCGAGAGGATCTCTACCCGCTCGGTGCGTCTCATACAGATGCCGTTTCGACGGCGGCTCAGGCACTCGCTGAGGCTGGCGACGGAGTGATCCAGCTTGCCATGTCGCCAGACACCGGGTGGGAAGCCCGTGCCGGCAAGCGGCTTGATCAACTGTCCGGCTTCGACTCGCACGAGAGCATCTTCCTGAAGCTCCTGCGCCTTCCGCTAGATTTTCTCTTCGAGTTCTGGTTCTCCTATCCGGAGCCCACCTCGAAGCCACCGTCGCAGCGGCGCGCCGCGGCTCCTCTCCCGCCGACGGACAAAGCCGGCCAGGCGTGCTGGCGGGTCGAGGTGCGTCTCTGTTGCTGGGCACCGCGTCGGGCGTTGGCGGTCGGCTCCTTGCGCCCGATCGTCTCGGCGTTCCAGGCGCTCGACGGCGAGAACCGGCTGCGCGTCGCGAGAGTGTGGTGGCCGTTCGGTTTCGATAGCGCGCTAACAAAGCGCCTGGGACCCGGACCCACCTCGATGGTGCTGTCGCCAGCCGAAGCGGCGCAGCTCTTCCACCTGCCGCTGGCCGGGGTTCCGATGGATTCGGCGCGCGTACGCATGATGCCACGACGCCCGTCCTTGGTCGCGGGCAAGGGCAGCGTTTTGTGCCGCCTTGACGACGATCGTGAGGCGGCGGTGAAGATCCGCCAGGCCGACCGGCGCCACCACCTGCACGCTGTCGGACCGACCGGTGCGGGCAAGAGCACGCTGCTCCTCAATCTCGCGCTACAGGACATCGAGGCTGGCATCGGAGTCGGTGTCATCGATCCCAAGGGCGACCTCATCCGCGACCTGCTCGAGCGCATCCCGACCCAGCACGCGAATCGCGTCATCCTGCTCGATCCTTCGACGCGCGAGCGCCCGGTCGGACTCAACGTCCTCGAGTGCGACGACCCGAGTCAGCGCGAGCTCGTCACCGACGGCGTGGTCACGATCTTTCGCAAGAACTTCGAGCGCTTCTGGGGGCCGCGGACTGACGACGTGCTCCGTGCGGCGCTGCTTACCCTCCTTCGCCATCCGGGCGCGACTCTGACGGAGGTGCCGCTTCTGCTGCTTAACCAACGCGTCCGGGCTCGTCTGACCAAGAACCTCGGCGACCCGGTCGGGCTCAAGCCGTTCTGGCAGGAGTACGAGGCGCAGACGGAGGGGCAACGACTGCAGATGGTCGGCCCGGTTCTAAACAAGCTGCGGACCTTCCTGATGCGGCCGACCGTGCGCAATGTCCTCGGCCAGAGCCGGTCAACCATCGACCTGCGCGAGGTGATCGACGGCGGCGGCATCTTGCTCGTGAACCTCGCCAAAGGCGCGATCGGCGAGGAGACGAGCCGCCTCGTGGGCTCTTTCGTGATGTCGCGCCTCTGGCAAGCGGCGCTCTCGCGCGCTAGCCGCCCCGAAGCTTGGCGCCCGGACTTCAACCTTTATCTCGACGAGTTCCAAAACTACCTGCACTTGCCCCAGTCGATCGACGACGTGCTCGCCGAGGCGCGGGCCTACCGGCTCAACCTGACGCTAGCCAACCAGCACCTGGCTCAGCTGCACGAGTCCACCCGGCAGGCGGTTGCCTCCAACGCGCGAACACGCGTCGTTTTCCAGTGCGGGCCGGATGATGCGCGCCAGGTGGCCCGCGACTTCGAGCCGCTGACCATCCATCAGCTCCAATCCCTCGACCGCTTCCAGATCGCCGTCCGGCTCAGCGTGGACGGCCACACCCAGCCGCCATTCACCGGTACGACGCTGGCGGCGCCAGCGGGTTTGGGTCAGGCACATGCGGCCGCAGTGGCGGCTGCCAGCTTGGATCGTTACGGGCGGCCGGTGGCTGAGGTTGAGGCCGAGATCATTGGGCGCCTCAGCCGGTTCGGAGCCGCCGGCGGCTTCAAGGAGATCGCATGACCTTGGCCGCCATCCCTGCGCGCAACACTTCGCGCCCTGAACTCCAGCGGGCTTCGCGCGGCCGTTCGCGCCCTGGCGCGAACCCCCTGCCAAGTTCCAGCTGGCCGTTTTCGTCCCCGGGACTGTCTCTCCTATCTGAATCGTCCACGAGAACTATTCGAACCGTCGAGCTGCAACTTGCTGACGCTCCATCGAGGTCGATTGCCGACTACACGCCGACACCGCGCGACATGGCCATGCTGATGGCTCTCGACTCCTACCGCTACCTCGACCGCGGCCAACTCCAGATGCTCTTCTTCTCCGGTTCGCGGAGCTGCCAGTACCGACTCCGGTGGCTCGTCGACCACGGACTCGTGCGTACGTGGCGCGTGGTCATGCGGCCCGGACGCGTGTGCCGATCCTCGATCTACCTACTCTCGCGGCGGGGGGCGGCGGCACTGGCAGACTGGCTTGACGAGGAGCCGCAACCCTACCTGCGACGAGCGGAGCACGCACTCGAGCGTCGTTTTCACCTGGTCCACCAGCTCGAGGCCAACCAGTTCTTCGTCAATCTTGCCTTCGCGGCACGTGATCTGCCAGGCCACGGCCTCTACCACTTGGTCGGTGAGCATGGAGTTCAGGTCGCCTACGCCGAAGGCGACGAGCGCGGACCGATCCCGGATGGATGGGGCCGGCTGGTTACGCCCGACCGCGAGATCCTCGTGCACCTCGAGTGGGATCGCGGTACCGAGCAACCCCGTCGCCTTCGAGCCAAGCTCCATGCGTACACGGCCTACTTCGCCGACCGCGCCGGCGCCTCCGCCAACCAAGTCCTGTTCGTTGCTCCGACCGAGCAGCGGGAGCGACAGATCTCCTACTTGCTGCCAGACCATTCCGACGTCGAACGTGAGAGCTGCCGGTTCTGGACGACTACGACCGCCTTCATCGCAGCCACCGGGCCACTCGGAGCTGTGTGGGCCATTGATGTCTCGAAGCGGCGGGTCTCCTTACTGGATATGGCCGGCCTCCCACGGTCGGACCGGCCGGCTGAAGACGCTGTCGCCAAGCCGGCGTGGTGCTCCGACGTCCAGGCGGAGGTGGGGGCTCATGAATTCGCAGGGGTCAGACTCCGGCCCCCTACCGGCGCCGCCGGCCGAGCTGCGAAGCGCACCCGGAGTGGCTAATCCGACCGCCTTCGAGGTTGGGCGTGCAGGACTGGTCGTCGTGCTGTCGTCGCACGCGATAAAGGAGGCGTGTGCCGAACGAGGGTGGAGCCTATCGGAGCTTGCGCGCCGTGCTGGTATCTCACGACCAACATTGGCGAGCGCCTTGCACGGCCAGCCGGTGCGGTCGCGGACAGCCTGGAAGGTTGCCAGGGCGCTGGAGCAAGGCGCTCCGACCCAACTCGCTCGACTGCTGAAGGTGGCCTGAAGATGGAGGACGGACGCGCCATCGGGGCTCGGGATCTGATCCTCGCAGTCTTCCGGCTGGCCGTTGCGGACTACCTAAGTGTGTGGTACGGCCACGACGAACCAGCGCCCGTGAAGCGGACGAAGGGAGGCTTCCATTCCGAGGCTGAGGAATTCCTTCGCAGTTCTTGGGGGGCATATTTGGCCGACCTCGTCGGCATCCAGGCCAAGGCCATCTGGCGTGATACCGAGCGACTGCATCTTCGCGACCGACAAATGGTCAGGGCGGCGTAGCTGTAGACCGGCCGGCTGGTAGAGAGCACCGGCGTCACGCGAGCGCGCCTTCATTGTCCTTCCCAACTCATATGCAAAAGCCTTGACTGTGTGTAGAGTTTTGCATATGATCTGGGCATGACTCTCCTCGGACAGTTCGTCGATGACCGACTTGCTCGCGGCCGCACCCACTTCTCCCGCGAAGAGGCGCTGGCGGTACTCGACCTGAAGCCTGAAGCCCTGGCTGCCGCCATCACCCGGTTGATCAAGAAGCGGCGCCTGGCAAACCCCCGCCACGGCTTCTATCTCATCCTACGTCCCGAGGACCAGGTGTCAGGTGCGCCCGATCCCGTGCGCTGGATCGACCCTTTGATGAAGCATCAGGGACTCAACTACCGCGTCTCCCTGCTGCGCGCGGCGGCTTTCCACGGCGCGTCACACCAGGCGGCCATGGTCTTCCAAGTGGTCGTGCCCAAGCAGTTGCGTGACTTGCAGATCGGTCGCCACCGCGTCCAGTTTCTCTACCAGACCCCCAAGGCCTTCGCGCAGGTTAACCAGCCCGATCTGCTCGACCAGATGAAGAGTGATGCCGGCTTCTGCAAGGTGGCCGGTGTCGAGCTGACGCTGCTGGATTGCGCCCGCTACTTTCACAAGGCGGCCGGCATCAATGGCGTCGCTCAGATCGCCAAGGACATCGGCGCGAAGGCCGATCCACGCAAACTGGCAAAGGCCGCCGCTGCCTATGAGAACTCGTCCGTGCGCCGTCTCGGCTACCTGCTCGACCATGCGGGTCATGTGCGTCAAGCCCATGCTCTGGAGCCCTTCGTCAAAAAAGCCAAGACGGTGGCGCCGCTGGACCCCGCCGTCAAACCTCTCTTCGAGTCTTCGGCCGATCTTCACAAGAAAGATGCCAAGTGGAAGCTCGTCATCAATGAACCCGTGGAGATCGACTTTTGATTCCCAGTAACTACATCCTGGCCTGGAGGGCGAAGGCGCCTTGGCCCGATTTGCGGCAGGTCGAACAGGACCTGATCATCTGCCGCGCGCTGTGCGACCTGTTCAATGCGCCGGCGTTGAACGGCAAGATCGCCTTCCGCGGTGGCACAGCCATCCACAAACTCCTGTTCAAGCAGCCGCTGCGTTACTCGGAAGACATCGACTTGGTGCAGACACAGGTCGAATCCATCGGCCCCACTGTAGATGCGATCCGTGATGCCTTGTCATGGCTCGGCAAGTGCAACCGGCAGCAGGCCGAGCACTCGATGCATCTGGTGTTCAAATTCACACCCGAGGCCGATGCACAAGCGACGCTGAAACTTAAGGTCGAGGTAAACACCCGCGAGCACGAGAGCCTGTTCGCTATCAAACCGTATCCCTTTGCGGTGGAGACTGACTGGTATCAGGGCAAGACCGAGATCGCATCCTTCGAGCCAGAAGAACTGTTCGGCACCAAGCTGCGGGCACTGCTGCAGCGGCGCATGAATCGCGACCTGTTCGATCTGCATCACGGACTCGAACAGCTCTCGCTGGACTCAGACAAGCTCATTGCGTGCTTCGATCATTACTTGGCGCTCGAAGGCAAGTCCATCTCCCGCGCTGTGGCCGAGCAGCGCATGCTGGAAAAGCTCTCACGCAGCCTGACCGAGGACATCGCACCACTGCTTCCGGTCGGAGTCCGCTTCAACGATAACGATGCATTGCAGGCCTTCGAGCAAGTCTGGACGGAGCTGATTGCCTGCATCAAGGGCGATGCATGGAAGCTGACGGACAAAGCAATCGAGGACTTGCGCCAGAACAAGTATCCGGGGCTGCTGCGCGGTAGCTAGCGTGACCAAACCCATGCCAAAGACACGCGAGAGGGCATGTTCGCCGTTCGCTACCCTGCCTGTCAGCCGCTGTTGAGCGCCAGAACCCCTCTCTGTTAAGCGACTGTGTCCCCGAGGGGGCCGAACCTCTGTACGCTTGTCGCTATGAAGCCCCTGATCTACGGAGCTGCGGCGGGAGTGTTAATCGGCTGGATTACGGCTCCTTTCGTAGCCGCAGCTCTGAATCCGCGCCACCCCGAGGAAACCACAAGCTCCTACTGGGATCGCGTGGGCCACTCTTGGTGGTGGCGTATGCGCCGCTGGGGCGCGTCGTGACGGGAGATAACGCCGGAGGCGACAACGATCCCGAGTTCGACGCGATCACCGCGATCGTCGGCGCGCTCAAACCGCTCGATGACGAAGCGCGGCAGCGAGTCCTGGATTACGCGCTTCGCCGTTTGGGGCTGAAGGCGGTGGGCGCCCATGGGGGACCGCTCCCCCCTGCCGGTGAGACCACCCTGACGCCTGCCCTTCCAGATCCGCCCGGCGCAGTTGGGGTGCGGGATATCCGCACGCTTGGGGAACAGAAACAGCCGAAGACGGCGATCGAGATGGCGGCGCTCGTGGGCTACTACCTTGCCCATCTCGCACCTGAGTCCGACCGAAAGGTAGACATCACGGCTGTTGACGTCACGAAGTACTTTCACGACGCCAACTTCCCGCTCCCCGGATCGCCGTCGATGACGCTGGTTCACGCAAGGAACGCCGGGTACTTCGACGTGGGATCGAGCAAGGGGAGCTACAAGCTCAACCCCGTAGGCCACAATCTGGTCGCGCACCGACTACCTGCATCAGCCTCGCCGGGGAGCCGACCACGGGCGCGGCGTCTAGCTGCGCCGAAAGGTAAGGCCGGGAGTAGGACAAGGAAGTCTCGCTGACGGGATGCAGCGACCGCAGGGCGATCCGTGGGATTCGCTGTGGTCTGACTTCGACGCGCTGCGGGCCAAGGTGCGTGCTTCGAAGGCCCAGAACATCAACGCTAAAGGCCTTCGCGAGGCCGGTAAGTCTCTAGTCCAGTCTTATTTCCGCGCAGCGCGCCCGCAGCTCTTAGATCTCGGCCTGGACGCCAATCAGATTGCGGACCTCGACGCACCCATGCAAGAACTCTTGCGGCTCGCCAATGGCCTCAACAACAAGCGCTCCTACGAACGGCAGCTAGACACAATCCGGCGTTACAAGCCTGGACTAGACATTCACCGGGAGATGCTCCTCGGAGGTCAGGCGCAGAAGACTGGTTCTGCCCTCCCGCATTCCCATTTGGAGCGAATGATCGTTGACACCCTCAAGCAACTCCTACCTTCGGCAGCTCTCTCGTACGAACAGGCATTGCAGGATCTCGCCGGCTCGCAGCGTCTGTCGTATCGAGGGACCGCCGTCGAACTTCGCGAATGCTTGCGCGAACTCTTGGACCACCTCGCCCCTGATGCCGCGGTGGTGAAGGCACCCGGCTTCGCATACGAGAAGGGCCTTACGAAGCCGACCATGAAACAGAAAGCGCGATTCATCCTGAAGAACCGAGGCGGCGCTCAGAGCAGTGTGTCGAGCGCTGAAGATGCGGTGCTGCGAATCGAGGAGGCCACCGCATCCCTCGCGCGATCCGTATACATGCGCGGGTCTGTGTCGACGCATGTCGCGACGACCCTGCGCGAGGCGCGAGAGCTCAAGCTCTATGCGGACGCCGTGCTTGCTGAGCTCCTCGAGATCCTGGGCCGCTAAGCGATCCTGACCCGGTATTACCTTTTGCGCGCCATCCGTACTCCGCGGGAGTCCACTACTCGGTCCGGTTGAGCTCCGCCTCCAGCAGCCGCCAGAATGTGAAGACTTCGTGGGCGATGGCGGCCGCCTTGCCAATGCGCATGGCGCTGAGCCTTTCCTTCGAGAGGACGCGGTCGCGATTTCCGCGGAGGGCGCGGAACTGAGATCGGAGCGACTCCGGCAAGTCCTCCTCACCGACCGGACCGATACATCTAAAGCCCTCGCGTAGCCGCGCCTTCACGTCGCCTGCGCCGATGAGCGCGTGAACGGCCTCGGCGAACTTTCCAGTGGCATACGCGAGACGGTCGACCGCAGAGCCGGGTCCAGTACGCATCTCCGACGTCACCGTCGGGGTTGCCCCTCAGCGCGGGTCAGTTTCAATCTCCCAGGTGTCGCGCCACGCCCTGGCTTTGTCGTCCCACCTCAGCTGCCCCGACTTCGTCTTCAGGATCTCCAACATGAGCAGCTGCTGCCACGCCTCATCCGGGAGATCGGCGCGAATGAGGATCCAGGGGTAGGTGCCGATGCCGCGTCGTTCGTAGGCAGCCTCCACCGGGGCATCGATGCCAGCCTCACGAAGCGCTTGCTCGACGGCGGCTACTTCGTCGGAGCTGGCCTCAACCTCAAGGTGGACGTGGATGCCTTCGCGGTGATCCATGAGGGCGATTGTGACCGCCGAAGCGACAATGGGCAGGGTCGCCGATCAGGCGATCCGAGCGCGGTACAGCCAATCGA
This sequence comes from Candidatus Dormiibacterota bacterium, assembly GCA_003151935.1. Classification (GTDB taxonomy): domain Bacteria; phylum Chloroflexota; class Dormibacteria; order Dormibacterales; family Dormibacteraceae; genus Palsa-870. The sequence goes on along the minus strand of PLYZ01000084.1, from coordinate 44,211 downwards.
GGGTTCGAAACCCCTCCCTTCCCGCCACCACGCAAGTTGCGTACCGCAAGGTGCGGTCCATCTGCTCCTGCGTCGTCCAGTCTTCTCCTCACCTCGATTTGGTTCCGCCGGTTAGAACGGCGATCGCAAATCCACGTCCTTGGCCAGGTCACCCTTGTCGAGGTGGACATAGCGCATGACCATCACGTAGGTGGTGTGGCCGAGGATGCGGCGAAGGCGCTCGATCTCTCCGCCCTGGCGCAGGTACTCGGTCGCGTAGGTGTGCCGAAACTTGTGCGCCCGGACCCCGAAACCGACTCGGTGGCGGATGCGGCGGAAGAGCTCCGATAGCGTGAGCGCGCTCACCGGCCGACCGTCGGAGAAGACAAGTAGGGCGCGCTCGTTAGTCTCGGGGCGCCAACGGTTCAGGTAGCGGACAAGTTCCCGGCGTAGCCGGCTGCTGATGGGAACCCGGCGGAACTTGGCGCCCTTGCCGCTGCGGATCTTGAGGAAGGTGACCTCGCCTTCATCTTCGACATCATCGATCGTGAGCGCACATAGCTCGGCCAAGCGCATGCCGGTGCCGAGCAGAATCTGGATCGCCATGGTGGCCCAGCCCGGCGGTGTGGCTGCGAATAGGGTGTTCAGCTGCTCCGAGCTGTAGGTCTCCATCTCCTTCTCGGGCACCTTGGGGGCGCGCATCCGCAACAACGCGGCGTCGACCGGGTAGTGCTCGCGCTGGGCCCAGCTGGCGAGCGCCTTCAGCGTCTCGAAGAAGCCATGAATCGTGTTCGGGGCCAGCCCGCGATCACGGAGCTCGCCGAGGAAACGCTTGAGCTCGAAGGCGGTCAGCTCACAGAGCCTGGTTGCGTTGCTGGCGGCGAGGTATGAGCGCATCTTCTGCGCGTACCACTCAATCGTCCGGGGGCTCCGGCCCATGACCTTGAGCTCGAGCAGCCACTCGCGGACCAGAGCCTCGAGGGCAACATCACCGCCCTGCTCCCCGGCCGGTTCGAGCCGAGACTCCGCTAGCGGCCGGGGAATTGACGCTGGCAACACGATTCGCGGACGGCCACGCACTCCGTCCGGCTCCCGGGTCAGGCTTCCGAAGTCGCGTACGGTTTTTGAAATACCCAACGGTTTTGGGGTAGTTATGCGCGCAACTGCCACTGGTCTGCCTCCTCCTGGACCCTGGTTTTACAGGTGCCCTAAACGACGAAAAGCCGGCCCCGAGGACCGGTTTCCGTATTCAACTTACCTTGGAAGAGGGCTTCAAGAAAGTCTGGCGGGGATGGATGGGAATCGAACCCACCCAGGACGCCTCAGCAGCGCCCCGCAAACGGTTTTGAAGACCGCGGGAGGCACCAGCCCCCGTACATCCCCAGCGCCCCGGTAGATTACCGCGGCCGTGCGAAGTCGCGGCGCAGACGCCGGACGTCGGCTCCTGCTGCGCATCCGCCAAGGTGGTCGTTGACCAGCCCCATCGCCTGCATGAACGAATAGACCGTCGTTGGACCAACGAATCCCCAACCGCGACGTCGCAGGTCTTTGCTCATCGCGGTCGCCTCATCGGACACGCGAATTTGCATTAGCTCCGCATGGTCTAACAGGCGCCTGCGGGGCCTGGGTTCGTAGCGCCAGACGTAACCCGCGAAACTTCCGAACTCGTCGACCAGCTCCGCGTGCCGGTGCGCGTTGTTGATGGTGGCTTCGATTTTCGCCCGGTTGCGAACGATGCCTGCGTCGCCCATCAAACGCGCCACATCGCGGGCGGTGAAACGCGCCACCACCGTTGGATCGAAATCTCGAAACGCCTGGCGGAACTTGTCCCGCTTGCGCAGGATGGTCAGCCAGCTCAGCCCCGACATGAATCCTTCGAGAACGAGCTTCTCGAAAAGGCGCCTGTCATCGATGGATGGCCTGCCCCACTCCAGGTCGTGGTATCGCCGGTAAAGCTCGTCCGAGCCTGACCACCAGCAGCGCGCGACGCCATCGTCGCCGACGCTGATGCCGGGCGGAGCAGGAATCGACCGGCGCCGGGGTTAAACCGCCGGGCTGATCAGTGCTTCGAGCTTGGCCATCAGGTCGCCCTTCATGTTCGGCCGGTACCCGACCGTCCGCTCCGCGGGCTTGCCGTCCTTGAAGATGATCACCGTCGGGATGGACATGATCCCCAGCGACATCGGAGTCGATGGGTTCTCGTCGATGTCCATCTTCAGGATCTTGACCTTGTCACCGAGCTCGCCATGGATCTGCTCGACGATCGGCGCGATCATCCGGCACGGGCCGCNNACCAGGTCGCCCAGAAATCGACGAGCACCGGGATGTCCGACTTCAGGACCAGACTCTCGAACTCGCCGTCGGTCACCGCTTGGATGTTTGACATCTAGGAACCCCTCTCCGTCTTGGTATCCGATTTGGACTCTGGCTTGCTGTCCGGTTTTGACTCCGGCTTGGTGTCCGACTTCGATTCCGTTTTGGTCTCCGGCTTGCTGTCGGAGCCTCCCTCGGAGGTGGTCGCAGAGCCATTGCTCGAGCCCGCGGAGCCCTTACCGGCACCTTTGTAGTCAGTCGTGTAGAACCCGCTGCCCTTGAAGCTGATTCCAACGGGATAAAGCATCTTGGAGAGCTTGCCCTGGCATTTAGGGCAGGTCGCCAGAGGCTCGTCAGAGATCCTCTGGATGATCTCGAACTGGTGGCCGCAATTGCCACACCGGTAACCGTAAGTTGGCATTTCTTTATTGGGTTCCTAACTATAAATGGCGATCTTGGTCGAGCTGGAAAAACACCATCCCGGAGGGGGGTTTCGGATGGAAATAAGTACTCTTCTGAGGAAGAGTCTTCCCTTCTTGGGCCAGCTTCAAAACCAGCCGAAGGTCGGGGACATCGAGGAAAAAGGCGGCAGAGCCCACCCCTTCGTCCACCCAACGGACCGCTTCCTCTGGGTCGCGCGTGTACAGGAGGAACTCTTCGGCGCTCCGCTTGCCCAGGATGTTGTCGATCACCTGAGTGTGTAACTCCACCAGGGCCATCTCCCCTTCCAGCTGAAGCACCTGGAACCGGTGGTCGCGGTAGGCGCCGGCGGCCACTCGCCCGCGCAATGCGGACAGGGTGTCCTCGAGCGTGGCCTTGTCCTCGCCGCCGGTGACTGCGACGCCGACCTTCATGACCCGGTGGGTCGGGAGCACCTCTAGGCCGGGGTCGTCGAGGTCGGTCAGGAGGGCGAGGGTGAATCGCGAGGTGGCATCGGCATCGCCCCCCACTTCTTCGGCATACGTCAGAGCCGTCTCGTAGCGGTGGTGACCGTCCGCGATCAGGACCGGCAGTGATTCGAGCGCGGCGTGTACGGCTGCCTGATGCTCGGGGTCGGAGATCACCCAGAGCCGGTGCTCGGTTTCCTCAGGACCTTTGAAGACAACCGCCGGGTTTCGCCCGCTGACCACCTCGATGATCCGCGAAAGGCCGCTCCCGCGTCCCTCGTAGGTGAACCACAGCGGTTCGAAGTTCGCTTTCGTCGCCCGCAGCAGAGCCAGGCGGTCTTCCTTTGGCCCTCGGTGCGTCCGCTCGTGCGGCAATACGACGCGGTCTTCGTAAGGCTGAAGTCTCAGGGCGGCGATCAGGTCCCGCCGCCGCCGGCCGTTGAAGCGAACCTCGTGTACGTACATCGACGGGGCGTCGGCGGTCAGGATGCCGCCGGACAGCCAATCATGAAACGTGCGCGCAGCGCGGTCGTAATCGCGGCCGGGCCGCGTCAGCCGCACGACGTTGTACGGCGAAAGCGCCTCATACCGCGCCACATCGGTCTCCGACATCACGTCGTATGGAGGCGCGACCAGCGTGCTGAGATCGCCCGCTCGTGCCAGGTCGTACCGGATCCCTGGCAAGGCGCGAACGTCAGCGATCGGATTCTCCAGGCCCAAGCTCGACGTAGCGCAGGTCCGCCATCCCGTCGACCTCGCGCAACCTCGCCAGCACCTCAGGCGCAACGCGGTCGTCCACCGCAAGGATCATCATCGCGCTGCCGCGCGGCGAGTCGCGCCCGACCTGCATGCTCGCGATGTTGACGTCGTGCTCGCCCAGGATCGTGCCGAAACGCCCGACCACGCCGGGCCGGTCCTCGTGCCGGCTGACCAGGAAGCGACCTTCGGGTACGAGGTCGACGCGAAACGAGTCGATGCGCACAGCGCGCGGCTCGCCGTTCAACACGGTGCCGGCAAGCTCGTGGCCGCCAATTCGAACGGTGATCATGCTCGCGTAGCTGCCGTGTGCGGGGCTTCGCCGCTCGACCAGCTTCACGCCACGGCCGGAAGCGATCAGGCGCGCGTTCACCGAGTTGATGCGATCCTCTGTGAACGGCTGCAGGACGCCTTTGATGGCCGATGCGACGAGGAGGTTGACGTCGTGCTCCGCCAGCTCTCCCTCGAAGTCCAGCTCGATCGAGCTTACGCGCCCGCCGAAGAGCTGGCCGTGAAGGGCCGCCAGGCGCTCGGTGAGGTCCGCGAAGGGCCTCAGGTAAACGAGCTCCTCCGGGGGCAAGGCGGGAGCGTTGACCGCGAACCGCGGCAGGTCACCTGCCAGGACGGCGGCCACCTCTTCAGCAACGTCGAAAGCGACCGACGCCTGCGCTTCGACCGTCGACGCCCCGATGTGTGGCGTGGCTATGAAATTGGGCAGCGTCAGCAGCGGGTTGTCACCAGGCGGCTCGTTCACGAACACGTCAAAGGCAGCGGCCGCAAGGCGTCCCGTCTTCAGCGCCTCGACGAGGGCGGCCTCGTCGACGATGCCGCCCCGCGCGGCGTTGATCAGGCGAGCGCCGGGTTTCATAAGCGCCAGCTCCGCCGCGCCGAGCAGGTTGCGATTGGCCTCGACCAGGGGGACGTGCACGGTGACGAAGTCGGCTCGCTCGAGCAGGTCGTTCAGGCTCACAAGCTCGACGTTGAACAGCTCCGCCCGCTCGACCGAGACGACCGGGTCGTAGGCGACGACCTCCATCTCGAGACCATGCGCGCGCTTGGCGACCTCGGAGCCGACGTTGCCGAGGCCGACGACGCCCAGGGTCTTGCCGCGGATCTCCGTGCCGGTGAACTTCGACCGCGTCCACTCGCCGCGCTTGACCGAGGCGTCTGCCTGGGGTATCCAGCGGGCCAGGGAGAGAAGAAGCGCGATCGTATGCTCGGCCGCCGCGACGATGTTGCCACGCGGCGCGTTGACGACCAGGATCCCCTTGCGCGTCGCCGCGGGAACGTCGATGTTGTCCACCCCGACACCGGCGCGCCCGACCACGCGGAGCTTTCGCCCAGCTTCGAGGACCGGTGCCGTGACCCGCGTCTCGCTCCGAACTACGAGCGCGTCGAACTCAGGTATGCGCTGGATCAGCTCAGCCTCACCCAGCTTGCTGACGACCGTCACCTCTCCCGCCCGCCGCAATCGTTCCAGGCCATCTTCGGCCAGAGGATCGGCGACCAGGATCCGCGGCACTATCGTGCGGCGGCGGCGACGCCCTGCAGTGACGAGGTGACAGCCGCCACGCCGCGCCCGTCCGCGGGCGCGATGTCGAGCTCTTCGAGCGCTTGCTCGATCGCCCACAGGACCTGGACCACGTCGCCCTCGGCGACCGCACCCAGATGGCCGACGCGGATCATCTTGCCGGTCATCTTGGCCTGGCCGCCCGCGATGACGACTCCATACCTGGTGTCGAGCAGCTTGCGGAACGCGGCCACGTCGAGTCCCTGAGGCGGCAAAGCAGATGTGACGGTGTTCGAGCGGAAGCCCTTTCGCGCGTACAGCTGAAAGCCCAACGCTTCCAGCCCGGCCTGCGTCGCGCGCGCCAGCCGCGCATGCCGCTCGTAGACGGCCTCCAGGCCTTCCTCCTCGAGCATGCGCAGCCCCTCCTGCAGGGCAAACGCAACGCTGACCGCCGGCGTGAAGGGAGTCATCCCCTTCTCCGCCCAGGTCTTGGCTTCCTTCCAGTCGAAGTAAAAACGGGGCGAGCGAGCCTTGGCTTGCTGAGCCCACGCGCGCTCGCTCACGCTGACGAGCGCGAATCCCGGTGGCGCCATCCAGCCTTTCTGCGAGCCGCTGACGGCGACGTCGATTCCCCATGCGTCGGTTTCGATTGCGATCGAGCTGATGGAGCTCACGCCGTCGACGACCACGATCTTCCCGGCGTCACGGGCGACGCGCGCGAGCTCCCGCAGTGGGTTGGTGAGACCGGTTGAAGTCTCGTTGTGAGTCAGCAGCACGACCTTGGATTTGGGGTGCTGCTCGATCACGCGCGCTAGGTCGTCTGGTTCGACCGGCTGGCCCCATTCGAACTCGAGTCGCGCGACATCGGCTCCGTACGCTGCCGCCAGGGCGGCGAATCGCTCGCCGAAGTTGCCGCACAGGGCAACGACCACCTCGTCACCGGGCGAGACGAGGTTGGCGACGGCCGACTCCAGGCCGCCAGTCCCTGACGAGGTCAGCAGGAGGAGGTCGCTCGACGTCTTGAAAACACGCTTCGCTCCGGCCGTGATCTCTGACAGGATCGCCGCAAACTCCGGGCCGCGATGATCGATCATCGGCCGGTTCATGCTGCGCAGGACACGCTCAGGGAGCGGCGTGGGGCCGGGGATTCGAAGCTGGGTCTGGAAGGTCATGAGGCGCGCTCCATTGACGGGTTGCGACGGCACGATAGATTCTAAGGGGACTCCCCCACCGGGCCGGGCCCAGATGGGCCGGGCCGGCCTCCCCACATGGTGGGGAGGCCAGGGCCGCCTAGTGCTGCTCCGTCGTGTAAGGGAGCAGGGCGATCGCGCGAGCGCGCTCGAGGGCGGTCGTGAGCGGGCGCTGGTGCCGGGCGCATGTACCGGTGACGCGGCGCGGGAGGATCTTCCCGCGGTCGCTCACGAATCGCCGAAGGCGCGAGATCTCCTTGTAGTCGATGAAGCGGATCTTCTCGACGCAGAAGCTGCACACCTTGCGGTGCTGGCGCTTCGGTCCTCTGCCGCCGCCGCCGCTGGATTCACGTTGTGGTCGGTGGACTGCCATCTGGTTCTGCTCCTAAAACGGGATCTCGTCCGGATCGACGTCGCGTGGAGCGTCGTCCGGCGCGGGGATGTCGTCATGGGATGCGCCGCCGCTTCGAGCCGGGGCTCCGGAGCTGCCGGCGCCGCCGGCACTGCCGGCACTGCCGCCGCCACCCGCTCCGCGCGGCTCGAGGAACTGGACGTCGTTCGCGATGATCTCTGTCACGCGGCGCTTCTGTCCGTCCTGGCCTTCCCAAGACCTGGTCTGGATGCGGCCTTCGACGAAGACGAGCGCACCCTTGCGCGTGTACTGCGCGACCGTCTCGGCGAGGTTTCGCTTGCCGATCGGGTAGGCGACGATGTTGTGGTAATCGGTGAACTCCTTACGCTCGCCGTCCGGACCGGACGACCACCGGTTGGTGGCGATGCTGAAGTTGGTCACCGCGGTCCCGCTGGGCGTGTAGCGCATCTCCGGGTCTTTGGTGAGCCTTCCGATGAGCAGCGCTTTGTTCAGGTTCGACATTTATGCCTCCTCCCGATCCGCAAGAGCCGCCGGTTCCGCCGCCGGCTCCGACTCCACCGCTGGCTTCGACTCCACCGCAATGGGCTCGGGCACGACCTCCGCCGGCGGCGGGGCAACGGCGGTCGCGACAGCCACTTTCTCGGGCTTGCGAACGATGAGATGCCTCAGCACCTCCTCAGTGATCTTCAGAGCCGCTTCGAGCTCGGGCACCCGGCCCGGGTCGAACTGAAAATCCTGGAGGACATAGGAGCCTTCCTTCTGGTGCTTGACCTCGTAGGCGAGCTTGCGCTTGCCCCAGAGGTTGGTGCGCTCAAGCGTCCCGCCCGACCTTTCGATCAGCGTGTTGACTCGTTTCACCGCGTCCTGGACCTTCTCCTCGTCCAGGTCTGCGCGGACGATGTAGAGAACTTCGTAATCCCGCAAAGGGGACCTCCTTCCTATGGGTTCAGGCCCCGGTCGATCGGTGGCATGGTGCCCCCGGCCGAAGCCAGAAAGGGTAGGCCCGGTATTCTACCGTAGGTCATGGCAACCAAAACAAAGGCCGGAGTGCGCACCGGCACCGGCAAAGGCTCGCGCCGGCCGCAGGTCAAGGTCAAGAGAGCGGCGGACGTCCCGGTGCTTCCGTTCGTGGTGGGGGCCATCCTGCTGCTGTTCGCGGTCGGGCTGATCATCTACTTTCTGGCCAACAACAAATCCACCGCTCCGCAAAATGCCGCCGGCGTCCCGTGCGACAGCCTCGAACACACGCAGGTCCACTACCACGCCGCCCTCCAGATCGTCTACCAGGGCAACGTGCTTCCAATCCCCGCGAACATAGGGATCAGCGGAGACCCAACCGCACCCACCTGCTTCTACTGGCTGCACGTCCATGCCGCCAACCCGAACGTGATCCATATCGAGTCGCCCGCGAGCCAGACGTTCACGCTCGGCCAGTTCTTCACGATCTGGAGCACGTGGAACAAGGCCCAGGGGCTTCAAAACGAACCGCTGAACGCAACCCACGTGTCGACCTTGACCCTCACGCCCGACGAGAAGCTCGTGGTCTACATTGACCTGCAGGACGGCAAGGGCCCGCAGCTCTACACGGGTGATCCGAACGCGATCGTCCTCAAGTCGCACGAAGTGATCACTCTGGAGATCACCCCGCCGGTGGTAACACCGCCGCCTTCATTCACATTTACGAGCGGACTTTAGCGCCCGCCTCCAGCAGGACCCGCGCCGCGCGGTAGTGCTCAAGCGCGTCCTGGCTGTTGGCAGCGCGCTCCGCCTGGTCTGCCAGCCGTAAGTGCGTCTTGATCGCGTCGATGCCGAAGCCGAAGCGCTCGCCCTTCTTGACCGATCGCAGGCGCTGCAGCCGGTGGCGATCGCGATGCGAGGTGATGATCGCCTGCTCGCGGTCAAGGATCTCGCGCGACTCTGGCTCGCGCCCGAGCGCCAGCAAGGCTTCCGCCTGGGTCAGCCGGGCGTCGGTGCCCAGCGGCCATTCGGTGGAATCGGCGGCCGGCTGCAGGGCGATGAGCGCCCGCCGCGCATCTCCTCGGGCAAGGAGGACGCGACCTTTCTCCAGCGCCAGCTCCCGCTCGACACCGGGGAGGCGACCCTCGAGCAGGTAATCGACCTCGGTCCCAAGGCGGCCGGCGATGACTCTGAGCACCCGTGTCGACGGCTGGCTCTGTCCGTGCTCGACCTGGTGCAGAAAAGCGCGGCTGAAGTCGGGACCGCTGACCTTGGCCAGGCTCATCCCGCGCTCCTGGCGCACCCGGTGAATTCTCTCCCCGAGCGTCTCGTCTCGCGGCATTGTCAAGCCTTAGTTTACAGGTAGTCGCGAGGGTCCAGGCTGCGCGTGAGGGTCGTGAAGTTCTTGAACCCAACCCTTGTGACCATACCGGTGTCCTCGATGCGCACTCCTCCGAGCCCCATGAGATACAGGCCTGGCTCGACCGTGACGACGTCGCCTTCGTGCAGCGGATGCACGGCCCCACCCCGCAGCGAGGGCTCTTCGTGCACGTCGAGCCCGACACCGTGGCCGGTGGAATGGTTCATCTTGGCGCCGGTCCCCGGACCTTCGAAGCCTTTGGTCGTCGTCCCGTAGCCTCTGTCCACCAGCACCTGGCAGACCCCGTTGTGGACGTCGCGGCCCGACGCGCCGGCCTTGATCGACTCGATGCCGGCGTCGAGCGCCTGCAGGACCGCCGCGTGCATGCGGCGGATTTCGTCGGGAACCTCGCCCACGACGACCGTTCTGGTCAGGTCGCCGTGGTAGTGGGTGGTCCGGCTGGCTGGAAAGATGTCGATGATGACCGGCGCGCCGGCCCGGATCGGGCCGTCTCCTCGGAAGTGGGGCATCGCACACTCGGGGGAACCGGCGATGATCATGTCAGGGCACGTGAAGCCCTTCTCGCCGAGCAGCAAGGACGCGCGCGCGTAGAGACGCTCGGACGTGAGAGGCCTTTCGTCCAACCACAGGGTCCCGTCCCTGATGTCCGCCTGCGCAAGCTGGCTCACGACCTCTACGACCGCCTCTTCGGCGGCGCGCTGCGAAGCCTCGATGAATCGGGCTTCTTCCGGGCTCTTGTGCCTCCGTTCGGCCTCGAAGAGCCCGAGCTCGACCTCGACCTCGAGCCCGGCCACACGCAGCGCCTCGAGGTAGCCGGCCTGCAGGCGCGGCGACACGCGTGCTGAGTCGTGCCCTTTCTCGCGCAGCATCCTGGCGGCCAGACGCGCGTATGAGACGAACGGGCCGTTGTCCTCATGGCCGGCCTCCTCCAGAAGGAGGTTGCGGGCCGCCGTGCTCTGCGCGCGTGCGCGCTCGATCTCCAGCGGGCTCGTCACCAGCACGTCGTCGCCCTCCCCAAAGCGGATGTAGAGGGCGCTTTCAACCGCGAATCCCGTCGCATAGGTGAAGTCGGCGTCGCCTTCGCCACTTGGGATGAGGACGATCGGTTTCATCTAGGCGGAAGTGCGCCCTGCGCGCGCCCGGCCGCCCTTGCGTGGCGTTCGATGGCGGTAGCAAAAAGCGATGCGAGGGCCGCCGGGGCCAGCGAGTCGACCTCTTCGGTGACCTGGGCGGCCAGACGCTTAGGGAGCTGCCTGCGCAGGAGATCCAGGTGCTGCTCGTACACGCGGCCGAGCGAGCGGTGGCCTGTCCGGCCTTCGAGGTTCAGCTTCTCCTGCATTTCGTAGCCTCCCGTGTATGCGACCTCGTAGCCAAGCTCGCGCAGCTGCACCAGGTCGCGCCGTAGGGTTCGCTCCGAGACGCCCGCACGTTCGGCCAGCTCGAGAGGGTTGAGTCCCGGCTCAGCGATGACGACGGCAAGGATCCGAAGAAGACGAGCGAGCCGGCCGGCTCGATTCACGCCGCCGCGGCGGTGTTAGCCGATTTCTTCCCAGGAGGTGGCATTGCCCTCAAAGGGGTCGGTCTCGGCCTCTTCCTGGTTGCCGACCTTCTGGTGGAACCTGCTGGCGATCATCTGGTACGCCATGGCCTTGGGAATGCCGAGCTTGGTGAGCGACTTCACCTCGTCGGCCATCACCTTGTCCCGGGCGGCCTCGACGGCAGCCAGGACCTCTTCGATGGACGCGGTCTTCTTGACCATTGGTAATTGATGATACCCAAGCCAACCCGCTCTTAACCGCGCCTTAGACTTGTCATCACTGCCTGCAGCGGCGGGGTGCGAGGGGGTTGGATGGCCACTGAGTACGCTTCGGACAAGATCAGGAACGTGGTCCTGTTGGGCCACTCCCACGACGGCAAGACCATGCTCGCCGAGGCCATGCTGTTCGCCTCGGGCACGATCCCGCGCATGGGCGCGCCGGACCAGTCGACCGCGACGATGGACTTCGAGCCCGAGGAACACAAGCGCAAGATCTCGATCAACCTCGGTGTCGGCTTCGCCGAGCACAACGGCTACAAGATCAACATCCTCGACGCGCCTGGGTTTTTCGATTTCGCGGGACAGGTGCTCAGCGGGCTGCGCGTGGCCGAAGGCGCCGTCGTCGTGGTGGGTCCAGGCTCCCAGCTGGCCGTCGGCACAGAGGTCGCCTGGGAGCACTGCAACCGGAGCAACAAGCCGCGAATCGTCGTGATCAACAAACTGGACAAGGACAACTCCGATTTCTACGGCGCGGTCGCGGCGATGCGCGAGCACCTTTCGCCCCGCCCGTTTCCGCTTCATCTGCCCATCGGCTCGGAGCAGGACTTCCGCGGCATCGTCGACCTGCTTCACCTCAAAGCATTCGTGACCACACCCGACGGCAAGCGCAGCGAGGTTCCTGTTCCCGAGGACATGCAAAAGCTGGTCGAGCAATACCGCGGCCAGCTGATCGAAGCTGCCGCCGAGAGCGACGACTCGCTGCTCGAGAAGTACCTTGACGCAGGCACCTTGAGCGAGGAGGACATCCAGCGCGGCCTTCGCGAGGGCATCCTCTCCGGCAAGGTGGCGCCGGTGGTCTGCTGCTCGGCGACCAAGCTGCTGGGCGTGCGGACTTTGATGTCGACGATCGTCGAGCTGATGCCTCCACCGGACGTGGATGCAGGCAAGCCGGCGAAGGCGTTCGTGTTCAGCACCGGCGGCGACCAGTTCGGCCGGGTCAGCTACTTCAAGGTGGTGTCCGGCACGGTCAAGGCCGACGCCCACCTGCCCAACCTCACCCGCGGCGGCGAGGAGCGGCTGGCTCAGATCTTCTTTCCGCGCGGCAAGGAGCACATCGCGACCACCGAAGTTCGGGCAGGTGACATCGGGGGGGCGACGAAGCTCGCCCACACCCTGACCGGCGACACGCTGGGCATCAAAGATGGCGGGCCGCTTCCCGCGCTCGACCTGCCGGGACCCGCCTACACGCTGGCGATCACGCCGAAGGCTCGAGGCGACGAGGAGAAGATCTCGAGCGGTCTTGCCCGGCTGAGCGAAGAGGACCCGACGCTGCACGTGGAACGGCTCGAGGAGACAAAACAGCTGGTCATCGCAGGCCTGGGCGACGTTCACCTGGACGTCACGCTAGAGAAGCTGAAGCGCAAGTACGGCGTCGAGGCGACCACCGAGGTCCCACGCGTCGCCTACCGCGAGACCGTTTCGGGCCACAGCCGGGTTGAGGGCCGGCACGTCAAGCAGTCCGGCGGTCACGGGCAGTATGGGATCTGTGTGATCGAGGTCGCCCCGACCAAACGAGGCGAGGGCTTCGTGTGGGAGGACAAGATCTTCGGTGGATCCATCCCCCAAAACTTCCGGGCCTCGGTGCAGAAAGGGATCGTCGACAACATGGCCAAGGGAGTGGTCGCCGGATATCCAATGGTCGATGTCAGGGTGACGCTGGTGGACGGGAAGTTCCACCAGGTCGACTCCAACGACATGGCCTTCCAGATCGCCGGCTCGATGGCCATCCGCAAGGGCGCACTGGACGCAGGGCCTGTGCTGCTGGAGCCGGTCGTGGAGGCAGACATCCGCGTGCCCGAAAAGAACCTCGGCGCGATCATGTCCGACATCAACGGCCGCCGGGGCAAGATCCTCGGCACCGAGCCCGATGACGGCTACGAGAAGGTGCGCGCCACTGTGCCGGAGCACGAGATGCTTCGCTTCGCGCTGGACCTTCGTTCGATCACGCAGGGCCGCGGTACCTTCCAGCAGAAGTTCTCGCATTACGACGAGATGCCCCAGCATCTGGCGAAGGCGATCATCGAAGAGTTCCAGAAGCAGCACGAGGCGGCAGGCTGACGGCGGGCGGGCGGCGAGAGATCGGCGGCCGAGGTGGTCCCAGCCGAAGGAGACGCCGAGCACCGCAGCGCGCGCACTCGCAGTGCGCAAGCGAGGAGCGCAGAAGGCGACGCCCGGATGGGGCCGCATTCGGCCTAGATCCGTCGATCCGCCCGCCGGCAGCCTGCCCTAGCTAGTATCCGGGTCGTGAGTCCTCCCAGCGATCACGACGTCTGCGTGATCGGCGGTGGCGTGACCGGTGCAGGGGTCGCTCGCGACCTTTCCTTGCGAGGGCTGTCCGTGCTGCTGCTGGAGAAGGGCGACTGGGGTGCCGGGACGACGGGCGGATCGAGCTGGATGATCCACGGCGGCCCGCGCTATCTCGAGTTCGACTGGGACACGACCCGACTCTCCACGCAGGACGCCGGATACATCGTGTCGATCGCGCGCAACCTGGTGTACCGGGTCGTCTTCATCATCCCGGTGCTTCCGCACGACAAGAACAACATCGAGCGGATGGAGACGGCGATGGAGGTCTATGACCGCTTCCAGCCGCTCAAGAAGGCCCATCCGCACCGGCGCCTGACCGCCGAAGAGGCGCGGCAAGCCGAGCCCGGGCTCACACCCGACGTGATCGGAGCCGTGACCATGGAGGAGTGGGGGGTCGACCCGCACCGCCTGGTTTACGCGAACGTCGAGGATGCGGTGGCGCACGGGGCGCGCGCCCTAAACCACACAGAGGTCGTCGACCTGGTTCGCGATGGGGGCAAGGTGATTGGGGTCCGCTACCGCGCCGCGGATGGCGCGATGTCGGAAGCGCGCGCCCGAGTGGTCGTAAACGCGACGGGGCCATGGTCGCCGCGCACCAGCAGGCTGGCCGGGCTCAAGGTGGATCTGCGGCCCGCGAAGGGCATCCACATCGTCTACCCACATCGCATCTCAAACTTCTCGATCAGCGCCGAGTCGGTCGACGGGCGCGACCTGTTGATGGTTTCGCACGCCGGCTTCACGCTGCTGGGAACGACCGATGACGACTACTACGGCGACCTCGACTCGGTGGACGTGCTGGAGGATGAGGTCGACTATCTCCTCCAGGCCTTCGAGCGAGTCTTTCCTTCGATCCGGGACTACCGGCCGGTGCGAGCAACCGCCGCCGTGCGTCCGACGCTGTTCAAGTGGCGGCGCTACGAGGACGAGCTCTCGCGGCGGTATCAGGTCATCGACCACGCCACAGAAGGCGTCGAAGGTTTCGTGACGATCGCCGGCGGCAAGCTGTCGATGTATCGACTGATGGCCGAGCAGACCTCGGACGCGGTGTGCCGCAAGCTCGGACACCAGGCCCCGTGCACCACCGCCACGAGCCCTCTGCCGGGCAACGAATCGGAGATGGAGCCGGCGGCTGAGCTGGCGCGCCGGTGCGGCATACCGGCGCTGGCCGCGGTCAAGCTGCAGAGCCGGCATGGAACGCGAGCTGAAAAAGTCCTCGACGGCGGCCGCGCGGGCCGGCTCGTGTGTCGATGCGAGCCGATCACGGAGGCTGAGCTTGCTTACTCAACCCGCCACGAGCAGGTACGTTCGCTTGCCGACGCATTTCGACGAGTCGGCCTGGCCGCGGGCCCGTGCGCGGGCGCCGCTTGCGTGATGCGCGCAGCGGAGGTCATCGGAACCGAGCTGGGTTGGAGCGCGTCGCAAAGATTCGCCTCGGCGCGCGAGTTCGTCCGAGGCGCGTGGCTCGGGCGGGCGCCCGTGTTGGGTCATGCGGGATGGGCGCAGGAAGAGCTGGCGCAAGGCGCGATGCGAGGCCTCTTCAACTAACGAATGGGCCGCACCGACTCGCTTGCCAAGCTCGCGTTCGCCTACGGCGTGCACCTCGCGCGCCGGCGGCTCAGCCGGCCGCGCTCACAGCTCGACGACCTGTTCGACACGTACGCGACCGATGGCATTCGCGTGCTTCAGCCGGCGGAGCGCGAGCGGCACCCACATCTCGTGGGGTGCATCAACTGCGGTTTGTGCGCCCTTGCCGCCGGCCGGATCGGCCAGACTCGCCTTCCCGACCTGGCCTCTTCGTACATGCGGCTCTACGCGCGGTTGGGCGAGGCGTCCTCAGATATCGAAGGCGATGCGCCGGACCTCGAAGCGGCCGCGTCCGCTTGCCCGGTGGGCGTGCCGCTGGTCGAGGTGGCGGCAATCGTGCGTCGTATGACAGCCGGCTGAGGCCGGGGAGCGACCCTCCAGGCGGACACGCCGATCCGGATCAACGGTTGACGCGAATGGTGTGGTGTGTCTTGCGGGCAGCGGGTGGCCGGATGGCGATGTTCCAGGCGCCCTCCCAGCGGTTCGGGCGGCCGCAGCGCGCGGGCCGCTGTCGATCCCTCGGCCGCCGGAGGTGCCGGCAGGAAGCTGAACGCCAGGGGTTGCTAGTTATCCACATTCTGTATACAGTCTGGGGACATCACACAACATCTAGCGCCAATGGTCAATAGTCTTCTTCGCAGAATCGGCCGGTGGACCGCGGTTGGATCGGTGCCGGCGCGTATTGCCGCGCAGTTCAAGACCTGGCCGGCGGATGACTTCGGAAGGTTCGCAGACGCATCGACCGGCACGGGCATGCCGGGCGCGGCCTCCGCCTTGCCGCCGCTGCTGGAATCGGTGCAACCGCCCCCCCCCACGTCGATCGCGCCAGCGACGTTCGAGATGCGGTTCATGAAGTTGCATGCGGAGAGGCGGTTCGACCAGATGTGGGATCTGCTTGCCGAGGACGCACAGCGCGCATGGGGAGGGCGGGAGGTCTTCATGAGAGACATGCCGCGCCTTGACGACGACGTAGAGCTGCTCGACATGCAGGTGGTGAGCGTCAACGTGATCGAGGGTTGGACCGACGAAGCACACCAGCGCAGCTACAGCAACGTGGCGCGAATGGTGATGCGTTATCGGGTACGGCAGCAATGGCGGGAGTGGACATTCGATCGACAAGTTCATCTCGTGCCGGCCGCCGGCGGATGGCGAACATTGTGTTACCCGGCAAGAGTCAGAACTGCGGTGGGGCGCTGATATAGTGGGTTGCGAGCCATGCTTCAAGAGACGGTCGAAGAGCAGCAACGTGACCTGCGCTGGCATCGCAGGAGACAGCGCGCGATGACGCCGCGCCGGTTGCTTCAGGAGTCGGATGAGCTGCTGTTCTGGGTCGAGGAATGCCTCGTGCAGGAAATTCGAATCGTTCCCGGCTGGCTTGTCGCGAGGCTGATGGTCGTTTTGAGGCACGCACACCCGGAGCTGCCTGGGCGGCTCGGCCGCGAGCGGCGACCGGAGCAGATGATGGAGATCATCTATGACGCGCAGGCCGCGCTCATGGCGCAGGGGTGCAAGAACCGTGGACCGGCCGAGGTGATTCCGTTGTTTGCTCGCGCCCGCGAGCGAATGCTCAGAGAAGCCGCGACACTCTAAGCCGGCGGTGCGGGTCGACCTCCATCTGCACTCGCATTACTCTCACGACGGCCAGAGCTCGCTCGAAGAGCTGATTCAGCGCTGCAGCGAATGCGGCCTCGACCGCATTGCATTGACCGACCACAACACGGTGGAGGGGGCGCAGGAGCTCGCGAAGCTGGCGCCCGACCTGGCCATCGTCGGCGAGGAGGCGAGGACTAATGAGGGCGAGGTGATCGGGCTGTTCATCACGAGGCTGCTCCCGCCGTACCTGCCGCCGGAGGACGTGATGGACATGATTCACGGTATGGGTGGCCTCACATACGTGCCGCACCCGCTCGATCGCCGCCGCGCACACTTCAGCCCGCAGCGCATCGTAGAGTTGGCGGACCGGATCGACATCATCGAGACGTACAACGCGTGGTGTGCCCCGGCCGCCAACGAGGCGGCCGCTCGCCTTGCAACCGATCTCGGAAAGGTTTCCGCAACGGGCTCCGATGCACACGCCGCCCGCGAGCTGGGACGCAGCTGGATGGAGATGGACGGCTACACGACACCGCAGGACTTTCTGGAGAAGCTCCGCCACGCGCGGCATGTGATCACCGCGAGCAGCGGCAGCGGTCGCCGTGCCTGACGGACGACCGCAGCTCCTGGTCGCGGGTTCGGTGGCGCTGGACACGCGCGATGGTCCTTTTGGCCGTGTCGTAGAGACGCTCGGCGGATCGGCCGTCTACTTTGCGCTCGCGGCCAGCCTGATCGTGCCCGTGAGGGTCGTCGCACCGGTCGGAGTTGATGCGGCCAAGCGCGTTGCGCAGGCGTTCAGCGGCCGTTCCATCGACGTCGACATGCTTCAGATCCTGGAAGCTCCCACCTACCGTTGGCGCGCCCACCAGGAGCACGGGCGCAACGTCGATCTAGGCAGCAGCGACGACATCTACGACAGCTGGACCCCCGCGCTGCCAGCGGACTTCACGGGGTGGGCTTTTGTCGGCTCCATGAGGCCGGACCGGCAGGCAGAGCTCATGGCCGTGCTGGGCGGCGCCCAACTTCTCGGCGCCGACGCCATGCTCTCGTACGTGCACGCGCGGCCTCCCGAGGTCAGGGATGTCTTGCGCCGGGCAGGTTGGTTCTTCTGCAACCAGGAGGAATTCGTGGCTCTGGGGGGCAAAGACCCAGAGGAGTTCCGCCGTCAGTGGTGGCTTCAAGGCCTTGTCGTCAAAGCGGGCGTGGACGGTCTCGCCGCGTACACGGAGTACGGAGTGGTGCGAGTCCCCGCGTTCACCGACAGACCGGTCGTGGACACGACAGGCGCAGGTGATGCGTTGGCAGGTGGAATGCTCGCGCGCTGGTCGAGCACAGGTGGCCAGCCCGGTGGTCTGCAGGACGCGCTCGTGTGGGGCGTGGCGTGCGCCTCGATCACCATTGCATCGATTGGCGTGAAAGGCATAGCGAAAGCCACGCGTAAGGAATTGGACGAACGCGTTGCTGAGGTGGAGGAACGCCTGCGTCGCAAATCGTGATCGTCACCGGCGACCTGGTCGAGCAGGACGTTGACGCGATCGTCAACGCGGCCAACAACGACCTCGTGCTTGGCGCGGGCGTTGCGGGCTCGATCCGCAGGCGGGGCGGTGCATCGATACAGCAGGAGTGCGACGCGCATGGGCCGGTGAGGATTGGCGAGGCGGCAATCACCGGCGCCGGAAACCTGCCCGCGCATCATGTGATCCACGCCGCGAGCATGGGACTCGGAGGGCGCACGTCCGCGCATTCGCTGCGGTCTTCGATGGACCATGTGTTTCGTCTTGCGCACGAGCACGGTGTGCGGACCATCGCCATCCCAGCGGTCGGCACCGGCGTCGCGGGGTTTGCAATGGATGAGTGCGCGCGCGTGATGGCGGGAACTCTCCGCGATGCGTTGAACGGTGAATAGGCGCCAGACGAGGTCCGATTCGTGCTGTTCACTGACGCGGCAAGGCAGGCATTTGAGGGCCCTTTTTGGGCCACTTTTGATGTGACTTAAGACGCTCCCGGCCCAATTCAGTTTGAATTGGGGTTGTATTGGGCAAACACCCACCTCTAGAATGGGCATGTCCGCCCCAGAAACAGAATCTCGTATAAGGACGGTGACTACTTGGAAGGCTACTGCTTGAAGGACAAGAAAAAGGTCGAAATGGTCGACCCTCAGCCGATCACGATGAAGAACGGAAAGCCCGCAACAGTTGGTACATGCCCTAACTGCGGCACGAAGATCTACAAGATCGGCAAGGCAACCGTATAACGAAGCTTCGATGAAAGGACCGCTCCACGCGAGCGGTCCTTTTTATTTTTCGTCAGGTCGTGATCGGAGGTTCCAGCGCCGCGAGCAGGACGTCCGTGGCGGAGACGGCCTCGTCGACACCGAGCATCTTGAAGATCTCGACGTTGGAAGGATTGTTGACCCTCGCGATGGTCTTCTTCACATTGAAGTGCTTCTTAGCCATCTGCAGCGCGATGAGGTTGTCCTCGTCGTCGGCGGTGACCGCGAGAATTGCATCCGCGCGTTCGATGCCCGTCTGCGAGAGAAACTTCACCTCGCATCCGTCACCGCGCATCACGATGCTGCCGAGCTGAGTCTCGAGCCAGTCGGCTCGGCTCGAGTTTTTCTCGATGAGGGTGACCTCGTGTCCACGCTCGAGCAGGTCGCGTGACATGTAATAGCCGACCGTGCCGCCGCCAACGACGATCACGTACATGGGTGTTAGTGAGTCTCCAGCAAGGTCTTCTCTATGTGTTTCGCGCCTTCGATGGTCGGACAGATGGTGTGCAGGCCAAGCTTCTCGTAGGCCTCGGCCCGCTCGGGGTCGTAGATGCGGGCCACGACGCGGGGGACCTTGAAAACGTGCTTGGCAACCTGCGCGGCCATGATGTTGCGGTTGTCACCCTCCGTCACCGCTACGAAGCCATCGGCGTCCTCGATCCCAGCCCTACGGAGGACGTCGGCGTCGGTGCCGTTGCCGACCACCTGGTCGCCCTTGAAATCCGTGGTCAGCACGCCGCGTGTGGCCGCCCGCGAAAACTGGTTCGGGTCCTTGTCGATGATGACCACCTGGTGGCCAAAGCGATCCATGTCGGCGGCGATCTGCGAGCCGACTCGCCCGCACCCCACGATCAGCAGCTTCAAGGCTGGTTGATTATAGGGAGGCCTGTAATGGTGCCTCCCGCCAGGCTTGTTAGGATTTGACCACTTGCGCTTCCCATTCACGTTCATGGGTCTCATGGCGCTCGGACTTGGCCTTTGGGTGCTGGTCTACCTGGCCGGGCACCGGGGACTCGACGCTGCGTCTCAGGTGATCGGCGCGGTCACGGTCGCGATCTCGTGGGGCTTTGGGGCATATGTCGTGGTCCGGCGGATCCGGCGAGGGCCGCAGTACTGATGGCCGATCACACGCATCCGAGTGCCTCCAAGAAGGTGCTGGTCGCCGTGGGCGGGCAGGGCATCGACGCCGAGACGGTGCGACTGGCGTGCCGGATGACGGACCCCCAGGGCGGGAAGCTGTACGCGGTGCACATCATCGAGGTGAACCGCTCGCTGCCCCTGGGAGCCGTGCTGGACGATGTCGTGGAGCGGGGGGAGAAGATCCTGGACGAGGTGGAGCAGCTGGCGGCCCAGACGCAGCTGGCGGTCGAGACCGAGCTGGTCCAGGCGCGCGACACCGGTCCGGCGCTCGTCGATGAGGCGGTCGAATGGGGCGCGGACCTGATCGTGATGGGCCTGCCGTACAAGAGGCGGTTCGGCGAGTTCAACATGGGCAAGACAGTGCCGTATGTCCTGAAGAACGCCAACTGCCGCGTAATGCTGTTCCGGGAGCACCGCGAACACTCGGCCTGAGCAATCCGCTTTTTAAGGTCAGAACGATGACTCGAGCGTCCGCATCCAGGCCTACCTATCTCAGCCGTTTCTGGGCCGAGCTCGGTCGGATGGGCGGTGAGCACGACGCGTTTATCAAGGTCATCATCGTCGAGCGAATCGTCAAGGCGATCGTGCTTACCGCACTCGCCATCGGGTTGCTCGTGGCCGGCGAGAAAGGCCTGCTCGCGACCTGGGCGACTTACGCCCAGGACCAGCTCAACCTCGACGCCGACGACGGCGTGATCGCCGAACTCCTGCTGCGTGCGCTCTTGCTGATCGGCACGTTCAACCACGTCACCATCCTTGCGATCGGCGCGATCCTATATGCCCTCCTTGAGGGCACGGAGGGTGTGGGGCTCGCGATGCGCCGGCGCTGGGCCGAGTACCTGACCGTGATCGCGACCGGAATCCTGATCCCCTACGAGGCTTACGAGGTCATACACAACGTGACGCTGTTCAAAATCGGAGCGCTGTTGTTGAACCTAGCTGTGGTGGGCTACCTGGCCTACCGCAAGCGCCTGTTTGCCGGCATCTGAAGCCGGCGTCAGCCAGCGACACGTGAAGCCGGCGCGGTGGCTCACGTACCTGGCGAGCGCCGCCAGCGTCTTGAGGCCGTAGACGGTCGAGGTCGAAAAGCTGATCGAGCTTGCATCTTCGTGGTACTTCCCGATCGCGGGGACCTCGCCGATCCTGAACCTGAAGGCCGCGGCCTGGATGAGCACCTGCGTGTCGAACACGAAGTCGTTGCTGTTCTCGAGAAATGGAATCGCCTCGAGGAAGCGTCGCGAATACGCGCGGTAACCGGTGTGGTACTCGGAGAGGTTCAGCCCAAGGACTCTGTTCTCGGCCGAGGTCAGGAAGCGGTTGCCGATGCGCTTCCACCACGGCATTCCCGCCTTGGCGGGATCAATGCCGAGCCACCTGGAGCCGAGCACGATATCGGCCTCGCCGTTCTCGATGACTCGACATAGATTCGGGATGATGGCCGGGTCGTACTGGCCATCCGGGTGCAGCATGACCACGACGTCGGCGCCCATCTTCAGCGCCTGGCTGTAGCAGGTCTTCTGATTCCCGCCATAGCCAAGGTTGCGCTGATGGCGGATCACATCGAGGCTGAGCGCGGTGGCGACGCTGACGGTGGCGTCTGCGCTGGCATCGTCGACAAGAAGGATCCGGTCTGCATGACCCTGCGGGATGTCGCCGACCACCTCGTTGAGAGTCTTCGCCGCCTTGTAGGCGGGCAGGACGATCACGCGCCGGGGGCGCGGCCCGCTCCACGTCAGCTCACCAAGCGGAATGGGATCGGGCTTGACCGACATCCGCTCGAAAGTCAGGTAGGCGGCTACCAGCAGCGCTCCCAGGGCTGCCGACCACAGGTTTATGGCGAGCGTCATGTTGATCGCGATATACGCGATTGCCAGCACGACCGCGGCCGCACGCGGCGACCGCAGCTGCCCGGCCAGAGCGAGGTCGGCGAGGGCAAAGCCGGGGATGACCATGAGCGCGAGGTCGTGCACGTTCTGGTGTGGGCTCAAGACCAGCGACGCGGCCACCGCAACGGCGAAATCCAGCCGTGGCTTGTCGGGGCGCCAGCTCAGGGAGAGGGCCGCCAGGACCAGCAGCAGGACAAGGACGATGAGGGCGACGTACTTGCCGGCGCCGGGGATCGCCTCGAGGATGTTGCGAAGCGAGTAAGCGGCGGTGTCGGTATAGACGAGCTGTCCGCTCGTGGGCAGCTTGCCACCGATCGCCCACGCGCCGACCAGGCCCAAATAATTAACAACGGCGCTCAGACCGAAACCCACCGCCGAGACCAGGCCGAGGGCTGCCACCACTCCGACAAAGCCGGCCAGCGCACGCCACGCCCGTCTCGCGACGAACAGCACGGGTATGAGGAGGAGAAGCTGAGGCTTGGCGAGGGCCAGGGCGCTGAAGACGCCGGCCCAGCCGTGGCGGCCCTTGGCCCACGCCGTGTAGGCCGCCGCCAGTGGCACGAGGACGACGAGGTCTGACTGACCCTGCAGCACTGTCACGAACAGCGGAAAGAAACCGGCGATCATCGCCGCGGCCACGATCGCGCCTCGGCCGTGGATGCTCAAGCTGTTCCGCACCAGCAGGACGATCAACGCCGCCGCCAGCAGCACGTTGAACGCGGTCATGGCGTAGTAGGCCTGGCGGTAGCTCAGCGCGGCCAGCGGCGCGATGAGCAACGTGTAGTAGGGAGGGTGGAAGTACGGGAGCACGACGAACCGGTCGGGGGGCTGCGGGATGACCTGCAGCTCGAACTGCTTCTGGAGAGCGAGGTCGTAAACGGCGGATCCTCCCTTGAGGACGTACAGCCTGGCCGCCGAGTAAAACGACACGAAGTCAGGTCCTTGAAGGTTGCCTCTGACCAGGTTGACCCAGAAGTAGGCCCAGACCACCAGCGAGCCGGCGCCCACCCCGGTCGCCGCCGCGTAGGCGAGCCTTCGCCGCCTCTCGGTGAGGCGCAGGGTCATCGCCCTGTTTCGAGTCGAAGCGCGAAACGCTCCGGAAGCTTCGACTTCCGAATCGCCCGCTGCGCGCCCTTGATGTCGTAGCGGACACGCCGGAACTCGAACGTCGCCAACTCCGTGTCCCAGACGCCGTAGCTCGCGGTTGGACTGCCGTCTCTCGGTTGCCCGACGCTGCCGGGGTTTACCAACGCCGGGCCCTTGAGGCGAAAGGTGTCGACACGGTAGTCATGCGTGACCGCTCCGTCCGACATGCCGAAGATCCCTGGCACATGAGTGTGTCCGTGGAAGCACACGCCGCCGTTGATCAGCTCCAGGTTCGCGTGTGCGACCGCTGTATCCAGCACGTACTCGTAGATGTGATCGCGAGGACTTGCGTGGACCATCAGCACTTCGTGCTCGACGTGGCTGTCGGGCAATCCACGCAGCCAGCCGAGTCGCTCATCACCGATCACGTCGACGGTCCAGCGGACCACAGTTGCCGCGTCTTCATTGAACCACTCGAGTATCTCGGGGTCGGTGCACGCGCGATCGTGATTGCCCACGAGCGTCAACCAGCCGCGATGCACAACCTCATCGATGCACCGTTTCGGATCGCCGCCGTAGCCCACAACGTCGCCGAGGCACAAGGTCTCGTCCACCTGTGGACAGTCGCGGAGGACCGCGTCCAGCGCGTGCCAGTTGGCGTGGATGTCCGAGAAAATCGCGACCTTCAAGCGAGCTTCTCGTAAAGGCGTGGATAGATGTGGTCGAAGAGGATGCGAAGCGTGGCCGCGATCGGGACGGCGACGAACATGCCGAGGATCCCGGCCCAGCTGTAGCCGGCGATGAACGCCATGATCACGAGGATCGGCGACAGGCGGACGGCGTCACCCATCACCTTCGGATAGACGAAGTTGAGAATGACGTTGGAGATGAGGAAGTAGATGACTGCGACCAGGAGGGCTTTGACAGGGCCCGCCGCCAAACCGACAAGGATGGCGGGGACCGCCCCGATGAACGGGCCAAGGTAGGGGATCAATGCGGTGATCCCGGCAATCAAGCCCAGCGCGACCGCGTCCGGTAGTCCTAGAAATGCGCACGCGATACCGGACAGCACGCCGATACTCGCGGCGATGATCAGCTGGCCGCGAACGTACGCGTACAGCATCTTCCGCACTTTGCGCCAGATCTGATCGAAATCAGTTCGGTAGTCATTGGGCACCAGCCGACGAAGCACTTTCCTGGCGGCGGCAGCGTCGAGCGCGAGGAGGAAGGCGACGATGAACATGAGCACGAGCTGCAGGAGCGTGGTGAGGGCGGTGAGGCCGATGGTGACCGCGTTTCCAAATTGACCGAGCAGGAAGTCCTTGAGGTGCGAGTTGATCGTGTCCGTCGCGGCTCTCAGATCGATGGTGATGCCGAGGATCTGGACCGGAGACCCTTGCACGCTGTTGATGGTGTTCTGAGCCGACGCCGCGAGGCTCGGCACCTGGCGCTGCAGCTGGCTCACCTCTCGTGCTCCCATGGGGACGATCAGCAGCACCAGGCCGGCCATGAGGGCGATGATCACGACGAAGATGACCGCGATGGCCACCACGCGCGGAACGCCGACTGCAACCAGGCGAGTAACGGCGGGCTGGATGAGAAAGGCGATCGCCGCCCCCAGCACGAAGGCACCCAGGAAATCCCTCATCAGGTAGAGCACGTCGAACGCGACCAGCAGAGCGACGATGCCAAAGGCGATCTGGAGGTATCGGCGCCGCCTCTTGGGATCGAGCGCCAAAGCCGAAACCACCGCGGCGGCTAAGGGTGCCGGGGCCTCAGGTTCGATCTCGTGTGGGGGCCCATGCGGGCTCGAACGCACGTTACGCAATCACCGCAGTATGACGAGGTAGGCCGCCCCCGGACCCCGCTTTTAAGTCTTTACTTGCGACTGAGTTCCCGCCGTTCGGAGAGTGGCCTCCTCATAGGCAGCCCCGTGAAGGGGATTTGTAGTGCTGCGGCCTGCGGCGATCGCATACATGGCCAGCAGTACCAAGCCAACGCCAAGAACCCCGTAAGCGGCCAGAGGGCCGAACTGTCGTGTGATCAGCCCGCCTGCGGCAAACCCCACGATGCTGGCGGTCTGAACCAAGCCAAATCGCGTAGCCATGACAGTGCCCCGATTCGAGTTGTCGGCAGCCTCAAGAACGGCAGTCTGATTGGCGACCGCGTAGATAGGGTTGCCGATCGAGGCGATGAACAGAGCGATGCCGATCCAAATCCAAAACAGCTGGGGGCTCAGACCCAACGAAGCACTCATCGCGATGACAATCGAAAAGATCCCGGTCACAAAGAGGCCTGCCCCGACAGTGCGCATTGAGCCAATTGAGTTGAACACCGAGACCGCCATCGACCCCACCAAGATCCCCACCGACAGTACTAGCTCCAGAGTTGAGTAGACCTGTCCTCCGTACGTTCCGCCTCCAAACTGATACGCGAGTGCGAGCGCCGCAGGAAAGCTGAGGGGGATCAAAAACGCGGCCAGAGTACCCACGACGAGATGGGGCCGAAGGGCGACAACTGACCAGGAACGCCGCAGCGCGCCCGAGACAGACGCGGCCCGGGCGCCCCCGCCAAGGGACGGGATGCTGAAGACGATCGCCGCGCCCAACATGAATGTCACCGCGTCCGCAACGAAGAGCATGTTGGTGGACTTTGGCGTGAGCGCCAAGATTGCACCTGCCAAGCCGAACCCAATCGCGCCGGCCAACATCGTTGTAGCCGTCACCATGGCATTGGCTTTTCCAATCTGTCCCGCTGGTACCAAGCCGGGTATGGCCGCCTGACGAGCCGGCTGTACCAGCGCGTTGACGCACGCGAGAAACAACAGAACTGGGTAGATCAGCCAGAAGTGTTTTCGGAGGGCTACCTGGTCCATTCCGATGAGGAATGGCGTTGCAAGCAACATTGCGGCGCGAGCGAGTTCGAGTCCGACGACCAATCCGCGTCGGGGTAGCCTGTCAGCGACGCCGCCAAACACACTACTCATGACGATCGTGCCGAGTGCTTGGATAATGAATCCAAGGGCGACAAACCGAGCGTCACTTGTGGCGATATAGATTGATACGAGCGTCGCTACCTGGGTCAGCGGGTCTCCGAGCGCAGAGATCCCAATGGCAGTGATCAAGCTGCTGAAGGCGGGGTTCGATCGGAGGACTCGAATTGTCGTGACCCGCCGCGGGACCTCAGGGCGGTTCAGTACTTCCAAAGGCTTGAGCCCATGCAGCTCTCTGAGCGCGTCCACCACATTCGGGTCATACCAGCGGTCCGCCCGGCGACTGATGTCCTCCACTCCTTCTATCGGCGTCATGGGCGAAGGCCTATAAAGACGTGCGCCAGTGATGGTGTCGAAGGAATCGGCGACCGCCAAGATCCGGGCGCCGAAGGGAATGACGTCTCCCTTGAGGCCTGCGGGATAACCCGATCCATCCCAACGCTCGTGATGATGCCGCACTATTGGAGCGACCTCGGCGAGAGCTGAATGCTTCGCGATCATGTCCGCCCCGATATCGGGATGGCGCCGCATGATCTCCCATTCCTCCTCGTTTAGCGGGCCGGGTTTGTTCAGGATATCGTCGCGTACCCCGATCTTCCCGAGGTCATGCAGAGCGCCAGCAGTGCGAATGAGCTCACATTGCGGATCGCCAAGCTCAAGGTGCTCGCCAAGTCGGCCCGCCATTTCAGCAACACGAATCGAGTGTGACTCGGTGTATCGGTCTCGGGCGTCGAGCGCTTGGGCCGCTAGGGCGAGTGTCTGGTCCTTGAGTAACGTCTGTCGCTGCGCGTCGGCGAGGTAGCCGCGGATGGCCAGCACGAAACCAAACAACGCCGGGACCATGATGTAGCCTTCTGGCCGCTTCAGAAGCAGGAAAATGATTCCGCCAGAAAAAGTCAATGAAACGGTGGCAAGCAAGGTTGACAGGCTGACGTTCTCGAACAGGGTGGTCAACACTGATGCGCGTCCGATATATGACCAGCCCAACGCCGTCAAGATGTAGTTGAGTCCGACGGAAGCTATGGCATAAATCACCGTGCGCGCTGGAATCGCCCACCAGTCATGGCCGTCTACCCCAATTGATGCCACCGCGAGGGACGGGACAACGTTCGCAATGGCCAGCATCGCGCGATTGAATAGAAACGCCCACCACGTGATCGTGCGACCAGGTACCCTGCCATCAAACACCGCGAGCCACGCAACCAGCCCGACTCCACCGCCTGGAACAAGTAAACCCGTGGCTACGAGTAGCGGATCATGTACCTGATGGTGGCCACTTCTCCACGGGATCGGGCGCAATGCTGCGATCTGAGTGCCAATGGCCAGGTAGAGAACAGTGCCAATCTTTTCAGGCGGCACCGGATGCACAACCCACCCGAACACAACCATGCCAACGCCGATCGCGATTACGCCGGCAATGTAGACCTGGGCCGACCACGGGAGCGAGCGATATGGAGTCAAGACGCAGGAATTCTAGACCGGGGCTTAGTCCCTGGCGCCCTTTAACGAAAGGGCCCGCACACAGCGGACCCTAGTCAATCTAGCCTAGAAAATCCAGTACCCGACAGCTCGCTGCCTACCGCCGCCACGAACCAGTCGCCTGAGCATGCGCACCATGTGGAGTCCCTCCTAATCCCTTTTAGATTTCCCGCTTTTGTCGCCGCACTTGCCATGTCACTTTCGTGGTGCAAGTGTCCCGACATGGACAGGTGATGGATATCGTCAAATCCCATAGATGGACTCATTGATAACCATGAGCTCGGACCGCCGTCCGGCGAGAGGCTACAAGTCGGCTAGGGTCAGGAGTCCAACCTTCAAAGCAGTACTTACCGCCTCCCCGCGGTTGGTCGCGCTCAGCTTCCGGAAGATGTTGTGCAGGTGCGTCTCGATCGAGGGAGCTGCAAGACCCAGGTCAGCGGCCATTCGCTTTGTCGTATGTCCCTTTGCGATGCCTCGGAGAATTTGCATCTCCCTGGATGTGAGCGGAGCCAGGTTGCTCTTTGACACGGGGGTCGACTCGGCCACCCGACGCAGAACGTCGGGGATCATCTTGCGCGGGACAGGGCTCTCGCTACGCAGCGCCGAGAGCAGGGCGCGCTGGAGCTCCCCCGGTCCGGCGTCCTTCAGCACATAACCCGAGCACCCGACTGCCATCATCCGCAAAAGATCGTCGCTCGATTCCGATACAGTCCAGGCGACGACCTTGATTTCGGGATGTCGAGTGAGGACTGCTTTCGCCGTAGCCGGACCATCCAGTTCGGGCATGTGTACGTCCATGAGGATCAACTCCGGCTTGAGCGCGTCAATTACGCCTAGCGCTTCAGCGCCGGAGGAGGCTTCTCCCACGAGTCTGAGATTCGAGGCAGAGCTGAGCATGGCTCGCGCCGCAGCGCGCGGGAGCACGCTGTCGTCTACCACTAGCACCCGGAAGATCTTTCGGTCGGACGCGGCCTTCGCGATGCGGGCAGCTTAGCAAGAAGGTTATGCAGCGATTCATGCCGTCTTACGTCTACCTGGCGATCCTGGCGACGGCCGGCACGATTCTCAACGTGTTGGTGCGCCATCAGGACATCGCGCACCCCGACAACACGCTCGTGGTCATCTATCTCTGCGTCGGCGCGGTGATGCTGAATATTCCGCACGTACGAATCGAGCATGGCCGGCTCAGCCTTATCGGCATCCCAACAATGGCAGCTGCCCTACTTCTAAATCCATTGGACGCGACCATCGTTGGCCTTGCATCTTCCTTGCCTCTGGTTGGTCGCGGTGTTTATCTAAGCCTGAGCAACGGGCTGTTCACGGGGACAATCAGCTACTTGGGGTCGATCGCTGCGACTGAGTTTCGTACAGTCAACCAACTTGCTCTTGCTCCGCGAATCCTGGTCATCCTTGTCTGCATCGGAGCCAACTTGGTTCTGCTCCTATTGGCGTTCCGAATTCGTCAGGGCGACTCAGTCCGGCGGGTGACGCGCAAGACCTTCACTCGCTCGTTCTTTGTTGCGTTCGCGTACTTTGGATTGGCATCACTGCTTGTCAGCTACGTTTTGGATGGGTCGCTTCTTGGCTATTTCCTCGCAACTATCGTTTTCGTCCTTGCGCTCGCGTTGACTGACACGATCGCCGGTCGACGCGTGCGGAGAGTCCTCGAGTCCGAGCTCTCGGACGCCGACCGCCACCTATTCCACAGCCGTGCGGTGGAGGGTGTGGTCCACAACTTGCGCAATCACATGGCGAATGCGGTTGGCTATTTGAAGGAGGTCGATCCTCGCCGGCTCGACCCTGTCGACCGCGAGAGCATAGAGACGGCAACCGCAGCGGCCACTGACGCGGTGACCGTGTTGCAAAGCCTTTCGCAGGGTGCTACACCTCGCGTGGCGTATGCCGCGGAACCCATCGACCTCAACGAGCTCATCACCCGAGCTCTCGGCATGGCCCGGCCAAGGGCCCGCACCAAAGAGGTGCAGCTTGCGCTGCGCGAGTCGCCCGATGAGGTGAGCGTTCACGCCGACCCTCTGCTCCTACGAGAGGTGATCACGAATCTTGTCAACAACGCCATCGATGCAGCCCCGGCGAACGGCCATGTCGTGCTGAGGGCCGGCCGGAGGGGGAATGGCTGGCCTTACTTCAGTGTCACCGACGATGGGCCCGGCATACCTGACGACCAGAGGCACCATCTGTTCGAGCCCCACTTCACGACCAAGGAAGGCGGCACGGGGCTTGGCCTGTTCATGTCCTTCGGGATCGTCCGTGAGCATCAGGGACAACTCTTGTTCGAGGGCAATCGGCGCGGCGCAGTCTTCACGGTCACGCTCCCGCCGTTCGGTGGATGACCAGGCGTTGACCGTTGTGTCCCTCCGCTTGCGCCATCGCTGAGAGCCGCTAGGCCAGATGCCGCTGAAGTTTCCCCAGGAGCTCGGTCAGCCGGGCACGTTCTTGCTCGCTCAATGAGCCCATCCAGTCCGCCTCGCCCCGATGCACCGTGCGGCGAACCGTGTCGGCCATGCGAGAGCCAGCTTTCGTTAGGTGCACCAGCACCATCCGCCGGTCCGTCGGATGCGGCTCCCGACGCACCAGACCCCGCTTGACCAGCGTGTCAAGCACACCGGTCACGGTGGCCCGACTCACGATCAACCGCTCACTGATGTAGTTCGGCGGGCATGGCTGGCCGGCATCTTTGAGGATGCCCAACACCAACCCGCCGGCCGGACTGACTTCCAGCGGCTGCAGCGCCGAAGCGACTCTCCCGAGAACGAGATCGCCGGTGCGGGCGAGGTTCATCGCGCACTCGGTCGCCGAGGCGCTGGCGTCCGGGTATATGGTGGCGAAGTCGCGGCTGACGCGGATGGGCATCTCCATCGGTTTGGCGCCTAATTATAGGGTCCTTGACATATCACTAGGCACCATATAGTCTGGCCCCTAACCACTTACAGGATTAGGAGGCAAAGATGAAAGTCACAACGAGCGCACGCAAGGTTCTAGGCCCGGGGGAGGGCTTGCGTCTTCAATCCGGCCCCGGCCGCGATCTGATCTTTAAGGTCACGGGCGAGGATACCGGCGGAGCATTCGACTACTTCATCGTCGAGGTCGCGCCGCGTGGCGGTCCTCCTCTACACGTTCACCACAACCAGGAAGAAACGATCCACGTTCTGAAAGGACGGTACAAAATCAGGATTGGAGACGAGGTCTTCTACTGCCAGGAAGGGGGCTTTGCGTACCTTCCGTCAAGAGTCCCGCACGCCTTCCTGAACCTGACCGATGAGCCAGGCGAGCTCGTTGTGGTCTACACGCCCGGGGGTGGACACAAGTTCTATGAGGAGTTGGGTCCGATTTCGCGGAGCGCTCATCCAGATCGAGAGGTCATCGCAGCGCTCTTCGAGAAATATGACATGGCCCTGCTGGGGCCCCCGTTGAGCCCTGATTGAGCTTGATCTGGCGCGGTCGCTGAATAGACCACGCACGGTGGCGGCTGGGAGCACGTGAGAGGAATTAGGTTCGTCTCAGGCTCTCAGCCCGGGTGGCTCCTCCCCGAGGTTCCGGCCTGTTCCCAACTCAGCTCATATAGAACGGGATCGTCCGCGGGCATCAAGGCCAACTATTGTTCGAAGGTAACCGCTGCGGTGCGGTCTTCACGGCCGTCCTGCCGCCCTTCAGCGGTTGACCGCGTTCGCATGCAGGCGCCCAGCTAAGAAATCGGATCCCAGGGGTCCAATGACGCGAACCCGTGTGCGCCGAGGAGAATCGAGACCTCGCCGCAGTGAAATGCATCATGCATGACGAGCCGCGTCAAGACTGATTGCCGAGTGTGCCGTTGGACCTCGCCAGCGCGGTCACGAGTAAACGTCTCGCCGAGCATCTCCGGCGTCCAGCGCGCCAGGCATGCCTCAACGATCTGCCATGAGCTCTCGACCGCAAACATGAGGTCGCCCGATCGCCGAGGAACGTCGAGGCGATCCTCCCAGCCCTCGCCGAGCGGATCCCGGAATGGCGTTGTCTCAGCGCCACGCTCCTCGAGAACCCCACAGAGCCAGTAGACACGAACGACGGCAAGGTGGCTCACGATCGCCCAGATCGGCCACCCGTCCGGTGATGCCCTCAACCGCAGTTCTTGTGGTCCGAGCTTCGGCACGCGATGGGTCAGAATCGCCTGGGTCCTCGGCCAGCCCTCAAACATCGGCGCCACACTCATGCGGGAGGAAGAAAAGTCTATCCCGGTGGGAGCTACGTGCCGGGAGGATCAGATGCGCTCACATAGCAATCAGTCGCGCGCGAGCATCAAGGCCAGTTGATTTGCGAAGGCAGCAGGCGGGGAGCTGTCTTCACGGTTAACCTTCCGCCATTCGCCGGCTGATCGCAGCCACCAGGTCCTCTAACTCAATCGGCTTGACCAGGTAGTCGCTGGCGTCCAGGGTCGTCGCCAGGGCCCGCGAACCGGGGTCCGTGGCGCCAGTGACCACGATCGGCCGTGTCGACCGCAATGCCGATCGGGCGTGCTTGTCGAGGACCGCATAGAGGCTTAGATCGAAGACCACCACCTCGCCCGGCCGCGGCTCCTGGAATGCGGCTGCCGGCTCCGCCTCGAAGCCTAAGCGCCGCAACCCTCGTGCGGTGAGCTCCGCGAGCCGCAGGTCGTCATCGACCACGAGCACAGTTACGAGCCCGAGGGCCTCTCGCTCCACCGTCCGCAGCAGGACCAGGGCGTCATCGAGGTCGCCCAGGAGCCGCTGGACCGGCAGTGCAGTGCCGTCCGCCTGCGCCAGCTCGAGCTCCGCCTTCAGCCGGGCCAGCGTAGAGCGCAGCCGGTGGAGGGCGGCGGCCAGCTCAGGGCTGGGCGGCGAACCTGTAGCCGATCCCACGGACCGTCTCGATCCAGCCAGGCTCCTTCAAGGCGCGCCGGATCTGGTGCGCCGCCTGCTCGACGCTGTGCTCGAATCCCGCGTAATTGGTTCCCCAGACGCGCTCGAGGAGCTCCTCGCGGCCGACCACCTCCTCCGGCCGTCCGGCCAGGAGCTGCAGCATCAACAGCGGTCGCCGCTCTAGCTTAAGTGGGCGCTCGCCCAGCCATGCCTGGCCGCCTGCCAGGTCGATTCGCAGCCGCCCGCTGACGATGACCCGCGTCTCCGGAGCTCGGTCGCGCAGCGCTCCGCGCACGCGCGCCAGCAGCACCTGCCGGTCGGTCCCTTTGACGATGTAGTCGGTCGCGCCGCGCTCGATGCCGAGCACCTGGTCTCCGGCTGCGTGGCGGGCCCCGGTCAGGATGATGACCGGAAACGCGATCCGATCGGCTCCCGACCGCAGCGAATCGAGGACCTCGGGCGCCTGCATGTCGGGCATCTCGTAGTCGAGCAGCATCAGGTCCGGCGAGCTCGAGCGAACGCTCTCCAGCGCATCGGTTCCGCTGACGGCGACCTCGACCACATAACCTGCGCGCCGCAACAACGCCGCGGTCAGCTCCGCCGTGCGTGGCTCGTCATCGACGACTAGCAACCGGGTCGTCACGCCACCAATCCCCAACCGCAAGCTAACAGGTTCAAGGTTTGATGATGTTGCCGAACTCGGTTTTCTCGGCGACAATCAGCTTGACCTCGTCGATCCAGCTCACGTCGCATTCGGAGGTGTCGCCCATGATGGGTCTCAAGGCCGTCGAGCCGAAGCTGTACGTCAGCTTTTCGCTGGACAGTGCGGTACCCAGCAATCACCTTGTCCGCCAGCTTGATTCGGCAGTCGATTTCGGGTTCATCCGAAGCCTGGTCAAGGGCTCGTACAGCCACACCGGACAACCGTCGGTGGATCCGGTCGTCATCTTCAAGCTCTCGCTGCTCGGTTACCTGTACGGCATCCGCAGCGAGCGTCGGGTCTGCGAGGAGGCAGGCTTGAACCTGGCTTGGAGGTGGTTCCTCGGATACGAACTCGACGAGCCCGTGCCTGACCATAGCGTCCTCAGCAAGGCGCGGCGACGCTTCGGCCGAGCGGTCTATGAGCGCTTCTTCACTCGTATTGTCCAGCTGTGTGAGGCACGTGGATTGGTCGAAGGCGATGTCGTGTTCCTTGACTCGACCCTGAGCAAGGCGAACGCATCGCCGAAGTCTCTCCGCTCGAGAGCGCTCGTCGAGCAGCGGACGCTCACCCGGCCGAAAGAGTTCGTCGCCCAGATCTGGGAAGCCAACCCCGAATCGGATCGGGAAGATGCCGCTCCTCGACCGCGGCAAGGCCAGGGTCGCCCGAGAAAGGACAAACCAGAGCGGCGTGCCGTCGTGAACAGCCTGCTGGTGAGTTCGACGGACCCTGACGCCGAGGTGGCTACCAAGCTGGGTCAGCCCCGGCTCCTCGCCCACAAGACGCACATGGTGGTGGACGGCGGAAAGGCTCATATCATCACGGCGGTAGAAGTACGACCCGCTACAGAGGGAGACGCTCAGGCGGTGGTTGACATGCTCACCAGACACCGTCTCAAGCTGGGCCGTTCGCCTCGTGAACTCGTCGCCGATGCCGGATATGCGAGCGACGCGACCTGGAACGCGTGCTTGAACGCGGGTGTCCAACCAACCATCGCGATGCGGCCGGTCCTCAATCGCTCCGGCGGGCTGAATCCCAGTCGGTTCATCTACGTCCCGGAGCGCGACCTCTATATCTGTCCCGAGGGCAAAGAGCTGGGTCACAAGACGCTGGCGTTCGAGAAGCGTCGCGTGGTGTACAGGCCCAAGCGGGGCACCTGCCAGGACTGTCCGCTGAAAGCTCAATGCGCCCCCGGCCGAGGAGATCGCTCCATCACGCGGCGCTGGGAGATAGAGCAGTACGAGGCGATGAAACGGCATCTCCACAAGCGCCGGTCGCAACAGCTGCTTCGTCACCGGAAGGCTGTTAGCGAACTGGTCTTCGCGCATGCGAAGGAGCAGCACGGTTTCGGAAAAGCTCAATTCCGTGGTCGCGGCAAGATGCAGATCCAAGCGCTGCTCACCGCGTCCGCCATGAACCTGAAGCAGCTGGTCCGCCGCCGGCCCGAGGCCCAGGCGGGCAGGGCCCTCGTCGTCGGCCAGAGGTCGATTCTGGGCCAGTGTGGTCCGCCAGCTCGCCCATGGCGCCGTTCAGTTCTAACCAGGGAGCGAGGACAGATCCGGAGGCTCGAGCCGCCTTCTCTCTGAAATCTGGACCGTCTTTACTACCGTTCGGCAACATCATCGTTTCTTGAGGAAATGCTGAGCCTCCGATGAGGTCAGGACCTCAGGCCGCGCCTAACCTGCGGATATGGCCCAGCTCCCACAGTTCCAGCAAGCCAGACGCCGGTTGGGACTGGCCCTAGACGGTCTTTGCCACGACCGCTGGGTCCTTGGCTACCTGCGCGCTGGATGGCTCCAGCCGATCGCCGCCTCAGAGGTTTCGCGCCGGTTCCTGCAGGGTCGACCGCTCATGCCCTTGGCCCGCCGCGCGCTGTATGAGAAGCGCCCGACGGTCATGAATGCGCTGGTCGAGAATCCCAACCCGTCAATGGGTTACGACTGGGAGATGGACTGGCCGGCGCTGCTTTATGCGCCGGTGGGCAATCCCGGCGCGCGACCGATCGGCCTGCTCGTCATCGGGTGCCGGCGCGACCACTGGTACACGGAGGAAGACGTCACCTACGCGATCAGCCTTGGCACCACGCTCGCGCCCATGGTGGCGGCGCTGCGGGGGCCGCTCGGGCGCTTGAACGAGAGCGAGGGAGAGATCGCCCAGCTGCTGAGCTATGGGCTCTCCGCCCAGGAGATCGCACGCGCCATCAGGGTTGACGACCACGCCTCACTCGAGCTGGTCGAGAGCGTCACGAGGAAGCTGCAGGGGATCGAATCTGACGAGCTCGCGCTTCCGTTTGACGAGATGCGACCGCCGCGCCGGTCGTTCCGGCAGTGATTGGAGGTGATGAGATGACCTGGACTTAGGCCGGACCGAAAAGGAACACCGTGGTGCCGCGATCCTCGGTGCTCACCACCTCCAGGCGGCCGCCAATCCCGGCCGCCCTTTCTCGCATCCCCACCAGTCCATAGCCACCGCTCTTGCCTCCGGTGATGCCGCAGCCCTCGTCCGACACCTCGATCAGGAACGGTCGCGCGGCAAACGCCATCTTGACCCGGCAGATCGACGAGCCAGAGTGACGGCGCACGTTGGTCAGAGCCTCGCGCACGACCTGGGCGACCACCTCGCGCTGGTGCGCGGACAGAAGGTCCTCGGTCCCGTTGCTCGAGAGCTCGACGCGTATGCCGTAGAGGCGCGCGAGCTCGTCCGCCTGCTGGCGGAGATCACCGAGCAGGCCGTCCGGCGAGATCGGAGGCGGACGCAGGTCGGTGAGCGCCTCGCGCACGTGCTTCAGCAGCCGTTCCATGATCTCGAAAACATTCTTCAGGGTCTGGTCGGGCTGGCCCTTTCGTCCTTCCATGTAGACCTTGAAAAGCGAGATCGCTCCTGCGAGATCGGTGGCGATTCCGTCGTGCAGCTCGCGTGCGATGCGGGCGCGCTCCCTCGCCACGGCGTCCTCGACGGCCTGGTGGGCGAAACCGTCCGCGGGCGCCCGGAGCTCCTCTCGCGCTTCGCTCATCGAGCCCGCACCCGCCGCCTCGCGTAAGACTCGAGGAGCGCAATCACAAGCGGGTGGCGCACCCAACGCAGGACGCGACGGTAGGGCCTCCACAACTGTTTCGTCTCCTCGATGGCGGCTCGCAGCCGCGCCAGGTCGGCTTCGATCAACCCTCGCTCGACCAGGAGTCCTTCCGAGAGTGCGCGCGAGCGTTTGACCATCGACATGGCCCAGAACGCCGCCACCACTCCTTCCACCACGATGGCAACAACGCTGGCCACGAGCAGCCAGACGCCGATCCAACCGATAGAAGTCACGGCCCGGCTACTCCTTGCGCGTCCTCGTCTTCGATGGCGGCGACCGGTGCGATCGCGACGATCAGGTCGTCAGGTGCGATGCGCATGACGATCACGCCCTGTGTCTGCCGGCCGATTTGCGAGATCGCCCCCACCCGCGTGCGCAGCACCATACCGCTCGCGCTGATGACGAGGACCTCCTCCTCGGGATCGCTGACGACCCGCATCGCGGTGAGCTTCCCGACGCGATCGGTGACCTTCAGCGTGAACACGCCCTGGCCGGCTCTGTGATGCATCGGGTAATCGGAGACCGGCGTCCGCTTGCCGTAACCGCGCTGCGTGATGACGAGCAGATCGCCTCGTGGCGTTGCCGTGGCCATTCCCGCCACCGCGTCGCCCTTGCCGAGCTTGATACCGATCACGCCTTGCGTGTCACGGCCCATCGCGCGGACCTCCGTCTCGCTGAAACGGATCGCCTTGCCGAGCTCGGTGGCGATCAGGATCTCGTCTGAACCCGTGGTCGGGGTCACCCAGTCCAGCTCGTCGCCCTCCTGCAGATTGATCGCGATCAACCCGTTGCGCCGGACGTTGGCGTACTCGGCGAGCGCCGTCTTCTTGATGTATCCGTTCTTGGTGACCATCAGCATGTAGCGCGCTTCGGCTTCCGTTTCCGGCCGCACGAACACCGCCGTGATCCTTTCGTTTGAATCGATGTCGATCAGGTTGTTGACCGGCATGCCCTTGGCCTGTCGCTCGCGCTCCGGCACCTCGTGCACGCGCAGCTGGAACACGCGTCCGCTCTGCGTGAAGAAGAGCATCGAGGCATGGGTGTGGGTCGTCAGCAGGTGCAGCGCGTAGTCCTCCTCGCGCGTCCCGCTCGGTGCGTCGCTCCCCGCGGTCGGCTTGGCTCCCTTCAGCCCGACTCCGCCACGCTTCTGCGCGCGGAACACGCGCAGCGGCTGGCGCTTGACGTACCCGCGGTGGGTCAGCGTGACGACCACCTCTTCTTTTGGCACCAGGTCCTCGGCCGAGAGCTCTGACGCCTCCTGGTCTGTGATCTCGGTCCTGCGCTCGTCACCGTACTTCTTGGCCAGGTCGTCCATCTCGTCCCTGATCAGCAGCCGCACCCTCTGGTCGCTCGCCAGGATCGATTCGAGGTAGGCAATCGTCTTGATGACCTCCTCGTACTCGGCGTCGATCTTGCCGCGCTCGAGCCGGGTCAGGCGGCTCAGGGTCAGGGCGAGCACGGCTTTGGCCTGCCTCTCGCTGAGGCCGAACTTCGTCTGCAGCTCGGTCGACGCGATATCGGGGTCGGCGGCGGCGCGAATGGTCTTGATGACCTCGTCGAGGTGGTCGAGGCAGATCTTCAGGCCTTCGAGGATGTGGGCCCGTTCCTGCGCACGCTCCAGGTCGAAGCGAGTGCGCCTAAGGATGACGTTGCGGCGGTGGTCGATGAAAAGCTGCAGCGCCTGCTTGAGGCTCAGGATGACCGGGCGTCCGTCGACGATGGCGAGCATGATCACGCCGAACGTCGTCTGAAGCGTGGTGTGCTTGTAAAGGTTGTTCAAGACGGTGAACACACGTGCGTCTCGCTTCAGCTCGATAACGATGCGCATGCCCTGGCGGTCTGACTCGTCGCGCAAATCCGCGATCCCTTCGAGCTTTCGATCCGAAACCAGCTCCGCGATCTTCGCTACGAGCGTGGCCTTGTTGACGGCATACGGAAGCTCGTCGATGATGATCCGCTCGCGGCCGTTGGGCGCCTGCTCGAAGGTGTGTCGCGCCTGCACGATGATGCGGCCATGGCCTGTTGCGTACGCGGCTTTGATGCCGGCCGTCCCCATGATCTTTCCGCCGGTCGGAAAGTCGGGGCCCTTGACGAAGCTCAGAAGGTCCTCGCCCGTGGCCTCGGGGTTGTCGACCAGGTACTTGATCCCGGCCGTTATCTCACGAAGGTTGTGCGGCGGAATGTTGGTCGTCATGCCGACCGCTATGCCTGTCGCACCGTTGACCAGCAGGTTCGGCAGCCGCCCGGGCAGAACGTCCGGCTGCTCTTCGGTGCCGTCGTAGTTCGGGACCATGTCGACGGTCTGCTTCTCGATGTCGTCCATCAGCTCGCCGGTGATGGCGGACAGCCGCGCCTCGGTGTAGCGCATGGCCGCCGGCGGATCGCCATCGACGCTTCCGAAGTTGCCCTGGCCGTCGATCAGCGGATAGCGCATCGAGAACGGCTGAGCCATGCGGACCAGCGCGTCATAGACCGACTGGTCGCCGTGCGGGTGGTACAGCTTCAGCACGTCGCCGACGAACGCGGCGCACTTGCGATACCGGCTCCCGGATGTCGCGCCCGCGCGATGCATCGCGTAGAGGATGCGGCGCTGCACGGGCTTCAGCCCGTCACGCACGTCGGGCAGCGCCCGGCTGATGATGACGGACATCGCGTACTCCATGTAGGAGGTCTGCATCTCCTCCTGGAGGCTGCGGCCGATCACTGTTCCGATGTTGTTTTCCTCAGTCACTGCCTTAGGGGATCACTCCTCGTACTTTTTCAAAACGACAACGGCGTTGTGACCGCCGAAACCAAAACCGTTAGAGATCGCGATGCGCACATCCTTGCGCCGCGCCTGGTTGGGCACATAGTCGAGGTCACACGCAGGGTCGGGGTTTTCATAGTTGATGGTCGGGTGGATGACCCCGCGATTGATGGTGAGCAGCGTAGCGATCGCCTCCACCGCGCCGGCGGCTCCGAGCAGGTGGCCGATCATCGATTTTGTGCTGCTGATCGCGACCTTGTATGCGTGCTCGCCCAGAGCGATCTTCAGCGCTTTCGTTTCGCCTGCGTCGTTCAGCTGCGTCGATGTGCCATGAGCGTTGACGTAGTCGACGTCCTCGGGCTGGATGCCAGCGTCGGCCAGCGCAAGCGTGACCGCGCGCGCCGGCGCCTCTCCGGTCTCATCGGGCGCGACCTGGTGAAAGGCATCGCATGTCAGCGCGAAGCCGAGGATCTCGCCGTAGATCCGCGCGCCTCGGTTGGTCGCGTGCTCCGCCGACTCGAGGACCAGGATGCCGGCGCCTTCGCCGGGCACGAATCCGTCGCGGTCACGATCGAACGGCCGGCTCGCCTTCTCCGGCGCATCGTTACGCGTGGAGAGCGCCCGGATAGCGTTGAACGCGGAGATTCCGACCTCGCAGAGCGAAGCCTCAGAGCCGCCCGCGAGCATCACATCGGCGTCGCCGTGCTGGATCATGCGGCTGGCATCGCCGAGCGTGTGTGTCGACGCCGCGCATGCTGTCGTCACGGTGGTGTTGGGTCCGTGCAGGTGAAATGCCATCGCCACCGAGGCGGCGGCCATGTTCGGGATGATCATCGGCGCGTACAGGGGATTCAGCCTGCCCTTGGTCGCGTAGGAGATGGCGCCCTGGGTCATCTCGATGAAGCCTCCGATGCCCGTGCCCATGTCGACCCCGACGCGATAGCTGTCTTCCTTCGCGAGGTCGAGTCCCGAGTCGGCCAGCGCCATGGTCGACGCGGCGACGGCCATCTGAGAGAAACGTGCCATCCGCTGCGCCACCTTGCGGTCCATGAAGGTCTGAGGATCGAAGTTCGGCACCTCGCATGCGAATTTCGTGGTCAGCTTCTCGGTGGGGTAACCCTCTGCGAAGCGCGCGGTGCTCCGTCCTTCGATGAGCCCGTGCCAGTACTCCTCCAGGTCTTTGCCCAGCGGGTTCACCGTACCCATCCCGGTCACGACGATGCGGGTCCGTCCGTTCTTGCTCACTTCCCCACCTCCGCCCGAATCTTACCGACGAGCTGATTCTGCACCGCATCCCGAGTGACCCGGATCGCGTTCTTGATCGCCCGCGCGTCGGAGCGCCCGTGAGCGACGACCGCCACGCCGTCGATTCCAAGCAGAGGCGCACCCCCGAACTCGCGCCAGTCGACCCGCGCGCGCAGCTGCCGCACACCCGGACGGATGAGCAGGCCTCCAAGCTTGCCGCGCATCGTCTTGGGGATCTCGTCGCGTAGGTTGCGGAAGAGAAACTCCGCCGTGGCCTCGGCCATCTTGATCGCGACGTTGCCGACAAAACCATCCGCAACGATCACATCCGCTCGCGCTCCGTAGATGTCCTTGGGCTCGACGTTGCCCACGAATCCGGAGAGCGAACCTTTCAGACGCCTGGCGGTCTCCTTCACCCGCTCGTCCCCCTTGCCCTCCTCCTCGCCGTTGCTGAGCAGCCCGATGCGCGGCTTGGCGTAGCCGAGCATCTCGCGCGCATAGACCGAGCCCATCAGCGCGAACTGGACCAGGTACTCAGGTTTGGAATCGACGTTGGCTCCAACATCGAGGAAGTAGGCGAAGCCGTTGTTGGTAGGCACGATGGAACCCAGCGCCGGCCGCTCGATGCCCCTGATCCGTCCCTGGATGAAAAGCGCCGCCGCCATGATCGCGCCAGAGTTTCCAGCCGAGACCCACCCGTCGGCGCGGCCCTCCTTGCACATTCGCGCGCAGACGCTCATCGATGAGTCGGGCTTCGCGCGCACCGCTTGCGACGGGTGCTCATCCATCGCGATCACCTGCGTGCAGGGAACCAGGTGCAGGCGCGGAT
This sequence comes from Candidatus Dormiibacterota bacterium, assembly GCA_003151935.1. Lineage (GTDB taxonomy): Bacteria > Chloroflexota > Dormibacteria > Dormibacterales > Dormibacteraceae > Palsa-870. The sequence continues at coordinate 3,240 of PLYZ01000084.1, read as the reverse complement.
GCGGGTCCAGCAGGGGCTGCACGGCGGAAGGCAAACCGACGAGCGAGATGTCGACTCCGTACTCGGTGGCCGCCTGCGACGCTCCCAGCACTACCTGCGCCGGCGCGAAGTCGCCGCCCATGGCGTCGACCGCAATTCGCACCCTACACCCGCTAGATGTCTAGGTTGCGGACGCTCTTGGCGTGCGCCTGAATGAACTTCTTGCGCGGCTCGACGTCTGGGCCCATCAATTTTTCGAACGTGTCGTTGACGGCCGCAGCGTCTTCCACAGTGACCCGCAGCAGCACGCGCGTGGCCGGGTTCATGGTCGTCTCCCACAGCTCCTCGGCGTTCATCTCGCCGAGACCCTTCATCCGCGCCGACTCGGCGTTCTTGCCCAGCTGCCGGAGCGCCTTGTCACGATCGCCCTCGGAGTGGCACCAGACGGTCTGCTTGCCCTTGAACACCTTGAACAGCGGCGGCTGCGCCATGTACAGATAGCCCTTCTCGATGACCGCGGGGAAGTAGCGATAGAAGAACGTGAGCAGGAGAGTGCGGATGTGGCTGCCATCCACGTCGGCGTCAGTCATCGTGATCACGCGGTGGTAGCGCATCTTCTCGACATTGAAGTTGTCGCCGACACCGGCGCCCATCGCTGTGATGAGGTTGCGAATCTCGTCTGACGTGAGCACCTTGTCGAGGCGCGCCTTCTCGACGTTGAGAATCTTTCCTCGCAGCGGCAGGATGGCCTGCGTGCGACGGTCGCGGCCGCCCTTGGCCGTGCCGCCGGCGGAATCACCCTCGACGATGTAGAGCTCGCACTGAGCCGGGTCGCGCTCCGAACAGTCCGCCAGCTTGCCCGGCAGAGTGCTGGACTCGAGCAGGCTCTTGCGCTGCACGAGGTCGCGCGCCTTGCGTGCGGCCTCACGGGCTCGGGCTGCAGTCAGCGATTTCTCGACGATGCGCCGGCCTTCCGACGGGTTCTCTTCGAGGTACTGCGTGAGGCCTTCGGTGAGCGCGATCGACACGTGCCCCTGGACCTCGGCGTTACCCAGCTTGCCTTTCGTCTGCCCTTCGAACTGGGGGTCGATGACCTTGACGCTGATCACCGCTGTCAGGCCTTCACGCACGTCCTCTCCAGAGAGGTTGGAGTCCTGCTCCTTGAGGATCCCGGCCTTGCGCGCATACCGGTTGAGAACATTGGTCAGCGCCGCACGAAAACCTGTGAGGTGGGTTCCGCCTTCGATCGTGTGGATCGTGTTGGCGAAAGCGAGCACGTTCTCGACGAACGTGTCGTTGTACTGGAGCGCGATCTCCACCTGCGTGCCTTCGACCTCGCGATCGACATAGAAAGGAATGTGATTGACCACCTGTTTGTCTCGGTTGAGGGCGCGCACGAAGGAGACGATTCCACCTTCGAAGTAGAAGGTGTTGGTGAATCCGAGACTCTCGTCGGCGAGCGCGATCTCCAGGCGCTTGTTCAGATAGGCCATCTCGCGCAGCCGGTGCTGGATGACCTCGCGGTCGAACTTGGTGTCGGGAAAGATCTGAGGGTCCGGCCAGAATCGCACGATGGCCCCGGTGTGGTCGGTCTTGCCGACGACCTTCACCGAGCCCTTCGGCACGCCGCGCTCGAACTCCATGTAGTGGACCTTGGCGCCTCGGTGGACCCAGACCTGGAGCTTCTCGCTGAGGAAGTTGACCGCCGAAACGCCTACGCCGTGCAGGCCCGACGACACCTTGTAGCCGCCGCCGCCGAACTTGCCGCCGGCGTTCAGGCGCGTCAGCACCAGCTCGAGGGCCGAGACCCCTTCTTTCTTGTGGATGTCGACCGGGATGCCGCGGCCGTTGTCCTCGACCTGGACGCTGCCGTCGGCGTACAGGGTGACGGTGATCTCAGTCGCATAGCCCGCCAGGGCCTCGTCCACCGCGTTGTCGACCACCTCGTAGACCAGGTGGTGGAGACCCGTCGAGGAGGTGGAACCGATGTACATGCTCGGACGCCGCCGGACATGCTCCCGGCCCTCGAGGACCTGGATCTGCTCGGCGGTGTATGCGACGTCCGCGCCTAAGGGGTAGGGCCTGCCAACCGCAGAGTGCGCCCCGCGCGCGCCCGGCACAGCTCTCTCCGGGGAGGGGTTTTTGGCCGCCATCACCGGTAAGAAGGCCCTCCCAGCGCGGAGAACTCGTAGGGATCAACTGGGCAGAGGTTCAGGTGCTTAATTTTACCCGATTTCGAGTTCGAAATGGCCCTCGGCCAGGCTCTTAACAGGCCCTATTTTTGGGCTGATTTCCAGCGCAGCACCGGATCCTCGCTCTGTCCCTGGAGATACGCGTTGATCCGGCGCGCCGCGGCGACCTCGTCGAGGCGCCCGACAGGCAGGTTTCTAGGTGCTTCGTGGAGGGCCTGTGGGTTGGACTTCGCCTCCGCGACGATCTCTTTGATGGCGGTGGCAAACGCGTCCAGGGTCGCCTTGCTCTCGGTCTCGGTGGGTTCGACCATGATCGCCTCCGGCACCACCAGGGGGAAATACACGGTCGGGGCGTAGAAATCCCGCTCCAGCAGAGCCTTGGCGACGTCAAGCGCCCGCACGCCCTCTCCGGCCAGGTTGTGCGCGCTCGCCACGAACTCGTGCATGCACGGCCCGTCGTGGGGCAGCTCGAGCTCGCCCTCGACCTGCTTGCGAAGGTAGTTGGCCGAAAGCACGGCGTCGCGCGAAGCCTGGGTGAGGCCGTCACCGCCCATGGCCACGATGTAGGCATACGCCCGGACGAGCATGCCGAAGTTGCCGTAGAAGCTGCGCACGCGCCCGATCGACCTGGGGCGCTTGAAGTCCAGCTTGAGATGGCCGTTCGTGCGCTCCACGGTCGGGGTGGGAAGGAACGGCACCAGGTCGGCTTTGACGCCCACAGGGCCGGCGCCCGGGCCACCGCCGCCGTGCGGGGTGGTGAAGGTCTTGTGCAGGTTCATGTGGACCGCGTCAAATCCCATGTCACCAGGCCGGCAGATGCCCATGAACGCATTCAAGTTGGCCCCGTCGTAGTAGAGCATTGCGCCCGTGGCATGCACCATTTCCGCAATTTCCAGTATCTGCCGCTCGAACAGCCCCAACGTGTTGGGGTTAGTCAGCATGAGGGCTGCGACCCGCGGAGACAGCTTCGATTCCAGATCGGCGAGGCTGATCCGCCCGTCGGGACCCGACTTCACCTCCACGACGTGGAACCCGCTGAGCGCGGCGCTCGCCGGGTTGGTGCCGTGCG
>PLYZ01000029.1 GCA_003151935.1 Candidatus Dormiibacterota bacterium | reverse complement strand
CTCTCACGATTCTCATCGGCCTGGTTGTGATCGGGATTGCCCTGGGGCAGTTCCTGGAAGCCTATCGAGCCACCTTCGCACGGGACCTGAAGGGCGCCGAGATGAGCGCGACGACTAGGGATATCGCAGTGAAGCTCGGCCGATTCGGGATGTTCGCCCGCGGCGTGATTTTCTTGGTGATCGGTTGGTTTGTCGTGCAGGCGGGCATCCATCATGACCCGGCCCAGGTCCAGGGTTTCAGCGGAGCGTTTGTGTTCCTGCTGGCCCAGCCCTTCGGACGGATTCTGTTGGGGATCGTCGCGTTGGGGCTTGTGGCGCTGGGCCTCCACTCGTTCGCGTGCGCACGCTGGATCCGCCTGATGGATCGGGCGGCTTGAGCGCAATCGCGCCCGCCATTCCGGCTCCGAGAGATCACGCTTACGCGCTCCAGGAGCGGAAGAGGTAGGTCGATGGCGGTAAGGGCGACGGTTCGATCGGCGACGCAGACGCGTGCCCTGCCTCGCGAGAGGTTCTTCAATCGAGAGCTGTCACGACTGGACTTCGACAGCCGCGTGCTCGCCATGGCCGAAGACGTGGCACGCCCCCTGGGGGAGAGGATCCGTTTCCTGGCCATCGTGAGCGACAGCCTCGACGACTTCTTCCAGGTGCGGGTGGCAGGCCTTCATGAACAGCTCATGGCGCCGCAGATGCTGACCTCACCTGACGGAATGACCCCCGAGGAGCAGCTGGACGGAATCGGGGAGAAGGTGCGCAACCTGATCGAGCGCCAGTCGGCAACCTTCAGCGCGGACATCGTGCCCGCACTGGCCGGCGCCGGCTTCAAGATGGTCGACGCAAGCGAGCTGTCCAAGGCTGACCATGACCTGCTCGCAGTTGTGTTCCACGAGCGGATCTTTCCAGTGCTCACGCCGCTGGCGGTCGATCCGGCCCACCCGTTTCCGTACATCTCCAACCTCTCGCTCAACCTCGCGGTGATGGTCCGCGACCCGACGCGGCACAAGCCGCGATTCGCCCGGGTCAAGGTGCCTCCCGTGCTGCCGCGTTTCATCGCGTTGCCTGACGGCGAGCGATTCGTGCCACTCGAGCAGGTGATCGCCCTCCACCTGCCTGCGCTGTTCCCGGGAATGGAAATCGTCAGCCATCACTACTTCCGGGTGACACGCGACGCGGACCTCGACCTGGACGACGACGAGGCGGAAGACCTGATGGCCGCGGTCCAGGCGGAGCTNNAGCTCGGCTCTCAGGATGTGTACTCGGTGACGGGGATGCTGGATCTGACCGGCCTTCTTTCGATCCAGGTGCCAGGCAGCAATCCGCTGACCGCGAGGGCAACAATGCCTGCGACTCAAGCAAGGCTTCGCCCAGACGGCAGCGAGCAGGTCGACTTCTTCGGAGTGCTGCGCAGCGGAGACCTCCTCGTGCATCACCCCTATGACTCATTCGTGACCTCGGTCGAGGCATTCATCGAGCAGGCCGCGCGCGATAAGGACGTTCTCGGAATCAAGATTTCCATGTACCGGACATCAGGTCCCGAGAGCCCGATCGCACGGGCGCTCAAAATCGCGGCCCAGGCAGGCAAACAGGTGGTAGCGCTCGTTGAGCTGAAGGCGCGTGGCGACGAGCAGGCGAACATCGAGTGGGCCAAGGCGTTGGAGGAAGCGGGAGTTCACGTCGTGTACGGCCTGGTCGGCCTCAAGACACACGCCAAGCTCATGCTGGTCGTGCGGCAGGAGGGCGCCGGCGTCCGGCGTTACGCCCACATCGCCACCGGCAACTACAACGCGGCCACAGCCGGCTTGTTCGAGGACATCGGGCTGTTCACGGCAGATCCGGATGTGACGGCAGACATCGCGGAGCTCTTCAACTACCTCACCGGCTACAGCCACCAGAGCAGCTACCGGAAGCTTCTGGTCGCGCCCACCACGCTTCGATCGGGGATCGTCGAGCTGATCCACCAAGAGGCGTTGAGCCCGGGAGGGCGAATCGTGATCAAGGTCAACAACCTTGTCGACCCGGAGGTGATCGATGCTCTGTACCGAGCGTCGCAGGCAGGTGCCCGGATCGACCTGATCGTGCGCGGCATCTGCTGTCTCAAGCCGGGCGTGCCCGGGCTGTCGGACGGAATCCGCGTCCGTTCTCTGGTGGGCCATTATCTGGAGCACTCACGGATCTTTCGCTTTGGAACCGAAACCAACCGTCACGTTCTCATCGGCTCGTCCGACCTGATGCCTCGCAACCTCGACCGGCGGGTGGAGGCCGTCGTCCCCGTGGCCGACTCGGATCTGAATGCGGAAATCGATCAATTCCTGGAGCTCGAACTGTCCGATGACACGCTCGCGTGGGAGCTGGCCGGGGACGGGACCTGGAGCAAGGTTGCCGCCGGGAGCGGAGTCAACACCCAGAAGCGGATGCAACGCAAGACCCTCGGAATCGTCGGACAGGAAGGAGTTGAAGCCGCATGAGCACAGCCACACTTACTGGAAGGTCCAGCCTCAAGCGGGCGACCAGGGCGAAACAGACGACCAGCCTGCTGATCATGAGCTCCAAGGCGGGCTCGATGACACCCGAGATCGAGGCGAAGCTCCGCAAAGCCTTCGCCGGCAGCCTGATCGTCGAATTCGATCCAAAGATGGACCTGGAGAAGCTTCTCTCTCCAACGGCTACGATCATCGTGGCGGGCGGAGACGGCACGATCGGCTGGGTCGTCCGGAAGCTTGCCGACACCAAGCACCCACTCGGCATCCTGTCGATGGGCACCTTCAACAACTTCGCCAAGTCGCTGCACCTGCCGACCACGGTCGATGCTGCCATCCGGGTGGTCAAGACCGGGAAACCTCACCCCATCACGCTTGGGCGTTTGAACGGAAAGATATTCCTGGAGGCCGCGGCGATCGGTCTCTTCGGCGAGACCATCGCAGCCGGCGAGTCCGCCAAGGACAAGGCGTTCGGAGCGTTCGCTGAGGATATCAAGCACGTTGCCGAGGCCCGGCCGTTCACCTATGAGCTGACGGGCGACATCCGGGGCAGCGGCACCTGCATGTCTCTCGTTTTCACCAACACAACGTCGATCGGCTCGCAGATGCCGGTGAGCGACAAGACGCCCAAGGATCCATACCTGGAGCTGTCGGTTCACGCGGGCGCGAGTCGCACGGACATCGTCAAGCGGGTGCTCGCCCGCGCCATTCTCTCCAAGCACAAGGAAGGCGGCCTGGGCCAGGTATTCAAGTTCCGCAAGCTCGAGGTGACCACCAAGCCAAAGGTGCGGATCTACGCTGACAACGCACAGATGGGCCGCACGCCGGCAACCATCACCGCGGAGCTGAGCGCATTGCAGGTGATCCTCCCAAGTTGAGCGCACTGGCCAAAGACTCAGCGCCTCTCGCCGAACCCAAGCAGGCTGCTGCGGAGGTCATTGCGGGGAGACCCGGACCGACGGCCAGGCGATGGCTCGGTCCGACGGCGCTCGTGGTCTTCATCCTCTTCGCGATCGACACCTTCCTTGTCGTGCAGAACGATGTGCTTCCGTTTGACATCCCGATCGCCAGGTTCATCCAGGAGCTCAACTGGGGCCCCATCGTCTATCCGATGGAGCTGATCAACGCGAGCGCCGGCATCTGGCAGGTGTTGATCGGTGCCGTTGCCATCGTCGCGCTCTTCATCCTGGAGCGCCGAGCCGGCTGGCTGATGTTGATCGGCAGCATCTCGAGCCTGATCGACAACCTAATCAAGCTCGTCATCTCACGGCAGCGGCCGCCCGCGGATCTCGTCCACATCCTGTCGCCGACGACCGGCTTCAGCTTCCCGAGCGGTCATGCGGTCTTCTTCACCTGGATGGCCTTCATGATCGCCGTGTCCATCGCTCCAAAGATCAGACCTGTTTTCCGGCCAATCCTCTGGACTCTCGTCGTGGTGGTGATCGTGCTCACGTGCATCGCCAGGGTCTGGGCGGGCGCGCACTGGCCGAGCGACGTCATCGGCGGCGTCCTGCTCGGCATCGGCTGGTCGGCGTTCGTGCTCTGGCTCCCCGAGCGCTGGCTGCCGTCCCCGAGCTTCCGATGGTTTCGAGGCCGCGCGCGGGCGACGTCGTCTTGATCCGAGTCCCCCTGCTCGCCGTCGCGATCGCGGCCGCGGTCGCGGTCGGCCTTATCACCGGGGTGGTAGTCATGCATCCCTTCCTTTCGCTGGACGCGACGGTCGAGCGGGACATCCAGGCGACCAACCTGGGCCCGATCACCGTTACGTTCCCCTTGTTCACCTGGCTCGGCGGACCCGGCGGGATCCCGATGCAGATAGTCGTCATCCTCCTCGTGCTTCTGTTGAATCGTCGCGCATGGTTCCTGGCACTTGCCGCGCTCGCCGGCGGCCTCTGGTACGAAGCCATCGTGCACCTGGTCAACAGGCCGCGGCCTGTAGTCGGCCAGGTCCTTCGTGTGACCGAGCATCCCGGTTCGACCAGCTTTCCCAGCGGGCACATCATCTTCATCACGATCAGCGCCGCCGTCTTGATGCTGTGCCTCGGCCATAGGTATCTGCCACGTTGGGCAAGACCGATCGGTTGGGCAGTCGTGGCGGGGATTGTCGTAGCCGTGGGGCTCGACAGGATCTACGCGGGGACCCACTGGCCGAGCGATGTCCTTGCGGGGCTGCTCATCGCCATCGCCTGGCTGACCTTCGTGGTGTCGTTGCGGCGGGTCACAGATCGAGCGTTCGCGACTGGGCCCAAGCAGGGCGACCGCAGCACGTCCGGTGCGCCAAGCGGAACAAGTTTGGGTCCTACTAATTCGCTCGCTTCTTGAACACCCAGGCGCTGAAGGTCCCGATCCCGATCCCGATCACTCCGCCGACCGCAGCGTCGCTGGGAAAGTGGACGCCGAGATGAACTCTGGAGACGCCGACCGCGGTCGCCAGCCCGTACGCGAGCGGGGCGGCCCTTGGATAGAAGAACCCGAGGGCGGTTGCGGCGGCGAAGGATGATGCGGTGTGGCCGGATGGAAACGAGTGGTCGGCCGGGCGGATCCCGACCACGCGAGCTTCGCGATTGACAAATGGCCGTACGCGGCGGAACAGGGGCTTGACCCGAACCTGGACGACGTAGGTCGCCGCCAGCGATGCGACGGCCGTGGCGGCACCGGCCCGGCGCCCCTTGGAACCGCCGAGAATGCCCAGGGCGATTCCTGCGGCCACCCACCCGAGCCCCTCGCCAAGGTCTGAGAGCACGCTGACATAGCGGTCGGTGGTCGTCGTGTGCGGCAGACCGTTGATCAGCCGGTAGAGGCGGCGGTCGATCCCAGCCCTGCCGGGAGGCGCGACCACCACTTTGACGTCGCCCGCGTCCACATGCACGGCCACGGGCCCGGCCGCGACCACCGGTGCGCTGGTCGGCTCGGTGGCTTTGGTGTCGGTGACCTCCGGATCGCCGGCCTTGGGCTTTGGGCCCTGCTTCGCCGCTCGGCGCGTTGCGGGCTTGCTTTCGGGTCTCTTTTGGCGTTTCTTGGGGTCTGTCACTCCGGCTTGGGAGGGTGGCTCGGGCCCTTGCGCCGCGCCCGACCGGCCACCATCCGGAGCTGAAGGATGCGAGCCGCCCCGAAGGCGACCACGATGACCGCGCCGAGGATCAGTGCGAACAGCAGCGCCACCGCCAGCGGCAGGTGGCCTTTGAAGACCAGGAACGTGACCTCGACACTCTGCTGGTTCTGCAGGATGAAGACGAGGATCACGACCATGGCGACCAGGCCGACGACGATGGCCGTCCAGGCACCGCTCAGGCGGGTTTGACGCTCGCCAGGCAGCGGTTCGCCAGTCTCGGGTTCGCCGGTTGGAGCGGAGTCGTTCATCGATTCATGTGGCCCACACGAGGTATATCAGATGCCGCCGCCGGCGGATGATGCTCGGGACCTATTCGCCAAGGAGTCCCGCAAGCAGCGGATAGAACCCAGGCGAAGTGGCGGCCCAGGCCACGGCGCCCCAAGACCTGGCCAGAACGCGTGCTGATCATGCCGAGAACCGGCGTCTGCACTGGCCGGTTCATACGAACTGGTCCCGCCGGCCTTGTGCGGACGTGACCTTTCGCCGTGATCCTTGCGGCCGCAATGTGGTCATCCATGAGCTGCCCCAGGCTTTCCGGAGGATGTACCGCATGCGAACCGTGATCATCGTGGCAACGGTCGCTCTCGGCGCGATGCGCCTCGTCCTGCGGGCGCTAGGCCCGCCTCAGCCCCTCGAGCTGGCGGAGTGGACCGCGGACGAGTAGCCAGCAACCTATACAAATATCGGTTCGGTCTTTTCGCTCTCCAGCATCGCGGCCATCTGGGCATCGCCGGGCCGATGTTCGAAACGTTCGGCGGCATCCAGGACCAAAGGCAGCAGGTCGACGTCACCAGCGGTGTTGAGGAACATGCCCGGCCGCCCGAGCACCCACCACACCGCGAGGTCGATGTCGGCCTGCTTCTCGAGCGGCTCGTACCACGTCGCATGTGTATGCTCCCTGCCTCGCCAGGGCCGCAGAGCGATGGACTTGATCGTCTGCACCGCGACCTTGTGCTCGGCGCATGTGTTGACGAGCGCCTCGAAATTCTCGGCGTAATAGGGCAGGTGCATGGTCACGAAGTTGTAGGGCAGCAGGACGGAATCGAAGTCGAAGCGCTCGAGGCTGCGCCGGTGGTTGGCCGCGATCTGTGCTCCATGGCCGGTGACACCGATGAATCGAACGAGGCCCTGCGCGCGGGCATCGACCGCTGCCTCGATCACTCCGCCCGGGCTCAGCGCAATGTCCCACTCGATCGGGTCGGCGAGATTGTGTAGCTGCCACAGATCGACGTGGTCGACGCCAAGCCGATCCAGCGACCTGTGCAGCTCGTCGCGAGCATCCTTGGCGGTCCGTGCATCCGTCTTGGTCGCAAGGAAAAAACGTCCAGGTTCACGCTTGAGCCACGGCCGGATACGCAGTTCCGAGTCGCCATACACGGCCGCCGTATCGATGTGATTGACGCCATGGCGAAGCAGGACCTCGAGCGTGCGATCGGCGACCTCCTGGGTCACCCGGGATAGGGCCGCCGCGCCGAAAAGGGTGCGGCTGCTCTTGTGCCCGGTGCGCCCGAAATCGGCCAGCTCGATTCCCATGCGGATAAGCGTATGCCTACGCGTTGTGGCGAGTTTGGGCAGACTTCAGATCGGGGACCTATACGTAAGAGATGAATGAGCCCCACGTCGTCACCTGCCCGAGCTGCGGTCAGAAGACACGCGTCCGGGCCGCTGCCGAAGGGGTGCCGCACTGCCCGAAGTGCGGCCGGCCGCTGCCCTGGCTGGCCGAAGCCGGCGCGGCGGACTTCGGCGCGGTGGCCGAGAACAGCCCGATTCCCGTGCTCATCGATTTCTGGGCTCCGTGGTGCGCTCCGTGCCGGATCGTGGCCCCGGCGGTCGAGCGTCTGTCCCAGGAGCGGGCCGGCGAGCTGAAGGTGGTCAAAGTCAACACCGACCAGGCGCCCGCCCTCCAGGAGAGATTTGGAATCCGGGGTATTCCGACGCTGGTCCTGATGGAGGGTTCAAGAGAGCGCGACCGGGTGACGGGAGCCCTCAATCTCAACGCACTTCGCCAGTGGGTCGAGCAGCGCGTCCCAGCTCGCCCGCAAACGCATCAGAGCGTCGACTCAACTAGGCAGGCCCCCCGAGGTTCTGAAGCTCTACGGCCCCCGTATTTTTAGGGCTCTCAACCCATAGCAGGACATGGCGACAATCCCGCGCCCGGGCGGTAAAAAGAGTGAACCCCAATCCGAGCGCCGTGCGCTCATCCCCTCCCAGTGCTCGCGGCGGCCGCCCCCGGCCGCCCGCGGGCCATTGGGGACGGCCATATCCTTGCGAGGTCGCATTCGCCCTACTCGATGAACGATTGGTCCCCGCGCTTGAAGATCCGCGGTGCGCCCAACCGACGCTCGAGCGCACGCGCCAGCGCCTTCGGCATGTAATGCGAGTGGACGTCGATCAGCACCTCAGGCCCTCGTCTGCTGGAGCCTGTCCGCCGCCAGACGCACCGCTGTGATGATGTTCTGGTAACCGGTGCACCGGCAGAGGTTGCCGGCAAGCGCGCTGCGAATGCGCTCCGGCGTTGGGTCCGGCTCCTCGCGCAGGAACGCTTCCATCGTCATGAGGATCCCTGGCGTGCAGAAGCCGCACTGGAGCGCGTGGCTTTCATGGAACGCCTGCTGGAGAGGATGGAGCGTGGTTGCGCTCGGCGCCATGCCCTCGACCGTCGCGATGCGGCGGCCGTTTGCCTGCACGGCGAACAGCAAGCACGATCGCACCGGACGGCCATCGAGCTGAACCGTGCAGGCACCGCACACTCCATGCTCGCAGCCCAGGTGAGTCCCGGTGAGCGAGGCGTTGTCGCGGATGAAGTCGGCGAGCAACAGCCTTGGCTCGACGAGACCGTCCACGACTTGTCCATTGATCTCGACTGAGATTTTTCGATTCACCCGGTCATGCTCCTCGCGCGCTCCGCTGCTTTGGTGAGTGCCCGCTCGGTCATCGTCTGGAGCAGGCCCACCCGGTATTCCGTGCTCCCATGAAGGTCGGTGGTCGGATGCAGCCCCTTCACCGCCTCCACGGATGCGGCGTGGATGGAGGATTCGTCGATCCTGGCGCCCCGAAGCTGCTTCTCGGCGGCCTCAGCCCTCACCGGGGCGGGGCCCGCCGACAGGAGCGCGATCGTCGCGTTCTCGCAGCGGCCGTCACGACCGAGCTTGATGGTCACGGCGGCACCGCCAAGCGCGAAGTCGCCGTGCCGCCTCGCGTACTCGACGAACGCCGTGCCCGTCGAAGGGTCTTGGTCAGGCACCTGGACCGCCGTGACCAGCTCGTCCGGCGCGAGGGCGGTGGTGAACTCGGAGACGAAAAACTGCTTCCAGCCGAGCACGCGCGCGCCCTGCTTGGAGCGCATGTGGAACGTCGCATCCAGAGCGGCCAGCGCCGCCGGCAGCTCCGCCGCGGGGTCCGCGTGGGCGACGGAACCACCGATGGTTCCTCGGCTTCGGATCTGGCTGTGTCCCACCCAGCCGATCGCCTCCGTCAGCAGCGGGGACTGCCGGGCGACCTCCGTCGAGCGTTCGAGCTCGACGTGGCGCGTCATCGCGCCGATCACGAGCCGCCCGCTTTCGCTGGTGATATGCGAAAGCGAGGCGACGCCGTTGATATCGATCAGACGTCCCGGGCGCGCCAGGCGGAAGTTCATCAGCGGCACCAGGCTCTGGCCGCCCGCCAGCACCTTGCAGTCGTCGCCGTGGCGGGCCAGCAGCTCCAGCGCCTCGTCCAGGGTTTGCGGGTCGTCGTACTCGAACTGCGCGGGCTTCATGCTGTCGCCAGCTCGACCACCCGCTGAGGGTTCAGCGGCAGGCGCGTCACCTCGCGGCCGAGCGCATCGGATACGGCGTTCGCGATCGCCGCGCCCACTGCCGCGGTGCCGCCCTCCCCCGCCCCTTTTACTCCAAGCGGATTCAGCGGCGAGGGCGCATCCTCGGTGATGAGCACCTCGATGTCCGGAACGTCTTCCGAAGTCGGCAGCAGGTAGTCCATGAAGCTCGCCGACAGCGGCTGGCCGCTTGCATCGAAGCTGAACTCCTCCAGCAGAGCGCCGCCGACACCCTGTGCGAACCCACCCGCGATCTGGCCCTTGACCAGGACGGGGTTGATGCAGCGGCCGATGTCGTAGGCAACCGCGAAGCGATGTATGTGAACCGCGCCGGACGCCGGGTCGACCTCGACAGCGGCGAAGTGAATTCCGTACGGAAAGCCCAGCAGCTCGCACACGAAACGGTCCTCCTGCTTGATCACCCCGCCTCCGGCGCTCAAGAGCCTGGTGAGGGAGACAGTGCGCAAAGGCGCGCCTATCACCGAGACCCCCATGGTGGTGAGCACGAGGTCGGCGGGCGCCGCCTCGAGCTCCTCTGCCGCGGCTTCGAGCAGCCGTCTCTTGATCTCCTCCGAGGCCCGCATCACCGCTGCGCCACCGAGCATCGCCGCGCGGCTGCCGAACGCGCCCATCCCCTCAGGAATGACTCCGGTATCTCCGTGCACGACGGTGATGCGTTCATAAGGAAGTCCGAGGTGACTCGCACACACCTGGGCGAGGATGGTCTCGACGCCCTGGCCGACCGAAGCGGTGCCGGTGTACACGATGACATCGCCGTTCTCGTTCAGCTCCACACGCGCGTACTCGCGCTCGGCTGGTCCGGCCTTCTCGACGAAGAAACCCATGCCGAGCCCGCGCCGCAAGCCATCCGAAGCCGGCTCTTTGCGCCAGCGCTTCATGCCCTCGTAGTCGAAGGCCGCCAGCGCCTTCTCGAGCAGCAGCACGTAATCCCCACTGTCATAGATCACCGGGTGGCCGTCGAACAGGGTGCCGGTGTCGTGCGGAAAGCTCGCCCTGTCGATCAGGTTTCGGCGCCGAATCTCCACCGGGTCGATGCCAAGGCGGTGCGCTGCCATGTCGACCAGCCGCTCTCGGACGAAGTTGATCTCGAACCTGCCGGGCGAACGGTAGGTGCCACCCGGAGTCTTGTTGGTCACGACGCTGCGATATTCGCCACGGTAGGCCGGCCATCGGTAAGGTCCGGGCAGCATCGACACGCTCAGCCCTGGCACCGTCATGCCGTGCGTGCGCACGTACGCACCCGTGTTGTTGATGAAGCTGTCCTTGAGGGCTAGAAAGGTGCCGTCGGCCTTGAGAGCCATCTCGACGCGATGCACCTGCTCGCGGGATTGGTTGGTTGCACGCAGGTTCTCCTCGCGGTCCTCCACCCACGCCACCGGCCTCCCGGTCCGCATGGCGGCGAACGGGATCAGGTAGTCCTCCGGGTAGAACTCGCCTCGCGCGCCGAAGCCTCCACCGACGTGCAGCTCGATGAGCCGGATCCTCCTCTCGTCGTTCCAACCGAGCAGCCGGGCCAGGATCGCCCGGTTGACGTGGGGAATCTTGGCCGCGCCCCACACGGTCAGTGATTCTGTCTTCGCGTCGTACTCGGCCAGCAGGCCGCGCGTCTCCAGAGGCACGGCCGCATGGCGCTGGATCCAGAACTCCTCTTCGATCACCAGGTCGGCTCCGGCGAAGGCTTCATCGAGTGCGCCTATCTCCACGACCAGGTGGCCCGCCACGTTGGTTCCGGTATGCGGCTGCAAGAGCGGCGCGTCCTCAGCCACGGCATCGTCCGGGTCGAGCACCACGGCGAGCGGCTCGTAATCAACCCTCAGCAGCTCGGCCGCGTCCTCGGCGCTGTAGCGCGTGTCCGCGATCACCACCGCCACCGGCTCGCCGGAATAGCGCACGACGCCATCGGCCAGCGGGCGTTGCAGGAAGCGGTTCGATCCCTCGTCCTTGAACATGCGGGTCGGGATGGGCCTGCCGCGATCGGGAAGATCCTGAGCGGTGATCACGTCGATGACCCCCGGCGCGGCCAGCGCCGCTTCGCGGTCGATCGTTGTGAATCGGGCGTGCGCGAACGGGCTGCGCACGACGAACGCGTGGACCATTCCGGGACGCTTGAAATCTGCGACGAACGTCCCCTCTCCGCGGACGAGAGGCCAGTCTTCTTTGCGCAGGGGCGAGCTGCCGATACCCTGCAGGGCGGCCTCGGGGGTCGCTGTCGCCTTAGTCACCGTCCGTCGCCGCCGCGGTGCAGCCGGAAGCGGATGAAGCGATCGTTGACGTGGATCAGGCTGAAGCCCAGCACCGCTCCGGACTCCGACAGGTGGAGCTCCTTGAGCTGGATGTAGGCCTCGCCCGGCTTCATCTCGAGCTGCTTCACGACCTCCCTGGTCGCCTTGAGCGGCACCAGCTCCACCAGCGCGTGGTCGACCGGTCCTCCGATCAACAGGGCACCCATTTCGAAGGGCGATTGGGCGAGCTGGCTTTCGAGCGGCGGCTCGGCGAAGAGCGAAGTCTGGATGTAGTTGATGGCCCAGATCGCCGGGCTGCCGCTGGCCACGAAGAGGCGGTCGATCTCGTAGATCGGGGTCGCCTTGTCGACCCCCAGCGCCTCGATCACATCCGCGGGCGCGGTGGTGGTGATCCTGGCGTCGGTCAGCGTCTCGACGGTGTAGCCCTGCTCCTCGAGCAGCCGGGTGAACCCGATCAGTCGCTGTAAGGCGACCATGGAAGGGCTGAGCAGGCCGTGAACCTGAGTCCCCCGGCCCGGGCTGCGGGTGAGGACTCCATGCTGCTCGAGCGACTGAAGCGCAGAGCGGACCGTCGTCCGGCTGACGCCGAGCATGTCGGCCAGCTCGTTCTCCGGCGGTAGGCGGCTATCCTCGAAGCGGCGCTCGAGGATCGAGTGCAGGATCTCCTCGCGGGCCTTGTGTGCGAGAGACGTGCCCCCCACAGGCGTCACCACCCTGTCGCGCCGAAGTACCCGCTTGCCGATGTCGGTGATTTGTATTACTAATTGTCCGGACTGTCAAGGCTTGAGAACATGATGAGGGGGTGAACGTGCAGGCTGGACCGATCGGGAGGAACCTGCTCCGTCTCGAGGACGATCCCCTTCTGCGAGGCCTCGCCCGCTTCATCGACGACCTCAAGCCCGAAGGCCTGCTTCACGTGGCGCTGCTGCGCAGCCCGTCCGCGAGCGCACGCATCAACACCGTCGACGCTGAGGCCGCGCGCCGTGCGCCCGGCGTGGTCGCGGTGTTCACCGGCGCCGACCTGGCTGGCACGTGCGCTCCCATGCGAGTACACCTGACCACACCCGGCGCCATTGCGCCTGACCGGCCCATCATCGCGGTCGATCGCGTCCGTTTCGTCGGTGAGATCGTGGCCGCGGTGGTGGCCGGCACGCGCTACCAGGCGGAAGATGCGCTGGAGCTGATCCGCACAGACTTCGAACCCCTGCAGGCGGTGACCACCTTCGAGGAGGCGATGGCCGCCGGCGCGCCGCTGGTTCACGAGTCGGTGCCGAAGAACCAGTACTTCCTCGGCCATCGCACGATGGGCGATGTCGAGAAGGCGTTCGCTGCCGCAGATGTCGTGGTGGAGGGCGAGGTCAGCCACCCGCGCGTGTCCGCCGCACCGATCGAGGGCCGGGGCGTGATCGCGACGGCCGATGGTTCGGGCGGCGTGGTCACGTGGAGCTCGACACAGGTCCCGCATCTCGTGGCGGAGGCGATTGTCGAGAGCCTGGATTTGCCCGAGGCGAGAGTTCGGGTGGTCGCCACCGATGTTGGCGGCGGGTTCGGCCTGAAGGCGCACGTTTACACCGAAGAGATCCTGCTGCCATGGATCGCGCTGCAGGTGCACGCCGCCGTCAAATGGATCGAAGACCGCTCCGAGCACCTCCAGGCGGCAAACCATGCGCGCGACCAGAGGATCCGCTTCAGCGCCGCCGTCCGGAACGACGGCCGGGTGCTGGGACTTCGCGCGACGGTGCTGTCCAGCATCGGCGCCTACGGCATCAGGCCGCATGGGCCGCTGCTCGACCCGATGACATGCGCGGGCCTCATCCCCGGCCCGTATGACATTCGCGACTACGAGTACGACTCCTACGCCCTCGCCACCAACAAGTGCCCGGAAGGACCTTATCGCGGCGTCGGGATGGTCACCGCCGTGCTCACGCACGAGCGGCTGATGGATCTCATCGCGACCCGGCTCGGTATCGACCCCGCCGAGGTGCGACGCCGCAACTTCGTGACCGCGGAGCAGATGCCGTACACCGCCGTGACAGGCCATCCATACGAGTCGGGCGACTATCTCGCCACCCTGGAGGCGGCCCTCTCCACCTTCGACTACAAGCGCGCCCGCGCCGAGCAGGCCAGGGCCAGGGCGTCCGGGCGGCTGGTCGGCATCGGACTCGGCTCATACGTCGAGTTCACTGGCGCCGGATCGTCGACCTTCAAGGGCCGCGGCATGGTCGGGATTCCAGGCACCGATACCGCGCGGGTATGGGTCGATGAGGCGGGCCGCGTCCGCGTGCAGACGAGCTGCCCGGCGATCGGGCAGGGCGTTCAAACCACCTTCGCGCAGGTGGCGGCGGCAGCGATGGGCATCGACCCAGAGACGGTGATCGTCGAGCAAACCGACACCTCAAGGGTCGGCCGCGGCACGGGTTCGTTCATGAGCCGCAGCTCGGTCACGGCGGCGACATCCACCTCTCGCGCCGCCAAGCAGCTTCGCGAGGAGATCCTCAACGCGGCCTCGTACCGCCTCGACCAACCGGTCGAGCGGCTGGCGATCGAGGGCTCGGACATCGTCGTCGACGGAGAGAGCGCCCGGATGACGCTGGCCCAACTCGTGGCCGCGGATGCCTCGGCCAACGGCGGCCATCACCTGGACGTGTCAGTGACCTACGACCCGGTCCAGGCCTCCCACCCTTACGCCACGCACGTCTGTTTCGTCGAGGTCGATCCGGGGAGCGGCGCCGTGGAGGTCGGCCGTTATGTCATCGCCGAGGACTGCGGGACGGTGATCAACCCGATGATCGTGGACGGCCAGGTCATGGGGGGCGTTGCGCAAGGGATCGGCGCCGCGTTGATGGAAGAGATCACCTACGGAGCCGACGGCCAGCTGCTGAGCGGCAGCTTCATGGATTACCTGATCCCGACCGCGGGCGAGGTGCCGGTGATCGAGATCGAGCACCTGTTCACGCCTTCCACGGTGCACGAGCTTGGGACGAAAGGAATCGGTGAGGGTGGCACGATTGGCTCGACGGCCGCGATCGCGAATGCAATCGCCGACGCGCTCTCGGTACCCGACGGAACGCTTCCATTCACACCCGAGCGCGTACGTTCGCTGATTCGAGCCAGATCGCGCTGAAGCGGCTGACCGCCGCGGGCATCGTGCTGCTCGCTCTGAACCTGCGCATCGCGGTGGGCGAGATTCCGCCCGTGCTGCGCGACCTGCAACTGAACGACATCGGGCGCTCGCTCCTGGTGACGATCCCGGTGATCTGCTTCAGCCTGGCCGCCTTCGCCGGACCGCCGCTCTCGGGAAGGCTCGGCGAGGAGCGCGGGCTGCTTGTCATGTGCGCCGCTCTCTGTGCAGGCCTTGCGCTACGGCCCTGGTGGCCGAGCTTTTCGCTGTTCGCCGGCACCATCCTCTGCGGCGTTGCGGTCGCCGTGATGAACGTCATGATGCCGAGTGTCCTGCGCCGGCGCTTCCCCCACCACGTCGGCGAGATGACCGCCGCCTACACGATGTCGCTCTCGATCGGTGCGGGCCTGGCCGCCGGCTTCACGGTGCCGCTGGTTCACGTCTTTGGCGGATCGGTCGCGCTGGCGCTGGCGATCTGGGCTGTGCCGGCTGCGATTGCGTTCGCCGTGTGGCTGCCGCAGCTTGGCCAGCCACGACCGGGCGCCCGGGCGAAGGGTTCCGACATCAGCCTGCTCAAGGATCGGCACGCCTGGCAGATCACGATCTTCTTCGGCCTGCAGTCGGCGCTGTTCTACACGCTGCTGTCCTGGCTGCCCACGATCTACCGCGACCTGGGCACGACCCCCGCCGCCGCGGGCGCGGTGCTGGCTGTAATGTCCACCGTCGGCATCGCCGGCAACTTCGCGGCTCCGCTGCTGGCCAATCGCTTCGGGCGCCCGCGACTGGCTGTGATGTGCACGGGCGGATTGACGATGCTCGGCCTGATCGGGGTACTGGTCGCCCCTTCGCGGCTTGCGCTGCTGTGGGCGACTCTGCTCGGGATCGGAACCGGCGGAACGTTCAGCGTGACCCTGCTCCTGATGGCCTCGCGCGCCCGCGACGCGGTGATCGCCGCACGCCTGTCGGGCATGGCGCAGGGGATCGGCTACATGATCTCGGCGCTGGGACCACTGGTCGCCGGGCTGCTGCATTCGATGAGCGGCGGCTGGCATCTACCGCTCGTCGTGACGATCGGGATCTGCGGTGTCATGCTCGCGACGGGCCTCGGCGCCGCACGCCAGGGCGTGATCGCGCGTTAGCGGTGCGTGAAGGGTGGCTGGTAGAAGTCGCGCACGCGCGCCGGGCGGCCGTCGAGAGCGACCTCGCTGAACTGGTAGAGGATCGCCGCGGTCGGGGCGAAAACCTCGACTTGCTCGAGCTTCAAGGAAAACGACCGGCCGGGCCGGGCGCGTGAGGTCGCTGCTCGAAGCTCGGGTATCGGGATGACGAAGAGCAGCGCCACCTCGAACTGCGAGGGCTGCAGGGCCGTGACCTCGGCCTCGGACCACATCACCACGGGCGTGATCGTGAACCCGGAGCGGGTGTCGAAGTCGTCGAGCAACCCCAACACGTCGTCCGGGCTGACGGTGAGCCCCAGCTCCTCCTCAAGCTCGCGCATGGCGCAGGCCTCGACACTCTCTGGGTGCGCCTTGCCCGCGCCCGGCTCGCCCTCGTGAAGCCTGCCGCCAGGCAAGGCCATCTGGCCCGCGTGCCTGCTCATGTCAGAGGTTCTCTGAAAGATGGGGACGCACGGCTGCCCGTGGTTGTCGAGCACGACGATGGCCACGGCGGCGGCCTTCAGCGATTGGACGGAGCTCACCCGCTCGAAAGCTCGCAGGTTCTTCTCGAGAGCGCTGCGCAGGGCTACGGCGCCTGGACCCCGGTGATCGAGGTGGAAATCGCGCGCGGATCGCGCTTGCGCCACTCGCCCTTCTCGACCGCCGCGAGGAATGCACCTACGGCGCGGTTGAAAGCTTCCGGATCCTCGAGGTTGGCCGTGTGGCCGGTGCGAGGCAGGATCACAAGTCCTGAGCTGGGCATCGTCCGCTTCAGCATGAGGGAAGGCTCGAGGCTGCCCTCGTCCTCGTCGCCGGCGACGATCAGGACCGGAGTGAGCACTGCGCCCAACTCGCGCTTCAGGTCGTACAGCGCGGGGCGCGCCGCCTGTACGCCACGCATCGTCAGAGCGGCGCCGATCGGATCGTGCTGCGCAAGCGCGGCGGCAAACTCGTGCCAGGCCCTCGGGTTCTTCACCTGCAGCTGCACACGCGCCGGCCCGACGGCGTAGCTCTCGGCCACCCTGGCCGATCCCTGCGACTCGAAAGCATCGGCGATCGCGTGGCTCTCCTTGCGGAACTGCTCACGCTTCTCCGGCTGCGACCCGTACCCGACGCCTGCGACCACCGCGGCGCGAATGCGATCCGGGTGGCGGACAGCGAGGTGGAGCGTTGTGAACCCGCCCATCGAAAGGCCCACGACGTTGGCCGTCCTGGCGCCCGCCGCGTCCAGCACCGCGAGCGAGTCGCGGACGGCTTGCTCCTGGGAGTAGGCGGAAAGGCTGGCGGGGACGTCTGACGGCGGGTAGCCGCGAGCCGAGTATGTGACGCATCGATAGGTCTTGGAGAAATGTCGCACCTGGGGGGCCCAGCTCCGATGGTCGCCGGCGAACTCGTGGACGAACAGCAGCGGGAATCCGCGACCGATCTCCTCGTAATAAAGCTCGGCGCCGTCTGAGCTTCGAGCCTTTGGCATCTAGACGTCCATGAGCGCTTTGCGTTGAGCGCCATCGATGGGAATGTGCGCCCCATTGATGAACGCGGCGCGCGGCGAGGCCAGGAAGGTGACGAGCGACGCGACCTCAGCGGGTTCGCAGATGCGGTGGAATGGAATGGACGAGAGCGCGAGCTCATGCGCCTGCTTCTGATCGATCTTCTTGTCACGCGCCAGGGCCTTTTCGAGCCCGTCCCAGCGGTCGGTGTTGACAGGCCCTGGGTTCACGGTGTTGATGCGTACCCCGTAACGGCCGTACTGCTCGGCCACCGAGGATGCGAAGTTGATGTCGGCCGCGTTGGCGACACCTGCCGTCATCTCCCAGTAGCTTGGCTTCAGCCCGTCGTTGCCGACGACCATCACGATGGCGCCGTCCCCACGTTCACGCATGTGGGGGATGACCGCTCGCACCGAGCGCACGTAGCCCATGAACTTCAAGTTCAGGCTCGAGTACCACTGCTCCTCGGTGAGCTCCTCGAGCAAGCCACCGGGGGAGCTGCCGGCGCAGGTGACGAGGATGTCGATCCGGCCGAAGCGCCCCAGCGCGGCTGCGACGCAGCGGTTGACGTCCTCGGCCTTGCTCATGTCGCCCGTCATCGGCACGACCTTCCCCTTGCCTTTCGCCTTGGCCTCGATCTCGCGAGCGGCACGCTCCAGGGGCTCGGCTGTACGCGCGGTGATGACCACGTCCGCGCCCTCCAGCGCCAGCTGCTCGGCCACCGCTCGACCGATGCCCTTGCTTGCGCCTGTGATCAGAGCCACTTTCCCGGTCAATTCAAGATCCATCAGCACTCACTCTCCACACTCTGCGTTGACGAGTCCCGCACGATCCTCGCCCGGATCGGGCTCGGATCAAAGCCGTTGCACGGTCGCAAAGCGCGCGAGCACGTCGCGGGCCAGGTCGACGATGGCTCGCCCAGTCCCACGCTCGCCGAAGCGGCCTTCAGATGACCAGGAGTGAGATCATGCCCGAGGTTTCTTTGCTTCCTCACCGCAACGGTAATTTGTCCGACAATTACGACCGTCTGGACTATATAGCCGCCCGGATGACCTGTCAATCTGGCCGAACGCACGAAAGGGAGTCCGGTGACATGTCCCCCCTTGAACGAATCAGGCTTCCCGAGCAGCCGGCGCGGGATTCGAGGACATCGTCAAGGTCACGGAGCTCTTAGAGGGAACGGCCCAGGCGCTTCTTGGCCGCCTCGAGCGCAGCCCGCCGCTCGGGGCTGGTGGCGGCACGACGGCGCCACCGACCTGACTGTTCCAGCGCGTCGCTGGCTGCCGGCCGGCGCGATGCAAGCACCAGGCTTGCCTTGGTGCCCTCGACGGCGCTTCGAGGCGCGGCGGCGAGCATCTCCGCCAGCTCGCGCGTCCTTGCCTCAATGCCCGCGGCCGGGACCACCTCGGTGACGAGGCCCCAGGCCACGGCCTCTGCCGCACCGAGCACGGGCATGGCGAGGAGAAGATCGGCCGCCCGTCCAAGCCCAGCGATCTCAACGAGGCGCGAGATCAGCTGGTAGCGGTAAACGACGCCCAGCGAGACGGCACGCAGCGACAGCTGCAGGTCGTCCGCAGCCAGCCGGAGGTCGCAGCTGAGGGCGAGCTCCACCCCAGCACCGTGGCAGTGGCCCTGGATCATGCTGATCACGGGTGCCGGACAGGCAAGGATGGCCTCGACAGCCTTGCCGATCGCCTGGTCCGCCTCGAGGTCGGCCTCGGTCCCGTGGAGCTGGTCGAAGTCGAAGCCGGCCGAGAAGGCGGTCCCTCCGGCGCCGCGCAGCACGACCGCGCCGGCTTTCGTGCCGTTGGTTTCGAGCTCAACCGCCAGCGCGGAGAGGAGCTCGCCATCGACCGGGTTCCGGCGCCGCGGCCGGTCGATGGTCAGGGCCAGGACCCTGTCTGACCACCATTCCACGCGCAGGTCCGCGGCCATCCGCCAAATGGAAGCACAACCAGCGCCCGCGACCCGCTCAGCTGCGCAGGATCGCCATGGCTTGATTCGCGGCCGCCATCCAGGCCGGATCCTGGAGCCACGTTTCGACGCCCCACAGGAGCACGACCTGCAAAGGCTCCTGGCGGTAGTCAACCGCACTTGCAACCAGGTTCGCCGGCGTGAAGCCTGCCGAGTTCATCCAGGGCTGTGCCTGCATCTCGGCCAGCCAGAGCTGCTTGCCCTGTGCTTTCGCCTGCGCGGCCCAGAAATCCAGGGCCTGCTGCTTCCACACGCTGCGCAGGTCGGGGCTGGTGATGCGAAGCGGCGTCGAAGGGCCGTCGACGTACAGGTCGAGGCCAAGGGCATCGCCTGCCGCAAGCATCTCGCCTGGATGGCCGCTCGGGTAGCCGTGCAGCGCCCACAGCAGCGGAGCTGCGTAGAGCTGAAGCATGTCGACGGTCACGTTCCAGCCGTCGAAGGAGGTCAGCACGACCTCGCGTCCGGGGTCCAGCTGGTGCGCTTCGGCGATCTCCCATGACAGCTGCGCGACCTTGATCTCGTCGTCGCCCGTCGACACGTTGCCGACATAATCGAGGGGCTCGTTCTCGACCTGCCACGCATACAGGAGCGGCGAGGAGCGATAGCGCAACAGGCTGCCCTCGAAATAGGCCCGGTAGGCGGCGGCCGACTGCAGGTCGTTGAGCTGAGGCTGCTGGCGCGGGGCGGCCCAAGCCGGCTCGTGAAGCTCCGGGTAGAGGAAGTTGCGCGCGCCGATGGTCAGCACGACTCGCGTCGGCCGGGCCGCGACCTGGTTGTGCTCCTGGACGACGGCAAGCAGCTCGTCGACCGATGAGAAATCCAGAGTGTCGGGGGTCGGCTCGACCGACTCCCAGTAGACCGGCAGCCGGACGAGGTCAGGTTCGGTGGCGGCGAGCAGGATGGCGAGGTCCTGGGCAGGTTCGCGATTGGCCCATTCCGAGGTGAGGGGGCTGTAGCTGAAGCCGACCAGCGGCGCGGCGGGCTTCGCCGGCGGCCATGCCTCGCTGCCCAGCAGCAAAGCAGCCGCCGCAAGGCATATGAGTCCTCTCAATGCACGCCTACCCCCAATTCCACAGGCCAGGTTCCCAGAGCTACCTGCCGATGTTATGTGCATAAGCTCAGAGCTTGCTGGGAACGCCGTCTAGGCAAACCCACAGAAAGCTCCGACGCCCTGCCCAGGAAGCGACGTCAGTCTCGGTTCCTGACGCTCGAGACGTCCCCGTCCACGGAGACTCGAACAAGGAGGTATCCAAATGAACGGCATTCGAAAGACAGTTGCCGCGGCCACGATCGCCGGGTCGATGCTGATCGGCGGCGTGATCGGCGCCGCCATCTACAGCATGTCGGTGATCAGCGCGTCCGCGGCCACCACGGCGGCGAGCCCGAGCCCCACGACACCGAGCGCCACGACGCCATTCGTGTCAAACGAAACCGCGGCCCACGAGGCGACCGAAAGCGCCGCCCGCGAGGCGCAGGAAAACGCCGGCATCCGCCCGACGGTCCCTTAGCGACACGAAACCCCGGCAAAGGGAGGGCCGGTGAAATGCCGGCCCTTCCTTTGGTCTAGCTTCTCGTACGTTCCTGAGGTCGAGACCGCGAGCCACAGTCCGTTCATCTTCTTTCGGGACGCGGGGTGAGCTGCTCAGGAGGCGAGCTTCACACCGGCTGACTCTGCGGCACTCGGCGCAAGGGGAAGGCTGAGCGTGAAGACGCTGCCCTTTCCCACCTCGCTGGTGAGTCTTATGTGACCTCCGTGGAGCTCGACGAAGCGCTTCGTCAGCGCCAATCCGAGACCGGTTCCGTGATGTTGGCGCGCGACATCGGAATCGACCTGGCGGAATTCCTCGAACAGGTGCTCCCGGTCGGACTCGGCGATGCCGATTCCCGTGTCGGACACGGAAATCTCGACTGCCGCGACAAGCCGCTGAGCAGCGATGGTCACGCAACCGCCTTCGGGCGTGAACTTGACGGCATTCGACACGAGATTGAGCAGCATCTGCTTCAGCTTGCCGGCATCGGCTGGAACCTGTCCGTGAGCCGTCAGGTCGGTGACGATCCGGATCGTCTTTTTGGCCGCCAGCGGCTCCATCGCGCTCGTGACCCCGTTGACCACATCGGCGATCTGCACGTTCTCGATTCGCAGCACGCTCTGGCCCGACTCGATCTTGGCGAGGTCGAGGATGTCGCTGGTCAGGTCCAGCAGGTAGCGTCCGCTCGAGTTGATCTGTGTGAGGAACTGAAGCCTGCGCGATCCGTCAAACCGGCCGGTGGTATCGGAGATGAGCAGCTCAGAGAAGCCGATGACCGAGCTGAGCTGGGTCCGCAGCTCATGGCTCATGCTGGCAAGAAACTCGCTCTTGTGCCGGTAGGCGCGGGCGAGCTCCACATGCAGCCTCCGGGTGGAGAGGAGATTGCGCACCCGAAGCACGACCTCTTGCCGGTCCAGGGGCTTGATCAGGAAGTCGTCGGCGCCCAGGTCCAACGCGTTGTTGCGGGCGACTCGACCCATGTCGCCGGTCAGCACCAACACCGGCAAGAATCCAAGCCGGCTTCGCGCATCGCGGATCCGCCGCAGGATCTCGAGCCCGTCAGGCTGGGGCATGTGCAGGTCCAGCAACACGAGATCGGGCTCGAATTCGTCGAAGACCCGTTCGGCCTGGGTCGAGTCGGTCAGACCTCGAATCACGGTGTCTTCACCGCCCAGGAACCTCTGGAGCATCTCGACGTCGTCTTCGCTGTCGTCCACGATCAGCACGCGACTGCTCATGTCGTCGTCTCGAGAACCTGACGGACCCTGGCGAGCAAGGTCGGCTCGTTGAACGGCTTATCCAGTAGGGCCACGGCAGGCGCCAGGGTCCCGTTGGCGCCGAGAGCCGGCTGGGCAAAACCGGACATGTAGAGGACACGGAGATCAGGTCGCGCCTCGATGAGTCGCGGGGCCAGCTCATTCCCCTGCATGTGGGGCATGATCACATCGGTCAAGAGAAGGTCGATGTGGCCTGCGTACCCGCGCGCCATCTCCAGGGCCGATGCTCCGTTGGCGGCGACCATGACCTGGTATCCGTTCTGGGTCAGGATCCGGTCGACGATCTCGCGCAGGTCGTCAGAGTCCTCGACCACGAGCACCGTCTCGCTGGCCCGGGCGCGCGGCGCGTCAGAAATTGCCGCAACGGCGGTCGGAGCCTGGTCGGTGGCCGGCAAGAGCACCGATACGCGCGTGCCAAGGCCCTGTTCGGAGTAAACGTCGATGGTTCCGCCTGCCTGCGTCACGATCCCGTAGACGGTCGCGAGACCGAGACCGGTGCCCTGTCCTCTGGGCTTGGTTGTGAAAAATGGCTCGAAAACGTGGTCCAACGTCACCTTGTTCATTTCAGCGCCTGTGTCGCTGACGCGCAGCCGGACGTACCGCCCGGGTTTCAAGGTCGGTCGCGATGCGGCGTACGCCAGGTCGACGTCGACGTTTTCCACGTCAATGGTCAGCTTGCCGCCTTTCGGCATCGCGTCGCGCGAGTTTACCGCCAGGTTCGTGAGCACCTGGCTCAGCTGTCCCGAGTCGATCATCACCGGCCATAAGGCAGGCCCTGGAACAGCCACGAGGTCGATGTGCTCGCCCAGGGTGCGCCGCAACATCGGCGCCGTCTCGGCCACGACCACGTTGATGTCCAGGGCCCGAGGCTGGACGACGTCCGCCCGTGCGAAGGCGAGCAGCTGATGGGTGAGTCGCGCCGCGTTCTCGGCCGCTCGCTCGATGCGCTCCATGTCTTTCAACACGGGGCGCCACCGCTCACCCTCCCCACTCTCCACCTCTGCGGTGAGGTTGGCCTTGACAAACCAGCTGAAGTTGAGAATCACACCGAGAAGGTTGTTGAAATCGTGTGCGACGCCGCCGGCGAGCTGCCCGAGACTTTCCATCCGTTGGGCTTGCTGGAGCTGCTGCTGGTACTTCTTCTTATCGGTCACGTCCTGCGCCATGACGTAACGAGATCGATGTCCGATATCGCGGGTCGAGATCTGGACCTCGATCACCGTGCCATCCTTCAGGCGATGGAGTCCGGTTGTCGGCTGGTCCGGATTCGCACCGTTGTTAGAGGCGTCCAGTGAAGCCGGCGCCTGTCCGGGTGGATCGATGTCCTTGATCGTCAAAGCCAGGAACTCTTCTCGCGAGTAGCCGTAACTTCGGATGGCGGCGTCATTGACCTCGAGGAAGCGGAGCGTCTCGAGGTCGAAAACCCACATCGGTTCGGGGTGAGCTCTGAAGAGCAAGCGATACCTGCTTGCGGTCGCCTCGAAGTCGGCCTTGGCCGCCTCGAGCTCCTGTACCTTCTCGTACAGCTTGGCCGACACCAGGCGTAGGTGGCCGATATGAAACTCTCCTGGGGTTGACTTAGGGCTGCCTTCAAGCTCCATGTCGCGCTTGGCCCTGGCGACGGCGTCGAGAAACACCGGCGGCTCGAACGGCTTGATGATCACCTGCTGGATGTGCATCTGGGCCGCCAGGCGGCGGACTTCAGGCTCCAGGTAATGGGCTGTCACCATGATGATCGGAATCGATGCTGTCGACGGATCCGTACGAACAGCCCGTGCCAGGTCATAGCCGTCGATGGTCGGCGTGATCAGGTCGGTGACGATGAGGTCCGGCTTCACTTTCTTGATCAGCTCCAGCCCCGCCAGTCCGTCGCCGCTCGACAGTACCTCGTACCCGGCATGCTTCAGGAGCGTCTCGGCAAGCTGCCGATCCGCGGCGGTGTCGTCGACCACGACCGCTGTCGCCACTCAACTGCCGTCCGGCGAACGCACAGCGGCCGGCAGGAAGAAGGCCTTGATCTGCGCCGCAAAGGTGGTGGGTTCGATGGGTTTTGCGATGTAGCCCTGGAACCCGGCTTTCAGCACACGGTCACGGTCGCCGACCATCGCGTAAGCCGTCACCGCGATCCTGGGAATCGCCTTCAGCTTGGGATCGGCGGCGAGCACGGCCGCCGCCTCGAGCCCGCTCATCCGTTCGAGCTGAAGGTCCATCACGATGACCCTAGGGCGCTCCTGCCCCGCGATCGCGATCGCGTCAGCGCCGTCGGTACAGGTCATCACAGTGTGACCTGCCGCTCTTAGCAGATAGGTCATCAGGTCGCTGCTGGCCTTGTTGTCCTCGACGACAAGGACCAGGTCGTTCTTACTGCTCAAGATGCTCTCTCGGCACGATGAAGCTGAAGACGCTGCCCGTCCCAAGCTGGCTCGTGAACTCGATGCTCCCGCCGAGGAGTCTCGCCAGACGTTGGCAGATGTACAGCCCCAGGCCTGTGCCTTCTCTGGGCGCGGCGATCCCGAAAGTCTTGAGCTGCTCGAACGCTTTGAAGAGCTTGTCCTGATCTTGCTGTTTGATCCCGATGCCTGTATCGATCACGTCGAACCGCACCGTCGCCCGCCCGTCGGATATTCCTTCGTGGATCTCGATGCGAACCTCACCCTTATCGGTGAACTTGATCGCGTTGCTGCTGAGATTGATCAGGATCTGGCTCAGTGCACGGCGATCAAGGGAGGCTGTCACCGCATGCTCCGGTGCGACCACCGTGAAGCCGATTCCCTTGTTGCGCGCCAGCGGGCTGAGTCCGCCCACGACCTCCTTTGCCACCTCCGCACAATCCAGAGGCTGAAAGTCGCCCTCCCATTTGCCGGACTCGATCTTGGCCAGGTCCAGGAGGTCGTTGATGATCGAGAGCAGGTGGCGGCCGCTCGACTGCACGGTCTGAAGCTGCCCTTCCTGCTCGGGGTTGAGAGGGCCGGGCAGCTTCATGAGCAAGGTTCCGGTGAAGCCGATGATTGCGTTCAGAGGAGTTCGCAGCTCGTGGCTCATGCTTGCCAGGAAGCGGTCCTTGGCCTGGTCCGCACGCTCGAGCGCGACGTTGGTCTCCTGCAGCTGCTGCTCGAAGCGTTTGCGCTCGGTGATCTCTCGCACGGCGGCGAATATGCCCTCCAGCTTGTGGTCGGGATCGAAAAGCGTGGCGGCGTTGTAAACGACGACGGTCTCCTTACCATCCCGGCTGCGGGCCGTGAGCTCGTAATCGGTGACCTTCCCGTCACGGAGTGTCTGGCGCACGCCCTCCTCAACCTGTTCGGGCTCTGTGAAGTAGTTCTTGAGGTCCGAACCGATGAGCTCGTTGCGTCCGTGGCCAGTCAGCGCCTCCATCTGCTGGTTGACATCGGTGATCACGCCGACCGCGTCCGTAGTGACGAGGGCGTCGATGTTGGACTCGATCAGCGAGCGCGTATAGACCTGCGAGTCGCGCAGCTGTTGCTCCAGCTGCTTCTGAGCACTGATCTCGCGGGCGCCTGCAAGAATCCCGAGCGCCTGACCGGTCGCGTCGGTGAACACACCGGCATTGACGCTCACCGTTATGCGCCGGCCCTGGCGGGTCACGATCACGAGCTCGTAGCCGATGACTCGACCTTCGGCGAACGTCTTGGCAGCGCCTGCCGCAGCCTGAGTGGGGTCGGTGAAATAGTCATTGAAGCGCGAGCTGATCAGATGCTTGCGGGTGTAGCCGCTGAGCCGAGTCGCCTCCTCGTTGACGTCGGTGATGACGCCGTCGGGCGCGATGGCGAACAGGGCGTCCGCCGAAGCCTCGAACAGCGAGCGGTTGTAAACCTGTTGCTCGGTCAGCTGGGTTTCCAGGCGAGCTTTTTCGGAGATGTCCCGCATGGACGCGAAGATGCCCTCGATATGGCCGTCGGGGGCCCTGAACACCGAGGCGTTGAACGAGACGGCGGCTTTCCGGCCTCCCTTTGACTCGAGCACCAGCTCGTAGTTCGTGACCCCACCCTCCGCCAGGGTCCGGCGCACGCCCATCTCGGCATTGTCCGGCTGCGTGAAGTACCGCTTGAACACAGAGCCCATGAGCTCCTGCCGCGCATAGCCGGTCATACGGCACATCTGCTCGTTGAGGTCGGTGATGAACCCCTCGGGGTCAACCGTGACCAGGCCGTCTCCGGACGATTCGATCAGCCCTCGGAGGTAGGCCTGCTGCTCACGCATCTGCTCTTCGAGGCGCACGCGATCGGTCACGTCGCGGACGGAGGCGAAGATGCCGCGCGCGATGCCGCCCGAATCCTTGAACACCGACGCGTTGAACGTCACTTGCAGATGGCGGCGGGTGCGCGCGACCATCGTCAGTGCGTACTCGGTGACCACGCCCATCTCGAAGGTCTGCTTGACACCTGCGCGAGCGACTTCCCGCTCGGTGAAGTAGTCGGCGAACTGGGTGCCGTTGAGATCCGCTCGCCCGTAGCCCGACATGCGGCACATCTGGTCGTTGACGTCGGAGATGAAGCCGTCCGGGTCGACCGTGATGAGGCCATCCCCGGACGATTCGATCAGACCTCGTAGGTATGCCTGCTGCTCCCGCAGCTGCTCCTCGAGCTTTCTCTGGGCGGTGATGGTGCGCGCTGCCGCGAACACGCCCTGTAGGCGGTTGTCGCGGTCGAAGAACGCACTCGCGTTGTAGCTGACCACCGTTTCGCGACCCTCCTTGGAACGGGCGGTCAGCTCGTAGTTGGTGACCTTGCCCTCGTGCAGCACCAGCCGGATGGCTTCCTCGGCTCGATCGGGTTCGGTGAAATAGGTCTTGAAGGGTGAGCCGATCAGCTCCTCTCGGGTGCGGCCGGTGAGCGCCACCATCTGCTCGTTCACGTCGGTGATCACGCCCAGCGGGTCGGTGGTCATGATGCCGTCGACGTTCGACTCGATCAGGGAGCGCGTATAGACCTGGGTGTCGCGGAGCTGAAGCTCGAGCTCTTGCTGGTCGGTGACGTCGCGGAACGAGGCGAAAATGCCACGCACAACGCCGGCGGCGTCGCGGAAGACCGCGGCGTTGAAGGAAACCTGCAGCTTTCGATCGTTGGCCGCCTGCATGGTCAGCACGTAGTTGGTGACCAGGCCTTTCTCGAACGTGAGACGCACGCCATCGATTGCGCGGTCGCGCTCGGTGAAGTGTTCCGGGAACATCGAACCGACCAGCTGCGCGCGAGTCCGCCCGACCATCTTGCAAAGCGTCTCGTTCACGTCGGTGATTCGCATGTCATCGTTCACGGTCACCAGGCCGTCGCGTGAGGCTTCGAAGAGACCTCGGTTGTAGGCCTGCTCCTCAGCCAGCAGCTTCTGGAGGCTCCCCTGTTCGGTGATGTCGCGGGCTGACGCGAAGATTCCCCGTACCTTCCCGGCCTGGTCGGTGAAAGTTGCGGCGTTGAACGACACCAACTGCTCGTGGCCATCCTTGGTGCGCAGGGTGAGCTCGTAGTTGGTGAGAGCGCCCTTGTCCAGGGTGTTGCGGACGCCGGCCGCGGCACGCTTGGCGTCGGTGAAGTAGTGCTGGAAGGTGCTGCCGATGAGCTCGGTCCTCTCGTACCCGGACATCTGGCACATCTTCTCGTTCACGTCGGTGATGGTCAGCATCGGGTCGACCATGACGAGGCCGTCGAACGAGGCCTCGATGAGGCCGCGGTTGTAAGCGCGCTCGCTCAGAAGCTGGGCCTGCAATACGGCCTGGTCGGTGATGTCGCGGGCCGAGGCGAAGATGCCCCGCACGTTGCCGACGTGATCCCGGAAGATCGAGGCGTTGACGGACACCTGCAGCTTCTGCCCGGACCGCGTCAGCAGCGTTAAGACATAGTCCTTTATCGAGCCTTCATCGAACGTCTCCGTGACCCCCGCGGTGGCGCGCTCAGGCTCGACGAAGTAGGTGGCGAACGCCGTGCCCAGCAGGTCTTCACGTGCGTAACCGGACAGGCGGCACATCTGCTCGTTCAGGTCCGAGATGAGGCCCTGCGAATCAACCATGACGAGACCGTCGAACGAAGCCTCGATGAGACCTCGGAGGTAGTTCTGCTGCTCTCGAAGCTGCTCCTCGAGCTTCTTCTGTTCGGTGATGTCGCGCGCGGCCGCGAACACGCCCTGGAGCTTGCGGTCCCGGTCGAAAAATGCCGTAGCGTTGTAGCTGACCAGGGTCTCGTGGCCGGACTTCGAGCGGGCCGTGAGCTCATAGTTGGCGACCCTGCCCTCGCGGAGCACGAGACGGATGGCCTCGTCCGCTTTGCGGGGTTCGGTGAAGTACCGGTTGAAGCGGGACCCGATCAGCTCTTCGCGGGAGTGCCCGGTGAGCGACTCCGTCTGCTGGTTGACGTCGGTGATGATGCCCAGCGGGTCGGTGGTCATGATGGCGTCGATGTTCGACTCCATCAGGGACCGCGTATAGACCTGGGTGGCCTCCAGCACCTGGGTCAAGCGGATCTCGTCGGACACGTCCTTGGAGATGAGGAGGAATCCGATCGCGTTGCCATTGTTGTCCTTGCGCGGAGTCAGCACGACGCGGGCGTTGAAGGTGGTGCCGTTTTTGCGCCGGCGCATGACGGTGCCCTCGTACTTGCCTGTCTTGAGAGCCGTAGCCATCATCCTCTGCGGCAGGCCCGCCGCAACGTCGTCGATGGTGTGAAGGATCGACGAGTTGGCCCGGCCTACGACATCCTCAGGCTCGTATCCGTACAGGCGACGCGCGCCCTCATTCCAGAGCAGGATCGTCCCGTCGAGATCCTTGCCGATAATCGAGTATTCGGTCGATGCCTCGAGCATGCCGCCGATGAAGCTGGCGGCAGCGTCCGGATCGTCGAACAGAGCGGGGTCGACCAGCCGGTGCATGCCACCAGCTCGGGGGTTCACTCTTCCGGACCCGATATGCATTCCGTCGGCGCGGGCTTTTAGATCAACGCCGGCCGGGTGGCCGTTGGTTGGCAGTGGTCGCTTTACCGCCAAGTCAACTCAGCCTCCTGCCGGCGCAACGAGACCGGATCGGCCTGGGCGGAGGACCTCGCTGGATTGTCACGTTTCATTCTCTGATTGGAGGCAGCGCACCTACAACCTGAGAACCGTGGGCTCGGCCCCCTGCATTCGGCGGGGCCCGCAAGCGAAGAGCAGGTGTTCTATCACGCAAACACCCGCTGCGGCCCTGATACCTTGTCGCGGCATGGGCAGGGTCTGATTCTGATCCGAAGCCGGCGGTGAGCCTTCGCATCGCACGGGCGGAGCGGCCGCTGGCGGATCGATGGCGGCACGTTCGTGTCGAACCGCGCGGTGCGACGCGCATCGGCATCAGCTTCCGTCCGCTACAGGCCGAGGGCCTGGGATTGGTACCACGGGCCGCGCTTTCCGCGCTCCTCGAGCATCCCTACGAACTCGTCCGCCTGGCGGCGCTCTGGAACCGCATGGAGCCGGCACCCGGAGTTTTCGATTTCTCGCCGTTGGATTGGCAGGTCGACGCCGCGGAGAGCGCCGGCAAGCAGTTGATCCTCGCGCTCGGGGCGGTCAAGAACTTCGGCTACCCGGAGTTCTTCGTGCCCGATCACCACCTCCCTGCGCCACTGCCGGAAGGCTCGCTGGTCAGCGAGGCATCTCATCCGGAGCTGTTGAGGGGAGCGCTCGCGTTCCTGGCCAGGGTGGTAGGTCGATACCGGGACCATGAGTCGGTCATCGCCTGGCAGGTCGAGCACGAAGCTGTCGATCCGCTCGGCATCGAGCACTCGTGGCGGCTATCGACCGGTTTCGTCAAGCGAGAGATCGAAGAGGTGCGGCGGCTGGATGCGAAGCGGCCCATCCTTCTGAACGGCTTCCTCCCGATGTCAATCCCAGTCGCCGCCCAGCAGTGGTGGCGGACTCGCGACCAGGGTGACTCGCTGTCCCTGGCGGAGGAGGCGGCCGGCATCATCGGCGTGGACGTCTATCCATGTCACGCCCTCGGGGCTGCCGGCGGATGGACCGTTTATCTGGACGCGCAGGAGCATGCATGGCGGAAGCGAGCCAGACGCCTGCTCGAGCGGGCGGGAGCGCAGGGCCGGCGGCTGATGATCGCCGAAGGACAGGCAGAACCGTGGGAGGCGGTGGCGACTCCCCCGAATCCATCGGGCCGCGCCATGGCGAGCTGCCCGCCGGAGCGGGTAATCGAGAACTACAACCGATGCCTGGTCCTGGCTCGCGAATCGGGCAGCCCGCTGGATGCATACCTGTTCTGGGGTGCCGAGTACTGGCTCTTGAGGCAGCAGGCCGGGGACGACAGCTATCTCAGCGCTTTTCAGCGAATCCTCGCGAGCGATTGAGCCAACTTCAAGGACGTGAGCTCGCGTCGGCGGCTTCCTGCATTCCGACCCCCACCAGGAGCAACCACGCACCCGTCACCATGAAGATGAACGACGACATCATTCCCAGCGCGACCACGCAGAGACCCCAGGAAGAGCCGGAGAAGAGAACGACAGCACCGACCTGTTCAACGACAAGGCAGGCGAAGCTTCCAATCGCGCGGAGTAGAACTCGATTGTCAGCATCTCGAGCGGCGAGCCTGATGCTTCGGTACAGAATGGCCTCGACCACGGTGCAGGGTCATCGCCACGAAGACCAGCCCGGTGAGAGCTGCCGCGCCGCTGCCCACGGTCATGAAGTAGTCGTGCCACTGTCCGGCCGGGAAGCTGGTCGCCGGCATGCTGGCCCTTCGCTACCCGACCGACTCGTGAGTCACGGCCGGAACGCTACTACTCGTCGATCTGGCGACCACCACACGCCTTCAACCAGCTTCAGCTGTGGCGTTCGCGTTCCCGTTCCGATATCTCGTCGATACACACGGCCGCCGCCAGCATCAGAGCCTGGCCCAGTTCTGGGGCCAGCGCAACCCCATATGCGTCCCGGACCGAGAACCACTGTCTCGATATCTGCGCGACCGGGTTACCGTCGTGGCGGACTTCGTATTCATGATTGGTGATGTCGCCCTCCGCCTGATAGGCCGGCCCACCCTCGACCTGGATCGTGTAGTGCTGGTGAAGGAGCGTGAACAGCGCCTTCGTCACCGTTGCGTACAGCTGTCCCTGGCGCTCGATCTTCATCGTTGGCTGGAGGGCGATGAGCTTGGCTTCGACGGACAGCATCTCAGCCCCGTCGTGGTCTTCGAGCAGGAATTTCTTACGGAGGCTCAGGGCCTTGCCGTCGACCTTGAAAACGGGCTCGCCTTTGTCGTTTTCGATCCAGAAGTCCTCGCCGATCGCGAAGAGCTTTCGTTGCAGCTTGTAGCGTGTCCACCCGCCGTCCGGCATGCGGGACTAAGCCCTCTTCAGGTCGACGATTCGGCACGGAATGCTCGCGTCCTCGTCCAGGTGATAGCTGGCGCAAATCCGGTGGTAACCGTCGGCGACCGTCAGCGGGACATGCATTCGAAGCATGCCCCGAACGCAGAGCACTGGCGAGAGCAGCCGGCCGGCGGCAACCTTCTTCAGATCCTTCGCAACGTGAAAAGTGTCGGGCGCGAGCAGAGGTAGACCGCTGGCGCGCAGAAGGTCTTTCGCTTTCCGATGCACGATCGATGCCGTGCGCAAACTTCGTGCGAGCGACTTTGCCTCGGCGGGAGAAGAGATCAGGCTCAGAAAATCTTCAGCAGCGGGATAGTCATGGGCGTCGGGCCTTTGCTTCCAGTGTTCCTTGCGGCGAACGACACCCGGCATGGCCCCGAGGGTACTCCCCTAACTCAGAGCCTGGCGAGCACGTTCCAGGAATGCGCGCTCAGCGGCGTTGGTGGTGAGAACTATGGCGGCGTCGTACGCAGCCGTGGCCTCGGCCCGGCCGGCCCGCGCGAACCAGGAGATCCGCGCGGATGGCAGGTTTGGGGGCCGCTGCCCTCCCGCCACGCTATTCCACTCGAGCGGGTTCTTCTCGAGCGGGTTCGGCGGCGCTCCTACTGGCGACCGCGGCGCGGGCCGCTGCCCAAAGCGAGATGCCCAGACCGACAACCACCCCAGCGACCAGGAGCAGTCCGGCGTTGGTTTTCTGCCCGGCGGTGTGGCTCAAGAAAAGATCGACGGCGATCAGCGCCCCGACAGCAAAAAGTGCGAGGAGACCGTCCGTGACGAAGAGTCCCCAGACCTCGACCGCGGCCGCGCGCACCATGCGAACGGGCCTCGAGTCGACGATCTGCGCGGGACTCCAGATGAGAAGGCGAACGAAGAGGAACGATGCGAGCGCGTAACCCGCTATCAAAGCAAGCAGCGCCCAGTCACCGTTCCACCAATCCACGCCGAGGCCCTCGCCGGCGAAGAAGGTGCCGAACGCGGTCAGCATGACTCCGACGGCGTATTTCACGAGGTTCTCGGGAACGCGGGTCAGCGGCTGCCTGAGCACGATGCCCGCAGCCACGACCACGACCAGTGAAGCGAACGCGCCGGCCGCCGCGGCCAGCAGGCTGTTCAGCCCTCCCAGCGCCACCACGATGAAGACGACCTCCAGCCCTTCGAGGAAGACCCCACCGAACGCGGTACCGAATGCATGGCCGCGGGTCATGACATCGTCGCGGGTCTGGTCGTACTCCTCGGCCTCGTCGCGCTGTGCCTTCAGCCCCGCCGAGCGAAGGTTGGCTTTGTACAGCCAGCCAAGCCCGAAGAGCAGCAGAGCCACGCCGACCGCGGTCCGCGCCAGGGAGATCGAGACGTAAGCGGTGATCGTGAAGTTGAAGATCACGATCAGCGCGAGCAGAACGCCGAGGGCGGCGATCGTGGCCACGATGGCTGTACGCCAGCTCTTGAAAATTCCGACGGCCAGGACGATCGTCAACGCCTCGACCCACTCGACGCCGGCCGCCAGGAAGGTCGCCAGGGCGACGAGGAAGCCGCTCACGGCTCGATCCCAATCGTGGTCGGGCGTCGCATTGCAAAATGATGACGCTCCCCTCGAGTGAGCGGTCGGAACCGACCCCGGGAGAGCAAACTTTTCCTCGTGGGGACCCCGGCTGTCGCCGGCGGTATCGACCTACTCTCGCTTTTGAGCTCCGCAAAACAGCGACGGGTGCTCGAGGGCTCGAAACGCGCGGGCTATCGCGCCGGAACCGTGGCCTTCCGCCCTGGCCCCCTGCGCGCGTCTTCGTGGTGGCGGAGGGCCTGGCGCGCGTCTACATGAGTGTTCGAGATGGACGCGAGGCCACAGTCGCCTTCGTGCATCCGGGGACCCTGGTCGGCGCCAGGAATCTGGTCCGCGGCATCACGGTCAGCAAAGATCCGCCACTCCGGAGCGCCAGTCGACCGTGGTGCCGAACACGTCGAAACAGAGCGCGCGGACGTCGCTCAGGCCGGTCAACCGAACCTGCTCAGGAGGACTCGAGCTTGGATCGCAGCCCGAGGCGCGGGAACACCTCTTCGGCGAAGCGGGTTATCACGCCGCCTTCGAAGGCGTTGGGAACATTGACGATGACGTATTCGATCCCAGCCGCGACATACTCACCGATGGCCTCGGCGATGTGCTCCGCATCGCCGGCCCACGGGTGCCAGGAGCGGACGAAGCCCTCGTCCTGGCCCGTCCGGCGCGCGGTGTCCGAGACCACGCGGTCGACCTCGCGCCGGTCACCCAGGATCGTGTAGAGCTCGATCGTCTTCAGCACCGAACGGTAGTCGCGGCCGGCGGTTTCGCAGTGCTGGCGCAACACCTCGAGCTTGTGCCGCACCGTCTGAATGTCCGCGTTGAAGTTGCAGGCATCGCCGTACTGAGCCACCAGCTTCAGGGTCACCTTCTCGCCACCACCTCCAATCCAGATCGGCGGGTGAGGCTTCTGCACCGGCTTCGGCTCGTTGATGGCGCCCCGGAGGTGGTAGTAAGTGCCGTCGAACTGTGCGTGCTCCTGTGTCCACATGGCTTTCAGCACCTGCAGCGACTCGCGCAGCATCCGCAGCCGTTCCGGTGTGTCCGGGTACTCGTATCCGTAGGCCTCGTACTCGTGCTGGTACCAACCCGCGCCGATGCCAAGGATCAAACGCCCATGGCTCATGACGTCGACACAGCTCGCCATCTTGGCCAGCAGGGAGGGCGGCCGGTAGCCGTTGCAGGTGACCATCTGTCCGAGCCGGATCGCGCTCGTGTCGCGCGCCAGGGCCGCCATCGACGTCCAGCACTCGAAGGTCGCCTCCAGCTCAGCGGTGGGCACGGTGTGAAAGTGGTCGTACACCCAGACCGCGTCGAAACCGGCCTTCTCCGCCTCCCGGGCGCAGCGGCTCATGGTCTCGAACTTTTCGACCGGATCGGCCACGTCGGCCAGGTCCATCCGCCAGCCCTGCGGTACGAAGATGCCCAGCTTCAGCTCTGTCAATGTGGCCTCACCTGCACTCGTTGCCAAACTGCGACGTGGCAATACATAGCACAGCCCTGGTCACCGGTTGGCGCGGCGAGCAGGCAGCTTGCCGGCGGCGGCCCGCAGAGCGTCGAGATCTCGCTGCGGAAGCGCGACAAGGTCGGGCGGTGGCCTGTAGAGCGAATCGATGAGGTCACGGCGCGTTCTCTTTCCCTTCGGAGTCAGGACGACGGCCTTCACGCGCCGGTCGCCGTCTCTTGCGACCCTGGTCGCCAGGCCCTGGCGCTCGAGGCGGTCGACAAGCCAGGTGGCGTTGGATGGGTCGCACCTCCACTCTTCAGCGAGCGAGCGCATTGAGCGACCGGCATTCGGGTCGAGGCTGGAGATGGCCCGACTCTCGGCGGGCGTCAGACCCAGGCGATCGATCACCTCCACGCGGTCGGCTGCCGTGGCGCGGATGTAATCGAAGATGCTGCGCCAGGCGGCAGCGGCAGAATCCCTGGCACGGGCCCTACTGGACACGTCCCCATGGTAGCGGACAGGTGCGCGCTACTTGAATCCATTGTATAGTTGAACTACTTCAAGTAACGCCGTCTGGAGGCATCAGGCCTGGGAGGTCGTACCAATGAAAGGAGCGGTCACCATCGTCCACATGGCCGTGCGGGTGTCCGGCGTGCTGCTCATCGTGCTGGGCGTTGGGATCTGGACCGGCCGGGCCGATCAGGTGATCCCGGTCCACGAGCTCCTCGGTTTTGTCCTTGTTGTGTCGCTGTGGACGCTGGCATTCTTCGCCGCCCGCGTCGGGGTCCCTGCGAGATGGGTCGTGCTGGCGGTGGCGTGGGGCCTCGTCGCACCCATCCTGGGCCTGACGCAGCAGGGCATGCTCACCGGCGATTGGCACTGGACCATCCAGGTCCTGCACCTGCTCATCGGCCTCGGGGCAATCGCCCAGGGTGAGATCCTGGCCCGCCGCATGGAGCAGGTCGGCTCGCCGCGGGTGAGCGCCTCCTGATCGCCGGCTAAGGGCTAAGCGACGGGAGGAGCTCCTGCCGGCAAGGCTTGCTGACGCTCGAACCACGATGCGGCTCCAGTCATCACCGCAGCGGCATAGGCGCCGGTGAAGAAGACGCCAACGCAACAGGCCACAATTCCAAGCGCGCCGATGATGCCGGCCACGAACATGATCAAGCCGCCCATCACGCTGTTGTTCACGTTGCCCGTCGCCAGTCGCCACACGCCGTCGACGTCCATCCCTCCCGAAAAGCCGCGGTGGTACGTCATCACGATGATCGATGGCAGGAGGAAGTAGAGCAGGAGCTGGGCGGCGAGGCCCACAAGCGAGCCAAGACCTGTGAAGGGGCTTCCGGAAAATGAGTGGTTGGCGTTCATGGTGCTGCCCACACCGCTCAGAACGTCGCCGGGGAGGGACAGGACCAGCGTATAGATGAACCACGCGCCGAACAATCCAATGCCGCGACTGAGATGGAAACCGGCCGGCGCGAGCTCCTGGCGGCCGGCGCGAAGGTTGTCGAGCGTCATCAGCATCCACCCCGCCGTCGCGATCAGGCCGACGATGGGAATGATGAGGATGAGCCCCTGGATGAGTATCTTTTCGATCCACCGCGGGTCGCGAAACGGGAAGCCGAACGCGTCCCCGACGCTGTTCACGACCGCAGTCTACAGATTCAAAGACACAATCTCAGACGGCCACGCCGGCGAAGATTGCTACTTGCCTGCCTGTATAATATTGTCATGGCGGCAACTAATTCGGATGACTCTCGCCTGCGCTTGCTCCGCGCTTATCTCGATGCCGTGACACTCAGCGAGGCCATCCAGACTCGCATCTGGCACGCGGCCGAGCTGACGCTGGCCCAGGCGCGAGTGTTGCGCCGGCTCGCAAAGGAGCCCCGATCCCTGGGCCAGCTGGGGACGGACCTCCTGCTGGCGCCCCCGTCCATGACCCGCCTCGCCGACCGGCTCGAGGAGCGCGGGTTGATTGCACGCAGCCGGGATGCTGAGGACCGCCGCAAGGTGCTGGTCACCCTCACGGCCGAGGGGCGCCGGCTGGTGAGCGCAATTCCCATCTTCGAGGGGACTCCCATCCGCGCCGCGGTCGACCGCATGACGGTTGGCGACCGCGAGCGGATCGCCGCCGCGATGCGCGAGTTCAGCGCGGCCGTCATCAAGGTGGAGGAGGAGTCGTTGCTGGTGGAGACCGAGGCTTGAAGCTCGAGTACAAATGGATCGTCCTGATCAATACGACGATCGGGATGCTCATGGCCTCGATCAATCAGACAATCGTTCTCATCTCATTGCCGGCCATCTTCTCGGGTCTACACGTCGACCCTCTCGGGCCGGGCCAGTCGAACCTCTTGCTCTGGATGCTGATGGGCTACTCGGCGGTCACCACCGTGCTGCTGGTCACCTTCGGGCGTATCGCCGACATCTTCGGCCGGGTGCGAATCTACAACCTGGGCTTTGTGGTGTTCACCGTCGGTTCATTGCTGTGCGTATTGACCCCATCAGTCGGAACGGTCGGCGCCATCGAACTGATCGCGTTTCGGATGGTGCAAGGGGTGGGCGGCGCGTGTCTGTTCGCCAACAGTATCGCGCTGCTGACCGATGCCTTTCCGGCAAACCAGCGCGGATTCTCGCTAGGGATCAATCAGATCGCGTTCATTGCCGGAAATGTTGTCGGTGTCGTACTCGGCGGAATCCTGGCCGCGGTCAACTGGCGCCTTGATTTCCTGATCAGCGTGCCCGTCGGCGTGTTTGGATCGATGTGGGCGTACCGCGCGCTCCATGAGATTGGAAAGCGCCACCCGCAGCCGCTCGACTGGCTGGGCAATCTGACCTTCGCGGGTGGGTTGCTCGCGTTGATGTTCGGTCTCACCGAGGCCCTGACACCATATGGAAACCAGACCATGGGCTGGTCGAACCCGGTCGTCGTGCTCGTCCTCGGAGCCGGGGTCATCCTGCTGGCTGCGTTCGCCGTCGTCGAGACTCGCGTCCGCTACCCACTGTTCGATCTCGCCCTGTTCCGGATCCGTGGCTTCCTGTTCGGCAATGTCGCTGCCTTCCTTTTCTCGCTGGCCCGAGGTGGGCTCCAGTTCATGTTCATCATCTGGCTGCAAGGAATCTGGCTGCCGCTCCACGGCGTCGCCTATGCCGATACCCCGCTCCACGCCGGGATCGACACGATGCCTCTCATGCTCGGCTTCGTCGTCTGCGGCCCGCTTGGCGGATGGCTGAGCGATCGCTACGGCTCGCGTCTGCTGGCCACGGGCGGCATCCTGATCGCAGGCGTCGCGGCTGCACTCTTGATGACGCTGCCGGCCAATTTCAATCTCGGCCTCTTCGCCGCGTACCTCGCCCTGATGGGCGCGGGCATGGGCTTCTTCAGCGCGCCCAACACATCCCAGATCATGGGCGCGGTGCCGGAGGCGCACCGCGGATCTGCAGCGGGCATGCGCGCCATGGTCCTCAACGCCGGGATGACCGCGAGCCAGGCGATCTTCTTCACGATCGTGATCGCCAGCCTGTCCCACAACCTGGGACCCGCATTGGAGACCGGCGCGAGCCAGGCCGGCCTTACGCCGGCGCTCGCGCACGGAATCGCATCCCTCCCACCCGGCGCGGCGATCTTCGCCGCCATGCTGGGTTACAACCCCATCTCTCACCTCATTCCAGCCTCGTCGCTCGCCACTCTCTCGCCGGCGGTCGCGGCTAGAATCAGCGACCCTCACTTCTTCGCAGGCCTGCTGGCACAACCGTTCGTGGAAGGGATTCGAATCGCGCTGCTGGTTTGCGTCGCGATGTGCGTCCTTGCCGGCGTCGCTTCTGCGTTGAGGGGCTCCGATCGGCGGCGTAAGGCTGCTGTTCAGGCGCAGGTTGGCGACCTCGGCTTCGCCGGCCAGCCGGCGCAGGCGAGGTGATCCTGTGAAGGTGAGGTGGTACGGCCAGTCGGCTTTCGCGCTGGTTGGAGAAAGCAATGCGGTTTTCATCGACCCCTTCGGCGACATGGAGGGCGCGAGGGCCCGAGGCATGATCTGGAACTATCCGGCGATCGCTGACGCGACCGCCGATCTACTTCTGGTCACCCACGAGCACGGAGACCACAACGCTGTGCAGGTGGTCAGCGGTGTGACGCAGACCGTGCGGTCCTCCGCGGGAACCTTCGATACCCCGATGGGTCGCGTCATCGGGGTCGCTTCCGAACACGATGCGGTCGCCGGCACAAAGCGGGGAGCCAACGTGATCTACCTGTTCGAGCTGGGTGGGATCCGCGTATGTCACATGGGCGACTTTGGCCAGGCGGAGCTGCGCTCGGCGCAAAGGGCGGCGATCGGAGACGTTGATCTGCTCTTTGTGCCAGTCGGCGGGATGGCAACCATCGACGGCCGCATGGCTGCCGACCTTGTGGAGGAACTCAACCCTTCCTGGGTGGTCCCGATGCACTACCGAACTCCCGCCATCTCCTTCCTCGACACCGCCGACGCATTTCTCCAGGCTGTGAAGGGCGAGGTCGTGGCGCTAGACCGGTCCGCTTTCGACACCGATGAAATGCGGCCGGAAGACGGGCGGCTCATCGTGATGCCAGCACCGCCTGTCAACCACTAGCGGTCTCTAGAGCCCCGCTCCGTGATCGTAGTTTGCGGCGAGGCGTTGATCGACAGGATCCACAATGGGGACGGCACTCAGCGGGCCGCACCGGGCGGAGGGCCGTTCAACACCGCACGAGCCCTGGCGCGACTTGGGGTGCCAACCGCCTTTCTAGGGCGTCTTTCGGAGGACGTTTTCGGACGCGAGCTGGCCGGTCTGCTGGTCTCCGAAGGAGCGCACCTCGAACTTGCAAGCATCGGTCCCGAACCGACCACCGTCGCGATTGCCGACATTGACAGCGAAGGCTTCGCCGAGTACCAGTTCCTGGTCCAGGGGACGTCCGCACCCAACCTCACGCTTGACATGCTCCCCGAACATTTCGGCCCGGACGTGACCGCATTGCACGTGGGCACGCTGGGGCTTGTGCTCGAGCCCATGGCGTCGACGCTTGCGGAGCTGGTCAGTCGTGAGCGCGACCGGCGTTTGGTGATGCTGGATCCCAACATCCGGGTCGGGCTTGTCCCTGACTCCGAATACCGCGAGCGTTTGCAAACCGCGATCTCTCAGAGCACGATCGTCAAGGCGAGCGAGGCCGATCTGGCCTGGATCTACCCACAGCTCGGGTACGAGCTCGCAGCCGACCAGATTCTCCGCGACGGCGTGAGCCTGGTCGTCGTGACCCTGAGGGCTCGAGGCGCATTCGGCGCCCATCGGGGCGCCAGAATACATGTCGACGCCCCACAGGTCGAAGTCGTCGACACGATCGGAGCCGGCGACGCCTTCGGGGCCGCTCTCCTGGCATGGCTGCATGATCAAAGTGCGCTCCGCGCAGATCTCTTCCTCGAGCAAGACGATCTCGCGGCGGCTCTCGAGTTTGCCTGCCGGGCCGGCGCACTGACCTGCACCCGTGCCGGCGCCGACCCACCATGGAAATGGGAGATGCAGCTCAACCCGTGAGGCCGTTGGCGCAGCCCGTGGTGTTGGTTCTCATGGGCGTGTCCGGTTCTGGAAAGACAACGGTGGCGGGCATCCTCGCCGGCCGCCTGGGTTGGCCGTTCGAGGAGGGCGACGCGCTGCACCCTCAGGCGAACATCGAGAAGATGAGGGCTGGACAAGCGCTCACCGATGCAGACCGCCTGCAATGGCTCGCGATGGTCGCGGAATGGGTCGACAGCCGCCTCAATGCCGGAGAAAACGGCCTCATCACGTGTTCGGCCCTCAAGCGCTCCTACCGAGACGTGATCAATCGGCGAGGTTCGGGCGTCGTGTTCGTGTTTCTAGCGGGTTCCAAGGCGACCATTGCGCCGCGCATGGCCGCCCGGCAATCGCACTTCATGCCCGCGAGCCTGCTCGACAGCCAGTTCGCGGACCTCGAGGATCCCGGGCCGGACGAGCCGCACATCCGGGTGGATATCGGCCCGCCGCCAGGCGTGATCGCCAATGGCATATTGCGAGAGCTCGGACTTGGGAACCCTGAATGACGCCTAAGAACGTCCGAT
Organism: Candidatus Dormiibacterota bacterium; assembly: GCA_003151935.1. GTDB lineage: Bacteria > Chloroflexota > Dormibacteria > Dormibacterales > Dormibacteraceae > Palsa-870. Next base: position 13,154 of record PLYZ01000029.1, on the reverse strand, counting down.
CTCTAGCCTGGGGCCGGGGCCGCTTGCCTGGCCTGGCCCACGATCTTGCGCATCTGCTGCAGGTGCGAGTCATCGTGCGCAAGGCCGCCCAGGAAACGGCCCACGGCGTTCATCGGCGGGCGACCCTCGTAGGGGGCGTAGAAATTGTCGACGTGAGGCTCGTCAGGCCAGGCCGCGAGCATTGCCAGACGCATGCCGCGGCTCTCCTCGATGCGGTGGCGGAGGAAAGCGATCGTCCGCGCGCTTTCCCAAGGCACCTCGTAGCGGGAACGGCCCTCTACTGCAAGTCCTCGAGCCAGAACGAGCGCGAGCGCCGCCGACTCCTCCGACGAAGCAGTCGTGTGGACGACAACATGACCGAGCGTCCAGGAAAGACCGACGTCCTCGGGCCTGGCGGCGTATTTGTCGCTGGCCTCGGAGTCCTCAGGCACCATCACTACATCCGCGTCGAAAGCCTCCACGATCGAAGTGAGTTGAAGATCGCACATCTCGTTGGTGAGCCTGGCCAGATCGTTGCGGTCGAGTCCAGCCGCTAGGTCCTGGATGCTGGCCTCGCGACGGTGCACAGGTCCAAAGTCGATCACAGGCCTTAGAACCTCGGCCGTAGATGGACGATTCCAAGCACTCGGCCGGTTAATCGTTGAGGCGAGCTCAGGTATTCACTCCCCAACTTCGGACGCGTGCCGGCCGGATTCGGAACATCGCGTCATCGAAGCTGGGCATGATCTCCTTGCCGCCCACCTCTAGAGCCGCAGCCTCCCCACGTATCTCGAGGCCGCGCACGACCCACGGCTGAACCGACGGGTTGTCGTCCACGACGAATGCGACATTGGGATTCGCGAGCACGTCTCGATACTTCTTTCTGGTCGAGAATCCGCCGTGCCCGCCGATGTCGATCGTGTCAAGTTCGGCGTTGTAGTGGAATCCCACCGGAACCACGTGGGGACGGCTGTCTGAACCGACCGTGGCCAGTCGACCGAGCCGCTGGCTTCTCAAGTATTCGATCTCGTGGTCGGTGAAAGCGCTCATAGAGTGAGGATAGACCGCAGATCGACAGCTGCCTCGACTGAACCCCGAACTCCGGTCTGAACGTGGACCGTGTCGCAATTGCCGCTCTTTGCCGAGTGCATCAGCGCAAGACGCCATTGGGCACTTACGTCGTCAAAATGCTGACGGCCCTTTACAGGAGGGCCGAACCGTTACCGAAGCCAACCCCGCAAGGTTCCGAGGCGACTGGATCGCTAGACGGCTCGCGTGGCTGGGGCGTCGACGGATTGCCGCCGCAAGGCGAGCTTGGCGGCCAGTTTCCAGTGCCGGCTGGCACTGCGGCCGTCGCCGCGCGCGTCAAGTACCTCCGCGTACGCGGCGTGAGCTTCGGCGAGTCGTTCTCTCAGTCCCAGCCCACCGAGCAGTCGTATTGCCAGACGGAACTGCTTATCGGCTAGCTCGTGCTTGTCGCCACGCTCGTACAGCTGGCCGAGCAGTCCATGTCCGCTTGCCTGAGCCAGGCGTTCGTCGAGTCGCTTCGCCAGATCGATCGCCTTTTTGACAAACACGATGCCATCGGCATACCGCCCGACTCGTAGCTGAAGTTCGCCGAGGCTCAGTAGCACGTGGCTCTTCGCCACCTCGGTGCCAGCTTCGTCGAAATGTGCCAAGGCGGATCGAAGAGTTTCCCCCGCCCGCTCCATCTGGCCCTGTCGCATCAGAAGCAGGCCGAGCTCGTTCTCGCCACGAGCCAGCAGCGCCGTGTCATGTTCAAGGGCATAAAGCGCAAGAGCCTTGTGGGTGTATTCGATCGCCCTGCCGATGTCACCACGCTCCTGGTAGGCGATGCTGAGGCCGTGATATGTCCTGCCTAGTCGCGGTAGATCGCGCATGGTGCCGGCCACATGAAGCGCTTCTTCATAGAAGGCTATGGCCCGGTCATACGTGTGGTTCTTTACGTGGATGGTGGCGATGTGCTCGAGAATCCGAGCTTCAGTTCCAGGAAGTCGGGGCTGGGTTGTGCGACACAAGGTGAGCGCCCTCTCGGCAACCGACAGGGCCCGAGCGTCCTCTTTCAAGTAGAGAGCGCTGGCTTCCCAGTCGGCGCACTCGACAGCCAGCCAAGGGTCCGGCTCATGTTCGAGAAGGACCTGCGCACGGCGTAAGTGCTCCAAGCCCTCATCAGGGCGCATTGAGCGCACCAAGGCCTGACCTACGTAGTGCCTTACATAAGCTTCAACCGTCGGCGCCATCGGGTGCTCAAGCAGCGGAAGGCCCAGCGCGATTGCCTGGTCGAACTGGAGTTGCAAGCAGAGGGCCTGGAGCTCTTCCACCCGAGCATCAGCCACCGCGCGACCGTCCGACCGTGGATTTACTGAAGATTCCCTGAGAAAGTGTCGAACTGGCTTTCCAGTCCGGCTGGCAATGATCTCGAGCGTTCGCATTGAAGGCCGGGTCTGGCCCGCCTCGATCAGGAAGACTGTCTGTCGGGTGAAGTCCGATCCGGCCAGTCGAGACATGCTGAGTCCGGCGTCAAGTCGAGCCTGCCTGACGAGTGCAGGATCGACCTCGATGCCGGGCAGGCGCCCGCGTGGCTTGGCTTGACGCTTGGTGATAGCGGCGTTATATCACGCCCATGGTCTGGAGGTTGTAATGAAAGCCACGCGGGCCGAACGCTCGGACTAAATTCCGGGCCCTGTGCTGTCTGCCAAGACCGTGACAACGGTCAGCATCAATGCAGCGAGGGCTAGGACCGAGGAGAGAATGAAGCTGCGCATGGTTGCGCCTCCTATGGAATGAGCCGGACGGCGCCGGCCGTTGGGGGCCATATAACAGCCACAAGCCCGATCGTCAAGCAGCGATCGACAACTGGTTTAACGAAGCCGAATTCGCAGACGATCCCTGGCGATCTTCCGGCGCGTCAAGTCAGCTATCAAGCCTCTACTTGACGACTCGCCGAGCAAGGCTCGCCACGCTGTAGCCCACCCGCTGCGGGGAGAACCCAAACGTTTAACCCCCCGGGAGTGGTTCCTCCGCAGCAAGGCGGCGGTGGCAGCCTTGGTCTTTCTCCTCTTCACTGGCGGCCAGTCGCAGATCACCGGGGATCTAAATCGCACGCCTTTGCGCCGACGCTACTGTTGGAAGCCATTCGAGTTGTTGTAGTATGTAGCGACAATGCTTACAGTGCCGGAAGCAGCCCGCCGAACCAAACGAGACCCAGAAACGGTGCGCCGCTGGATCCGTTCGGGCAGGCTAAAGGCGACCAGGATCGGCACGCAGCACCTGATCGATGAGGACGACTTGGCCCACCTGACCGGTGATGCCACGCTGCCGCTTCCAGCGCCCTGGCAGCGCACGGCCACCGGCGAACGGATGCCCGACGTCGTGGCTGCGATTCGGTCTTCGCGCGCCTCTCGCTGACGTGTTGGTTGTCGACGCTGCGGTCGTAATCACCGCCTGCTTATCTGAGACTGGGCTGAAGGCCCTCGGCCGGGAAGAGCTGGTGGCGCCTCATTTGATGTGGTCCGAGGCTTCCTCTGTACTACACGAACTGCGGTGGCGCAAGGAAATCTCCGGCGAGCTCGCAAACATCGCGCTGAAACGGCTGTCTGTTGCTGCAGTCAGCCCTCGACGGCCCAAGGGCCTCATAGAAGAAGCGTGGCGGATCGCCGACCGTTTGGGGTGGGCCAAGACCTACGACGCCGAGTACCTTGCTTTGGCACGAATATTGAAGTGCCGGCTCTTGACTACGGATGCAAAGCTGAAAGCGGGCGGATCCAGCGTTGTGGGCGTCATCGGACCAGCCGAGTTTTAGCCTCCTTTCAAGCTTGAGCCAGCGACTAGCCATGGCGACCAAAGCGGTGCTGCCAAGCCGCGGCTATCAGCGCTCCACGGTTGAGACGGTGAGCAGTCTCGGCGACCGCTAATTCCCGTTGTAGGGTGGTCGGCACCAAGGCCGGATCGTCGGTGTTGACCACCAGGGGGATGCTCAGATCCGCAAATTTTCGGAAATTGGGTTTGAGGCCAATCCGCGCGTTGCTTGACGGGCACACGCAGAGGCAAACCCCGCGATCGACCAGCAGCCGAAGCACGTCGGCGTCAGGCTCAGCACCGACGCCGTGAGCGACTCGCGTTGCTCCCAACACTTCCACTGCCTCACGAACGACATCCGGACCTCCAACCTGCCCGGCATGCGGCATGAAGCCGAGCCCGGCGGCATGCGCGCGCTCAACCAGACCGGCCAGGGGCGCTGCGGAGATCGACTCATTCCCCACCAAGCCGACGCCGACCACTCCTTCAGTGGTGAGCGCGATGTCAAGCGCTCGTTCATTGGCTGTGGCGGACCCGCCACGGACAAGCTCAACCAACCAGGCGATCTCGATCCCGAACTCCTGGGCGACAGACGCGCGGCCGCGGACGACGCCATCGATCCATCCGTCAGCTACGTGCAGACTCGGGTTGAAGCTGATCTCGGCATACGTGATGTGCTGGCTGGCCATGGCCTCACCGTGCTCGAAAATGACCCGCTCGAAATCGTGGCTCGTCACCATGCACCCGCTGACCAGCCCGTAGACGGCCAGGAAGCCGGCTAGATCCGAATACTCGTATTGAGGAGGCTCTGGCAGCCCGTTTTGGACGGACATGGTCATCGCCGTCTCACGCCGGATTGTGCCCTCAAGGTGCACATGGAGCTCCGCCAAATACTCGGTCGTCAGGCGGGCGTCGCTCATGGGGAACAAGCATGGTCGCGCGATGCCCCGAAAACCTCGGAAATGCCTGGTTAAGACCGGTTAATTGACTAGCGAACTCGTACCGTGAGGTCATGGCTGCCAGCGGCGAGGACACGTCCGCCGCCGGTCCATCAATTCAGGGCCAACGCGCCTCCAGGACAAAGGCAAAGGGAACCTCCCGATTCCTGGGTCGCGTTCTCCCATGGGTCGCCGATGTGCGGTGGAGGGACGGACTCGCCATTGCGTTCACTGCCGGCGCTGTAGCCGGGTCAGCGGCAGTGGTCGCAGAGGCTCTGCGCGAGAACAACGACGCGGTAGTGATCTTGGCCGCCGTCGCGGCCCTGCTGACAGTCGCGGGCCAAACCGCGATCCGGCGCGAGATGCTCCAACGTCTGGCGGAGAGCCGCAAGTATTGGTTCAGGAGCTCGCCCCGCGGCCTTGCCGAGGTGGATGCGGACCTCCAGTTCATGGAAGGCAACTCGCGCCTGGCTTCTTTGCTGGCGATTGAGGAAATGGACCTCCCGGGCAGGCGCCTCACCGCGTTCTTCGACGATCACGATGTGGTGGGAATCGTCTCCCAGTTCGGACAGCTGCTGGATGGCGCGGTGGGAACAATCGAATCTGACGACCTGGCCATCCGCAGCGACAATGCCCGCATCTGGCTGCATTGGAGAGCCACCGCGGTCAGGCGCCGTAACGGCAGCTTCCAGCACTTCGTGATCACTTTTGAGGACAGCACCCAGAAGCATGTGGCCGAGGAGGCGGCTCACGCGAACCTTGCCGAGCTCGAAAAGCTGAACCGCATGAAGACCGAATTCACGTCAATGGTCAGCCACGAGTTCCGGACCGCGCTCACGGGCATCCAGGGCATGAGCGAGCTGATCAACGGTGGAGAAATGAAACCGGCTGAGGTGCATGAGTACAGCGGCTACATCTTCCAGGAGGCCGAGCGCGTCAACCGGCTCATCACCGACATGCTCGATCTCGATCGCCTGGAAGCGGGCAAGATGAAGCTGCAAATGTCCCCGATGGATCTCAATGCGGTCTTCGAAGGGGTGGCGGTACGGAGCTCGGTGGTGTCTTCCAAGCACAGGATCAGAACGGAGCTTGAGGCGAACCTCCCGATGGTCATGGGTGACTCCGACCGGCTGATCCAGGTCATCACGAACCTGGTCTCTAATGCAATCAAGTACTCGCCCGAGGGGGGCGAGGTCCTGATGTCGACGCACTTTGCGAACGGCGCGGTGGATGTCAGCATCAGGGATCACGGTGTCGGGATCCCGGCCGACTTCGTGGGCCGTCTTTTCGGGCGCTTTGAGCGCTACGAAAAGACTCCGAGCAAAGTCATCGGCACGGGACTCGGGCTCGCCATCGCCCGCCAGATCATCGAGATGCATGGCGGGAAGATCTGGGTCGAGAGCGCTGAAGGAAGCGGGTCGGTGTTCCATTTCGCGATCCCCGCCGTTGTCTCCGTTTTGCCGGAGGCGAAAAGACCGATAAGCCAATTGCGCGCGGTGGCCTGAGCGACTTCCGAAATTTTATTTGGCTCCCCTTAGTGGCTGCTCTTCGAACCATGCTGTTGACGCCCTCTCCCGAACTTCGCTATGCGATCGTCGACCTTCGGCTAGGTTCACCGCCCGGATTTTCCATTCCAGGCTGAACCAGGGACGGTCCCGCTGGAGTGAGGTTCGACTCCGGGCCGGAGGGCCAAGCAATGCCCCAAACGTTTCGAAGCTGCCCCCGACCGTTGCGCGCGCGGTGCCCAGATTGGATACTCCCGTCCTCTCGCCGACTGGCTCAGCCAGCTACCGCGAACCATTACTCACACGGGCGGCCAGTGAGCGAACGCGTTGCACTCGATCGAGAGTGATACGACGAATCCAAGCGGCAAGAAAAAGGAGTCCGACCCCGAGAGCAAGGATGAGAGGCTGGACCAGCCAGTAGAGGTTGCCTTGTATGGTGGTAAGCCCGGGGCCACCATCGAAGCTGATCACGCCGGGATGGGCCAGATACTGAGTCTGGGCGGTCAGAGCGACATACCAGGCCGTCACCAGCAGGACGAATACCGGCCAGCGACGCCCCAAGGCGAGACCTGACAGGAACGCCAAAGCTGGAACGAAGATCAGGGTCACAATGATTGCCTCCTTGACTGGCTACCGAGTAACGGTCTACTCTGCACCGTAGAGCAAGCGCTTACTCTGCACTAGAGAGCGCTCTGTGTCAAGGAGTGATGAGGCAAACCCAGTCCGAGGCCCGACGCACACTCAACGAGCTCGCCCGATTGCGCTCTGATGGCGAGCAGCGCCTGAAGGAGGTGTGGTTCCCGCTCTACGCCTTTGGCGCCATATATGTCGGGATGGCGCCAGCAGCGTTGCTTGTCCACAGGGATCACCTTGCCCCCTACTTTCTTGTCTGCCTCATCATCGCCTCGATTCTCACCGCACGCCACTACCGGTCACGGGGCAGGAAGGGAGGGGTGGAGACATCGGTCCTACCTTGGCTGATCACGTCGATCTTGATGACGGTCGGGGGCGGAGTGGCGTCGCTGACCGGATTCATCATCGGGTCGGAGTTCTTGGACACGGCGGGGCCCTTCCTGGTCGTTGCGGCCTTCTTCCTCGTCTTTTCCGCGGTCATCCAAAGCCGAATCCTCCTTGTCGATGCCGTCGGAATCGCTTTCCTGAGCACAACCTCGGCCTTCCTTGCCCGCGGCAATCTCCGAATCGCGATTGAGGCGGTCCTGGTTGGAACTCTTCTAATCGCATCGGCATCTTTCCAACTGCTGAAGGCGAAGTATCACGCATGACCCACCCTACCGAACGGCTCGATGACGACGTCCATCAGCGTGTTCGCCTCGGCGTGCTTGCGCTGTTGAGCGGCGTTGCCCGGGCGGACTTCGTTCATATCAAGACCACGCTCGCGACCACCGATGGAAATCTCGGGCGCCATCTTCAGGTGCTCGAGGACGCGGGTCTGATCAGCATTGCAAGGGTCCTCGAAGGTCGCCGCCCTCGAATGTGGGTCAAAATCACCCGCAAAGGTCGCGTAGCTCTCCGTGCCGAAGTCGACGCGCTCAAGGAAATCGTCGCGATGGTGGACGAGCCATTAAATGACACTCGGTTCCGCCCTGGCTCGATCATCGTCAACCCAGCGTCGGCATGAATCCGCTCTAGGAGTACCGCGCGCCTGCAAGACCGGACGTAGGCCATCCAACTGAGGCGCTCACCCTGTGTACGCCCGAAGCAAGACGACCGCGCTGATCAAGTAGAACTTCCGGGTGCCGTGGGTCGTGAGCGCCACCTTGCTCAAGTGGCGTTGTATTGGACCAGGCGACAAGAGCGAACAGAGCGCAACAGCCACGTGTCCCGTTAACCATGGTCCGTCGACTCGCACGCGGCATAGTGCCGGGGTCGTAATGGGTCAGTTCTCGGACGATGGCAAGTGGTGGTGGGACGGTACGACCTGGGTCGCAACAGCAGAGGTCGTGCTTCCACAGCTTCCGATGACCGAGTTCGAGCGATCCGGAAAACTGGAGATAGCCCGCGACCACAGGAAGAACATGGAGCGGCTTTACTGGGCGCACACGTTCCCCCCTCTTGCGTGGCTTTCTGGGAGCGCGCTCCTGGTCGTTCGCAATCGGGCCTCGGGCGACTATCGGACCTGGACGCTCGAGCAGTTGGCGCTTGCGACTGCTTACGTGCTCGGTCCGGACGAGCCGGTGCTGGCCGGAGAAGGAGGTACTTTGGTCGCCGGCCAATCTGACATGCCTCCCTTGAGCCGGGATCTGGCCGTGGCGGTTACCGCGGCACATGTCCTGGTATTTCGCATCGATTCCGTCGATGGGCAACCGCGATGGATCGCACTGGCCGCGCGCTGCTCTAACGTGACGATTGAGGTACTCAGAAGGCCGCGCACCACCAGCGAAGGGATCGTTGCCAGTCCCGATCTCCTCGTCAGCGGTTGGAACGGGAAGTGGACGATCGGCGGCTCCAATTGGTTCAAGCCAGATCCGGTGGTGGAAGCGTGGCGGCAAGCCGCCAACCGCCGATGAAAGAGAAGATCTCCGGCATCCTAAGCGGCTCGCGATAGCTTCTGGTTATCGGGAATACCTTCGCCCCTGGGTTTCGGAACCATCTAAGCTCGGCGGGCATTCGGGGCTTGACCCGAGGGCCACTACGGACGCCGCGTCACCTCATGACAAGCAGGGCATCCCCAGCAAGGGCTCCGACAGGGAGGGCGAACAGGGGATTGATGTCGAGCTCCACAAGCCGCTCACCGAGATCGAGCGCGATGTCGCCGAGCGCCACCAACACCTTCACGAGAGCGGCGCGGTCCGCCGCCGGCCGGCCGCGTACGCCGTCCAGCACACTCGCTCCGCGCAGCTCTTCGAGCATTTCGACCGCGGTCTGCTCGTCGATGGGTGGCATCCGTAGGCTGACGTCGCGCAGGGATTCGGTGAAGATGCCGCCCATCCCTACAAGGACAATATTTCCGAACTGAGGATCGGAGCTGATGCCCGCGATCAGCTCAGCGACCGGCTCGACCTGGCGGGACACCAGGACACCCTCGAATCGAACTCCTCGCGCAGCCTCTTTCACCTCCGCGTATGCGCGCCTGACCTCAGCCGCCGTGCGCAGGCCAAGCCTGACGCCGCCCAACTCCGTCTTGTGAGCAATGTCACGCGACTGTACTTTCAACACGACGGGGTATCCGATGGCAGCGGCCGCCCCCACCGCGTTCGCCGCCGAATGGACCAATCGCTCGTCCGGGACTCCGATGTGATGGGCGGCGAGAAGCCGCTTCGCTTCGAGCTCTGCGATCACACCTGTCCAACTCTGGTCGGGTGGCTGAATGCGCCGCGCTCGGGTCGTTGCCAGCGGGATCGACCGTGATCGCTTCCGGCCGTAGAACACGGCGTTATCCAGTGCGCGGATGCCGAGCTCGAGGCCATTGGCGAAATGCAGGCCATGCCGAGCCAATGCCTCCCGACCAAAGGTCGTCAGCTCACCAGAAACGGTGGCCGAAAGCGCCGTGAAGATGGGCGCTCGTCGCACCACCTCGGCCAGGGGCGCGAGGCGTTCCTCGACACGTCCTGGACTAGCGCCCGCGTCGCGCGGCGGGTCGGAGTTGATCAGCAGGGCATCGAATCGGCCGTCGGCCATCACGACATCGACGCAGGCGGCGAGCAGGGCCGGCTGATTGACGATGACGCCGGTCGTGTCCAGGGGGTTTTGCGGTGTGCCAAAGCTGGGGAGCAGATCGGCCAGCCGTCTCTTGGTCTCGGGAGCGAAGTCGGGAATCTCGACCCTCGTGCCGCTGGCGAGGTCGGACACCAGGCCGCAAGCGCCACCCGAGGTGGTAACCACTGCAGTGCGTCCACCCCGGGGCCACCCGCTCGTCGCGAGCAAGGCGCAGGTCTCGATCAACTCCTCCGGGCTGGCCACACGAATTGCACCTTTCTGACGCAGGACCGCGTCGACCACCGCGTCCGCGCCGGCCAGCGATCCGGTGTGGGCGATGACAGCGCGACGCGATGCCTCTGACCGGCCAACCTTGAGGACGACCAACGGCTTCTCGGCTTCGAAGGCAGCCTCGGCGGCTGCCAGGAAACCTGCAGGGTCGCGGAACCCTTCGAGCAGCGCACCAACTACGCGCACGTCTTCTCTCCGAACGAAGTCCTGCACGAGGTCGCTGGCTTTCAACATGGCCTCGTTGCCGATCGAGACCGACGCAGCCAGGCCAATTCCGCGAGCCGCCGCCAAGCGGTGGAAGTGAAGCAGCATCACACCGCTCTGGCTGATCAGCGCGATCGCACCTGCCGGAACCGGAGCCGCAAGCAGCAGCCCGTAGGCCGCGATCCTGTCCTTGTAGTTGATGAAGCCCAGACAGTTTGGTCCGAGCAGCGTTATGCCGAGCGCTAGGCAGCGCTCGACCATCGCCTGTTCGAGCTCCAATCCTTTTTCGCCCACCTCCTTGAACCCGGCGCTGAGCATCACGACGTTCGGCACGCCTTTGCGGCCACAATCCTCGATGACCTCTCGGGCCGCGCCCGTGCCCGTCATCACGTAGGCACAATCGACTTCACCAGGGATGTCATTCAACGTGGGATGGCATGGGCGACCGAACTGCTCCAAATGGCGCGGGTGCACGAGGTGGATGGCGCCTTCGTAACCGAGGCCCGTGAGATTAGCGATCACCGCCTGCGCCCACGAAGAGGCCTCTGTCGCACCGACCAGCGCGATCGAACGAGGCACCAAAAGCGAGCCCAGGCCGGTCACAGACGACAGTATCGGCCAGGTGCTCCGACCAGCCTGGCCGCCCGGGCACCGGTAACCGACTGCCGTCCGTCGATAGGATGGAGGCGCTCCAGTGCGCAAGATTGACGCGTTCGCACACATCCTTCCCAGGCGTTACCTGGAGCGGCTCGAGAGACATCTGGAACGCGCAATCTCAAGCGAGCAGCTTCGCTATTACCGAGAGGGCGTCTTTCACTTCGACGCTGCACTTACCGATCTCGAGGAGCGGTGGCGCAGGGTCGAGCGCTTTGGCGATTACGCACAGGTGTTGGTGCTCGCCGTCCCGCCGATCGAAGAGGTGGGACCGCCGGCGATCGCCGCGGAATTCGCCCGGCTCGCCAACGACGAGATGGCGGAGTTGGTCCAAAAACATCCGGACCGGTTCGTCGGGTTTGCCTGCGCGCTTCCTCTGAACGACACCGAGGCATCGCTGCGGGAGGTCGACCGGGCGGTTGGAGATCTGGGTGCGCTGGGCGCCCAGGTCTTCACCAATGTCCTGGGCGTTCCCCTCGATCACCCGAAGTTCGACCCGATCTTCGCGCGACTCGAAGTCCTGGACCGGGCGATCTGGCTCCACCCCACTCGAAACGCGACGTGGCCCGACTACCCAACCGAAACCGCGTCCAATTTCGGGCTGTGGTGGGCGATTGGATGGCCATATGAGACGGCCGCCGCCCTCTCGAGGCTGGTCTACTCGGGCAGCATGGAACGCCATCCAAAGCTGAAAGTGATCGCGCATCACGGCGCCGGCATGATCCCGCACTTTTCATCCCGGCTCGCCATGGGTCCAGGCTTCCGCCAGACCAAGGACAGTCTGCCGAGGCCACCACTCGAGTACTTCAAACGCTTCTACGCCGATACGGCACTGTTCGGTGCGCAGCACGCCGTGCAGTGTGTCCTTGACTTCTTCGGTCCAGACCATGTCCTGTTCGGAACGGACATGCCACTCGGGCCGCCGGCTGTTGTCGAGGCGACGATCGCGGACATAGAAGGCTGCGATTTATCCGTCCTCGAGCGCTCCGCGGTCTATGGCGATAACGTCGCGACCCTGCTCTCCATCGGCCCCGAGGTGACGCGCCGGCGGAATCGATGAGCGGACCGCCGCTGCCCGGCGTGGCTCTTGTTCGCGAGCCGACGGACGAAGGCTATCTGTATCGGGAAGGCGTCCGCCTCCACTGGCTGGAGTGGGCGCCACCCGGTACGCCCGCGCCTCCGGCGATCCTCCTCCTGCATGGCCTCAGCTCGAACGCCAGGTACTGGGAGCGCGTCGCTCGGCGCATGACCAACCGCCGGTTGGTTGCCCTCGACCAGCGATCTCACGGCCTATCGGATGCGCCGCCGACCGGGTACGGCCTGGACGTCCTGGCCGCCGACGCCGGCCACGCCATCCGCGAGCTCGGGCTGGACCGGCCGGTCGTCGTGGGTCACAGCTGGGGAGGAACCGTTGCCCTCGAGGTTGGCGCGACGCCGGCCGAGCAGGTAAGCGGCGTGGCTGTGATGGACGGGCCGATCGCCTCGATATCGGAGCGCATCACGTGGGAGGACGCGTCGCGGATGATGCAGCCCCCACTGCCGCGCTACCGTTCTTTCGAGGAGGCTTCTGAGGCGAGCCGCCAGGTGTTGGGTAAGGCGTGGGGCGAAGACCTGCAGCCGTTCGTGAAGGCTGGTCTGCGGCGCGACGGTGACTCCTGGGTGCTGACCCTCACGGCACCGGTCCGCCTGCAGATCCTGGAGCAGCTGTACCGGTTCCGGCCTGAGGTCGCTTTCGCCGCCATCGACGCGCCGCTACTCGTCGGGTTGGCGGCGATTGACACCGCCATGCGGGCGTGGAAAGAGGAGGGCGCCAGGCGGATGCAAGAGACCCGTCGGGATGCGGTAATCCGCTGGTATGACTCACGACACGACATCCCGCTGATTCGCCCTGATGAGGTTGCAACAGACCTCGAGGCGCTGGCGCGGCGCGCTGTGAGAGTGTGAGCACGCTCTATCGCGATGCGGCGATTGCCGCGAGGCGGAGGGCGAGCGCCCATTGGCCTCACGGTCCCGAAATCTGCGTGCTTTCGTCCACCGAGACCGCTTTCGCGGGTTTTGAACTGGATTGGGTGCATCGCCATGCTTGGGTTCATGGAGTCGTTGCAAC
>PLYZ01000051.1 GCA_003151935.1 Candidatus Dormiibacterota bacterium | reverse complement strand
CCGAGGACCACGATCTGGTCGTCCTCGAGCGTCACCTCTGTTCCCGTGAACCAGCCGTCCGGGAGCCTACCGGCAAACCAACCTTTGATCGATCCGAACTCTTTTTCATCCATAATTACAACATTACGATGCAACAGATCCGCTGTCAACTCGTCCTCCCCGCTTGCCGGGGAGGTGGCCTCCAGGGTGGGTGGGGGCACGGCGCTTTGACTAAGCTGCTTTTCAGATGGGGATGATGCCGCCCGGCGCCGGGCCGCCGATGATCCACTGGTGGGGCGGCCGCCGCAAGAAGCCTGACACCGGGCAGGCCAACAGCGGCCTGACCGGCGATCCGACGGAGGAGGCGCCGCCGCTCCCGGAAGGCCCGAAGGACCTGCGCGGGCGCTGGCAGAGCCTGAAACAGTCGGTCACAGGCACCTCCGCAGCCCTTCCGAGGGTGCTGCGGTTAGTCTGGGACGCGAGTCCTGCGACCACCCTCGGGCTGTTCGTCACGACGGCGGTTGCCGGCGTCATCCCCGCCGCCGCCGCGTACACGGCGAAGCTGCTGATCAATGCCGTCGTGCAAGGCATCGCGATCCACAGCTTCCACCAACCCGATCGGGTGTGGCCGCTGTGCTCTCCGCCCGCCGCCGCCTGTTCCCTCGGGCCATGGCACACCCCGGTGTTCACGGCGGTTGGCGCGATCGTCTTTCTGTCGATCCTCCAGCTCGCGCTGTTCGCCCTCACAGCCTTCCTGGGCACGATTCGCAACATCACCCAACAGCTGCTGCAGAACGCGGTGGCGATGCGAATCCAGCTGATGGTGATGAAGAAGGCCGCATCGCTCGACCTGCAGTTTTACGAGGACCCTGCCTCCTACGACCTGCTCCGTCGCGCACAGACCGACTCGATCAACCGGCCGGTGCTTATGATCTCGACCGCGTTCGGACTCGTCCAGACGCTCCTGACTTTCGCGACGATGATCGCGCTGTTGATCGGCGTGAGTCCGCTGCTGGCGCTGCTCGCGTTGGTGTCGCCGATCCCGGCTTTTATCGCTGACACGCGATATGGATGGCGCGGCTACAACATCGCGCGGTGGGGCTCACGCCTGTTGCGGCGGATGAACTACATGGTGAGCCTGGTCACGACCGACTCGTTCGCCAAGGAGGTCAAGCTCTTCGGTCTGGGCGGGTACTTCATCGACCGCTACCGGCTGATCGCCGACAGGTTCTACGGCAGCCAGCGGTCGCAGGTGGTCAGCCGCTATATGACCGGATTTGCGTGGGGCAACCTGAGCACGATAGCGACGTCGCTCACTTATCTATACGTGGCGCTGCAGGCAATCGCGGGGAGGCTCACGCTCGGCGACCTGACGCTGTACACGGTGGCTGCTCAGTCGGTACAGAGTTCGATCCAGGGCATCCTGAGCGGCTTCTCGGGCATGTACGAGCACAACCTGTACCTGAACAACCTGTTCGAGCTGATGGCGGCCGAGCCTTCGATGCCATTGGCACCGGCCCCGCGCCCGATGCCCGACCCGGTGCGTGGAGAGATCAAGTTCGAGAACGTCTCGTTTGCTTACACGGGCGCCGACAAGACCGCGCTCAACAACCTGAGCTTCACGATCAAGGCCGGCGAGACCCTCGCCGTGGTCGGGCGCAACGGCGCCGGCAAGACGACCCTGTTCAAGCTCATCTGCAGGCTGTACGACCCGGTCGAGGGCCGGATCCTGATCGACGGCATCGACCTGCGCGATTTCGACCCAAACGATCTGCGCGAGCATATAGGAGCGATGTTCCAGGACTACGTGGACTACCAGGCGACCGCGTCGGAGAACATCGGGCTGGGCAACGTGCCGCAGATCGCGGACCGCGATGCAATCGTTGACGCAAGCCGGCACGCGGGGGCCGACGACCTCATCTCGAAGCTCCCCGAAGGCTATGACACGGCGCTGGGCAAATGGTTTGACGCCGGAGTGAACCTGTCCGGGGGCGAGTGGCAGAAGGTCGCGCTGGCGCGGGCATTCATGCGTGACGCCAAGATCCTGCTGCTGGACGAGCCGACCTCAGCGCTCGACGCGCAGGCGGAGTACGACCTGTTCGAGCGGCTGCGCTCGCTCACCGAGGGTCGTACTGCTGTGTACATCTCGCACCGCTTCTCGACGGTGCGCCGAGCCGATCGAATCATCTTCCTGGAGCACGGCCGGCTTGTGGAAGAGGGCACTCACGAAGAGCTGATGCGCCTGGACGGGCGCTACGCGCGCCTGTTCAGGATGCAGGCCTCGGCGTACACGGGCGAGGACATAATCCCGGAGGAAATCGCCTCTCGCCTCCCCTAGCCTCCCCACCCCGTGGGGGCTCGGCCGGGTGGGGGCGAACCCTAGTGCAGACACCACCCAAAGCACTAAGGTTCCGCCGTGCACCATCGGGCGCCGGTGATCGTCGGGGCGATTCTCGGTGTCGCGACCGCCGCCGTCTACCTGATCGGAGCCAACCGGTCTTACGGCTATGACGAGGCGGCCACGTTCGCGAACTTCGTCGCCACGCCATCGCTTTGGGACGCGTTCGCGCTCCATACGGTACTGCCGACCGTCCCCATCAAAGGCGTGGCCTCCAACGACCACGTGCTGCTGTCGTTTCTGAGCCATGTGATCTATTCGGCGACCGGGTCCAGGTCCGAGGCGGTGTACCGCCTCGTGCCGGTGCTGGCGGCCGGAGGCACCGTTGGATTGACCACCGCAGTACTGATTCGGCGTTTCGGCATAGTCGCCGGGATCTGCGCCGGGCTGTTCATCGCCACCGATCCCCTTTTCGTCGACAACGGCCGCGACCTCCGCGGCTACAGCCTCGCGGCGCTCGGCTGCGTGCTGGCGACAGTCCTCCTGGCGGCCAGATGGACCCGTTGGCGCCTGGTCGCGTACGCACTGCTGATGGGGCTCGCCATCTCGGCGCAGCTCTTCGCGATCGTGGTGCTCTTTATGCACGTCGCGTGGATCGCCACCCGCGGATCGTGGCCCCAGCTCCGCCAGCTCGCACTCGCATGGATTGCGGCCGCTGCGATCGGGGTCGCCGCCAACGCGAACATTCAGGTCATGGAGCTGTTCCAGCACGGCTATCCGCCGAGCGTCTTCTACCCGACCTTTCCGCGAGACCTCGTCTTCTTCCTGCTCGGGGCGCCGGTGCTGCTGGCCCTCGGCTTATGGCTGTCGACCGCGGTGCTCGGACTGTGGACGCTGCGTTCAGAACGGTGGCTTTGGGCTGCGATCGCAGTCGCGGCGGTGGTCGTCGCGGTGCTGTGGCTTGGCCTGCAGCCGGCCTATCTGTACCCACGCTTCTTCGTCTTCCTCGTGCCCGCGTGCGCCTACTTGATGGCGGCGGCCATCGCTCGCTGGCGGGTTCTTGCGCCGCTTGTCGTGGTTGGCGCCGCGGTGGCCGTAACCACGCTCGTTCCAGATTGGACCCACGATCCTCTTGCGCTTCCGCAGGCGGCTGCGGCGGTGGAACGAATTCACTCTGCCGGTGGCCGCGCCTGCGTCATCCACAGCGACGAGCAGGTGCTGTCGGCCTACACCACGGACTTTGCGGTCGTTACGAGGCCCGAGCAGCTCACGGACTGCGACGCGGTGGTGGTCGTCAGCTGGGCGGTCGACCTGCAGCTGCGGGACCTGGCCGCCCAGGAGTTTCCGCGCGCGACGTTACTTCAGGCCTCGTATCCGGCCGTTGTCCTGGAGAGGTGAGCCAGGAGGTCGAGCTAGGCGCGCAGACCGTTCGGGGTCAACTTGAGGACCCGCACTGCGCGCCCGCGCATCCGGTCGCAACGCCAGCAGAAGACGACGGCGTCGATGCCACCGGGCAGGATTCCTTTCAGCAGTACCTCGCGCTCCTTTTGGTGGAAGAACCAGCAGATGAAGAAGTGCATCAAGCCCGAAGAAGCTATCACGGCGTTGCCGACAAAACAAAGGAAAGTTAGTTAAGACTTTGCGGAATGACCTGGTCGAAGCGGGCGGCGAGGATGAAATCGTTCTCAGTCAGGCCTCCGGCGGCGTGGGTCCAGAGCTGGATCGTGAGAGAGCCGTAGGAGAGGAGCAGGTCGGGGTGGTGGCCCTCCGCCTCCGCGATCGGGGCGATCCGGTTGATCAGCTCAACCCCGGGAATGAATCCCTTGAACTTGACAATTCGGCTGAGGCGCAGGTGGCCGTCGGCCTCCTCGACGTCCCAGCCGGTGACCTCTTCGAGGAGGCGGTCGATCTCCTCCCTGGGGAGCGGCGGGGTGCCCGGCTTGCACTCCTTGCAGTGACGCTCCGCCAGCGGGCTGGCCATCGGAGAGGATCGTACGAGGGTAGGTAGAATGATTGCTCCCATGGGCGGCTAGCTCAGTGGGAGAGCGCTCGCCTCACACGCGAGAGGTCATTGGTTCAAACCCAATGCCGCCCACCAGAACGTGGCCCCGTCGTCTAGTGGTCTAGGACGCAGCCCTCTCAAGGCTGAGATCGCGGGTTCGAACCCCGCCGGGGCTACCAAACTGACCCAATTCGAACTGGTGTCCGAAAGAATGGATGCGAAGAGGTCACGGTACTCGGTCCGCTTGATCTCGCGGTCCCCGACCCAGATGCCGGCGAAGACGGCCTCATTCCACATCGCCCGCTCGCGATCGTTGGCGCGGAGGTAGGCCTCGGCGATGTTGTCGATGATCGCGAAGGCGCGCTCGACCACCGTCGGCGCGAGCTGCAGGTCCGCCTCGGGCTCGGCCGGTGCGCTGAGGGCCTGGGTCTCGGTCGCGATGCGATCCTGCTCGCGCTGGAAGGCATTCATTTCGAGGCCGCCCGCGAGGTAGAGGCGCAGGAGACGCTGGCCTTCGTTGTCGAGCTGAGCGATGCGCTTCTGGGCAGCCGCCTTCGATGGGCCGAGGTTGGCGAAACGGCGGTTGACCTCCTCGGTGACGAACCGTCTGATCTCGGCCTTGCGCTCGTCCGGGATGAAGACTCGGAAGTAGTGGGCCTCGACGAGCCGCTCCAGCTCGTCGGCCGGCATGTAGGGCTGCTTGCACGCGGTCCTGCGGAGGTGGCGGCCGAGGCAGAAGAAGTAGCGGTACTGCTGCCGCTTGACCTGCATGTCAGTCCAACGGGACGCGCAGGTCGCGCAGAAGAGCTTTCCGCGGAGGTAGTGGTGGTGGCGCCGCTCGCGGACGGCCCCACCCTGATGCTTTCGGATCACTGCTTGAACCGCGTCGAAGAGCTCGGGCTCGACGATCGGCTCGTGTTCGCCTTGGTGCTCTTCGCCGTGCCAGCTCACGACGCCCGTGTAGAGCTTGTTAGTGAGGAGGCGATGCATCTGCGAGATGGCGGGGATGGTGCCCGCCGTCGTCCGGAGCCCGTGGTCGGCCATGAGGTCGCGGAGCTGGCGGATCGACAACTCGCCGCAGCTGAAGACGTGAAATGCCTCCCGAACTAGCGACGCCTGGATTGGGTCATGGACGATTTGAGCCATCGAGCGGCGCAGGCCGTCCTGCCGGATGTTTCGGTAGCCGATCGGCGCTTTGTGCGGCCAGCCACCGGAGCGCGCCTTCTGACCCATCCCCTTCTTCGTCTCCTGGCCGAGATTGGCTGAGTAGAAGGCGGCGATCGAAGCCATGATGTTCTCGACGAGCTGGCCTGAAGGCGATTCGTCAACGCCCTCGCTGACGGACACGAGCGTGACGCCGTGCTTCCGCATGTGCCCCCGGACGACCACGTGATCCTCGACATTCCGGGCGAGGCGGTCGAGTTTGTGGACGACGACATGGGAGATCGAGTTGTCGGCCGCAACCTTCTCCAGCATCTCCTGGAACATCGGCCGGTTCACCGTGCGCGCGGACTCACCGCGGTCGGAGTACTCGCCTGCCATGAGCCAACCCTTGTCGGCGACGAAGCGGACGCAGGCCTCGCGTTGGGCGTCAAGGCTGAATCCCTCAGCCTGCTCCTTGGTGGAGACGCGCAGGTAGATGAGCGCGCGCTTCACCTCTTCGGCTTCTCCCTGCTGACGAGGTAGTCGAGAAAGCTGAGCGCCTGCTGGATCGAGCTCTCGGAGAGCCGGTATCGCTGCCGCAGGTAAGCGGCGGGCTCGGGCAGGCTGCGGATCTTCTTCGGCAGGTATCCGGCCTCCTCGAGGATCGCCTCGATGTCGAGCTCGAGGACTTGGAGGATGCGGAGCAGCTTGTCCACGCGGACTTGCTGAAATCCGCCGCTCTCCAGGTAGCTGATGTACGACCGGCCCACGCCGGCCTTCTTCGCGAGATACAGAGCTGGCACGTCGCGTCGAAGGCGTTCCCGGCGGATGATCTCGCCGAGTCGGATCGCCGACGCGGGTGGCGTCCGTGGTTTGGCCGGCATCGTCAGCAATCGTACCGCGCGTGTCCAGCCGAATCAACTTCGTGTTGTGCCGCCTGATCACGCCGCTTCAGCGGCTCGCCGCGCCACATCCTCGACTTCGCGAACTGCCTGCGCGACGATCGCGTTGACCAGCGCCAGCACGTCGTCTCGAGTGAGCTCGCGTCGTCCGCCGCCGTCGATCAGTCGAGGGGGTCGGATTCTGACCCCCCTCATCTGGCGTCGTTTCATGGTCCGCCGGCTCCTAACGGTCGGAACCGCCACCATTGCGGCCGACCAATGCAACCGCGAGGGTCGACGTGCTCGGGCGGCGCCTTCGGGAAGTCTTCGAGCCTGAGACGCTCGCCCTCGTCCGGTGCGACCCAACCCTCTGGCTCGTGTGGGAATGAGTACGCATAACGCCAGATCGTGCCCAGCGGTCCCTCACGGTCGACGCGGTCAATCGTCGTGACCCACGACCGTTGGTAGCTCCTGAACCAGCTGCGATGCTGCCGCCGGACAGCGCTCACCAAGCGGCGCTCGCCTCGCTCCGAGCGCGCGACGAATAGGACGTGGTGAATCGGGGGATCGACGTTGCAGACGAAGTACCGGAAGTACAGGTCGAGCCGGCGGCGGAGCCAATGGCGTTCTAGGTCGGCGCGAGCCCAGTCGAGGTCGAAGGCGACATCGCCGTCCGGGAACAAATACAGGCCGCAGCCTTCGGTGACCAGGCTGCGGCCGTCATCGTCGGGCCGGAGATCGGCGGGTCCTAGCCAGCGGTAGAATCCCACCCGCCCGGCACTGGGGCTGGCCTCGGCGAGCCGGACGAAGAACCAGTTCGCGCTCAGCGTGCGCCAGAACCGGCCGCGTCGATCAGCCGCGAGGTGAGCCTGCTCGATGTTTGCTGTGCGGTTCGAGTCGAGCAGCTGGGCAACGAGCGCCGCCCCCCGCGGCGCGAGGAGGATGACGGAGGGCCAGCGGTAGAAGTTGGTCTCGAAGATCTTCCAGCGGTGGACGAGTCCGAGCTCGAGGAGGTGGTGGATTCTCATCTGGGTGGTGCGCTGGCTGGGGAACATGAGCGATTGGATCTGACGCATGTCGAGGTAGCGGAAGCTAGCAAGTGCGATGAGCAGAGCGCGGTCGCGGTCGGTGATGTTGGAGAGGAGTTGACTGCGGACGCGTGCACTGAGCCGAGCGTTGGCCGGTGGCAGCCGGTCGGGAGCGATGATCGTCGTGAGGGAATACGGCTGATACGGTCCGTCCTGCCAACCTCGGCACTCTGAACTCGCGCGGGCCTTCGCTTCCTCGAGCGATCCCCAGAGCGCCCACCTTCTGGCCACCTCAGGGCTGGGAAGGCGGCCGCATGCCGACCGCACGCTCATCGCACGCCGCCCTCGCGCGCGGCAACAGCAACCATTTCTATAGAGAACAATCTCCAAAAACTCATGTCCATCGGACCTTGAATCTGGGAGAATCGAGTTGATGGCGGTTGCGGTGAAGGGCGAGTTAGTCAGACTCGATGACGCCGCACGGGGGCTTGGCTGTCACGTCGAGACCCTTCGCCTTCGCGTCCGCGATGGCAGGCTTGGGGCAACCAGGGGACCACATGGCGCTTACTTCATCGCGCGCCAGGACCTGCTCGCGCTCGAGCCTCCGCGGCGCGGTCAGGCGCTGGCGCAGCGACTCTCGCGGTCGCAGCTCAACGACGCATGGGCGCCCGTGACGCAGGTCGTGCTCCGGTCGGGACACTGGAGGGAGCAAGAGCTCGCCCTCGCGGAGCAGATCTGCCGCCACCCCGAGATCAGCCCGACGATCCACCGATTGATCTCAGTCCATCGTCTTCGAAAGGGTGGGGTCCCGTTCGACCAGATCGCCGAAGAGCTCGGAATTTCGGCCCGCCACGCGCGGCGTCTCTACCACCGTCGCGTCTACATGGCCCTGAGGCGTCTCCTGACGCGGATGGAAAAGGCGGCTAGCGCCCTCGAACCCTCACGGCAATGAATGACGCAGAGCGCGGCATCGAGGAGTGGCGAGAATTACAGCGCATGGTCGAGGCTGCCTTGGAGGACCCGGAGACGGATTCCGATCGGAGAGCTCGCCTGCGGCTGACCGAGAAGCCGTCCCTCGCTAACTATCGCCAGTGGACTGTAATAGGGCCGACTGCTGGAGAGACGGCGGCCACTCTGCGTCGCCTCGTGTGGAGGGCAGACCTTGATGGCCCGCGAGGAGATCCAATGTGGCGTATCGGCCATCTGGATCACCCCTTGGAGCCAACGATGGAGGCCGTCGAGGCATCTGCCCCGGTGGCAGACGTGGAGCAATGGCTGGCGCGCATTCCAGCTCCCACATCGGCTGGCATCCCCAAACTGCAGCCCAGGTCGATCAGTCTCGACGGGTCTTGGTACTCGATCGAGCTCAACTTCGCCGGCGGAGGCTACGGATACGACTGGTACTCCGTTGAGCTGGACGGGACGCCCGTCGATGGCTCCTACCTGCAGCTCGCGGCCTGGTACGTGAAGCTTCGCGATTGGTTGGACTCGAGGCTCGAGGCGTGAGCGATCCTCCGGGCACGGAACGCATGCCGGACGGGCGCTTGGTGCGCAGGCTGTACGCGTTCCAGGACTTCGTCTTGTCCTACTTCCACCCCGATTGGGAGGGGGACTCATCCTCCTTCACGGCGGCGGTCGACGACGCAAAAGCGGTGCTATCTCCCGCCGACGCTGGAGCCGTCGCCAAGGACGTCACAGAACTCGTTGGCCGTGGCCTTAACGAGCCACTGCTGAGCGACTACGTGTTGGCGCGCTACAGCCTCAACTTCGATCCGCGCAGTAAAGGCTTGCCGATGGCGGTCTTCTTGGCCGACCTCGCCGATCGCCTCCGCCGGCCGAGACTCGATGAGCAGCTCACCGCCCTCGGTAATTCGATGAGGCTCTACGTCAATGCACCGTCCGAGCGATCGAAGGATCGGGTGTCACGAATCGAGGGACTCCTTCTGCAAGAGTTGCCAGACGACTGGCTCAACGCCTCACTCGGAACGACCCTGGCCTCGTACAGCCCCGGCGGCGGAGAATACCTTGTCGACGACGCAGGGCTTGAGAGTGCCTTCAGAATGGCTTTGGAATCAATCTCGGCGCGCGTGGCCGGCATCGGTATCGAGTACTGGTCGCTGATCCAGCGATTCCTGCGTGGTGTCATTGGAGTTGCCGAGTTCAAAGATCAGTATTGGCCAATGCGGAGGCGGTTCATGGATGCTGGCCAATGGTTCGAAGAGAGTCTCGGGGACGACGTCGGTTCGTTCGACACCGATGTTGATGCGCTAATGTCGATCGCTCCGTATGCCATTGGGGTAGAGGAGTTCAGCAAGCGAGCCGAGGCTGTTACCAACCACATAGTGCGTGTACTTACGCCGTGAGCATGACTTGGCTGCTCACGCTCCGTTTTGAGAACGAGTCAGTTCAGTGGTCGCCTCAGCCGTGAGCTGCTCGAGTCGGAGGCGGGCGGTCGTGATCGCTCCCTTGATTTCGTGGGTCGCCTGTTCGTCGAGACCGTCTGTGTACCTCGGATCGGCCGTCGTCGCCATCTCACGACATTTCGGAAGCTCATCTGGCGGCAGCCCTTCGACCTGCGCAGCCAGAAGAGCCTGCGCGTCGTTGTGCGCAAACCACGGCGCTAGGTTGTCCGGGTCGGGCTGGAGACTGGCTTTCCGTACGGCCCGGCGCAACGGAATCAGCAGCGCGACCTGGTCGGCGACTCGGCGTAGCTGCTCGAGCTCGCGCGTTGCCTGCGCTTCGGCGAAGATCAGACGCAGCACCCGAGTCGACGTTTCGATCCTGCCCGCAACTGCCTCGGTCGCCGTCGCGGCGGCCTCGGTTGCTCGCAACGTTTCGCGCTGAGCCTCTGTCGTCGCGCGTGCTTCGCGGAGAGTGCTGCGAGCGACGAAGAGGGCGACGACCGCGATGCCGAGCGCGAACACCGCGGCGATAGCGGCCACCGCGGCGGCGACCGAGCTGACAAGTGTCTGCGTTGCGGTGTCCATCAGCGGTCGTCCCGTTCGCGGGTGAGGCCTTCCATGATGTCGCGCTCGATCGCGCGTACGACTCGGAAGTCCTTGGCGCCAATCCCAATGCTCATCTCCGAGGCATCCTACGGTCATCGGAGAGGGTGGGCTCGCGTGCTTCTTACCTAGGGTAGCTTTAAGACAGTTACTATCGCCGTAGGCATACGCTTCGGGTCCAGGCGATGGCTGATATTCCCTCGGTCCGCGGGGCAGCGCGAGCGCTCGTGATCGCTGTATTTGAGCACCTGCGCACCCAGGAACGCGCCGTACGACTCCAACCCTCGAAGTGGATGGAACTCATGCCTGATTGGGGCCAGAGCGTGCTGTCACTCGCTGAGTATCACCAGCTCGAGGAGGCTCTGGAGTCGGCTTTCCCGGATCGCTTCGCAGGCCCGCTCGGCAGGCACGAGCTCCCGTCGCAATACATCTGGGCCGTGCTCGATGGCGTGGTTCTCCGCGCTGCAGATCTGCATTTGGAATTTGAGCTCAGGCCGGCGGACCTCGCGGCCGCGGTTGACGAGATGCTCGACCTGGTGCAGAGAGACCGGGACCGCGCCGTCGCGGCGCGCGTGATATCGGACATCACGCTCGACGCTCCGTTCTCCATCGGTGGTGTGGAACTGCGGCCTGTCGGGAACTGGGGTCTAACCGATGCCTATCGGGACATCGATGGCTTCATTCCTGGAGCAGGGCGCCTGCTCGACGCAGAAATTGGATACCGAACCGGCCCCAGCTTCACCTTCGCCACCTTGATTACCCACACCGAGGCCGCGGTCGGGGACCGAATGGGGGAAGGCTATTCAGCCGCGAAAGGGCTGGCGCTCGCTCGAATAGAAACTCTAACCTCGGCGCTGCGACTCGCCACCGCGACCACATCGCAAGCTGTCGTGGACATTACGGCTGCGCCTGGCCGCGTCCGTTTTTACAGACCTGAAATCGTTCGACACGACTTCGGATTCATGGAGTTGGTTCAGCGGATAGGGCACGTCCAGCCCGAGCATGCCGCTCCGATCGCGGCCCTGGGCGATCGACTGGCCGCCTGGGGCGGCGACGACAAGAATCCACACAGCCTCGGCATTGCACTGAGCCGATTCGGCCGGTCCTTTGTAACGCGTTCCTGGTTCGACATGCTGGTCGACATTGCGGTCGGCATCGAAGCCGCCCTGCTGGGCGGTTCGGAACAGGAAGAGATCGGTCTCCGTTTGCGGTCACGGGCGGCCGCACTGCTTGCCACGCCGACCGACCCGCCAACAAGGATCTACTCAGACATCAAATGCATCTACGGGCTTCGCTCGCTCGTCGTGCACGGTTCCAACCCCACAACCAAGGAGCTCGAGGCGCAGGCATACAAGATCTCGAGCACCGAACGAACTACCTGGCGCGGGGTGAAGTGGGCTCTCGCGCTGGATCGGGCCCGCGACCTGCTACGGCGGGCGATCCTGGCACGCGGCTTTCTCCTCGACTTGGAGCGATGGCCCGCTGGGCGCAAGGGTCGACATTTCGACGTCGACGCGCAACTCATCGACCCCGGTGCCCGAGAGCAGTGGCGCCAGTCTTGGCGGGGTGCACTGGAGCAGATGGGCTTCGGCTCTGCCGCCGACGAGGCAACGCCGGCCGCCCTCGACGTCGCTCTCCCCGATCACACGGGACAGCGTGGTCGCGCACCCGATTCGGGTTGAGTCGCCCCTGATCCGGGCTGCGTCGGCTCAGGAACTGTCGGCTCGAGTCCCGCCGGGGCTACCAATCTTGAATCGCCAGTAATTCGAGTTCATCCAGGCGGTTCGAATAGCGTCCCGCTTGGGCTATGCCTCCTTCCGTTGGCGCCACGACTCGACGGTGTCGATCCGCCCGCGTGTGCAAACTATGCAGCAGCGTGTGCGCGGAGGATTCAGAGGCCCTTGTTGGCACTTGGAGACTCGTTTCCTGGCAAGTGGTTGCCGAAAACGAAGCGCCCCAGAACGTCTTTGGAGCACACCCAAAGGGCTTCCTGATCCTGACCCGCGAGGGTCGCAGCATGGCACTGACGACCGCCGACGACCGCAAGGGTGGGATGGGCGACCCCGAACGAGCCGCGCTGCACAAGTCGATGCTTGCGTACAGCGGCCGCTACCGCATTGAAGGTAACGACTTCATCACGACCGTCGATGTCTCCTGGAACGAAGACTGGAACGGCACCGAGCAGAGGCGCCACTTTACGATCGAGGGCGACAGGCTGCTGATCGAGTCGGCACCGGCGCCAAGCATCGTGTCCCCAGGCAAGATTGACGTCCGCAGGATCGTTTGGGAACGGGATTAGTAGGCAACAGGCGTTTAGGCTTCAGAACCTCGTCCTTCAGCGGTTCACAAGCTCTCCAAGCTGGTCGAGGTAGTTCGAATAGCGTCCCGCCAGGGCTACCAGTACATACCTCACGCGCCGATGGTGTGTATGCTGGTCGTGTGAGGCGGATTCAGATTCACATCGATGAGGCGCTGGACGACGCCGCCGAGGCCGAGGCGGCGCGACGAGGATTGTCTAAGGCGGCACTGATCAGGGCTTCACTGGCGCGCGAGCTGGTGGTCGACCAGCGTCCCGCCACGGATCCGTGGAAGGCGCTCACCGGATGGCTGGACGATGGTCCTGTCGAGGACCTCGATGCGGTCGTGTACGACCGCGACCGGTGAGGTTCGCGGACACCAGTTTCTGGTTCGGCCTACAGGAGCGCAGGGACGGCCGCCACGCGCAAGCGAAGGCGCTTGTTGAGCGGGGTGTCGGCCGGGTCGTTACGACCAATCACGTCGTCGGTGAGACATGGACGCTGCTTCGTCGACGCTCCGGGCACGCTGCGGCGGTTGGTTTCGTCGACCGATTGGAGGCGCTCAAGGACGTCGAGGTTGTTCACGTTGATGAGACCACCGAAACCGAAGCTTGGCGCTGGCTTCGATCACGTGCAGAGCGCGAGTATTCATTTGTTGATGCCACAAGCTTCGCTGTGATGCGGCGGCGCCGGATCCGCGAGGCGTTGGCGTTCGACGGCGACTTCAACGCCGCCGGGTTCGTCGAGGTGAGACCCCAGTAGGCGGGGGTTCAACAGGGGAGTCGGGCGGCCAGCGCGGCCCACCCCCCGCGCGATTCTTACTTCGCCGCAAGGGCTACGAGTAGTTTGTCGAGCCGGTTCGAATAGCGTCCCGCTTGGGCTACCAGTTCTTGCTGTATCGCGAAAGCAATTCCTGTGAGGCCGAGGCCGCCGGCTCGAATGGTGCCTCTACCTTCGCATCCCACATCGCACGGTTGCGGTGTAGGCGAATCAATCGAACGGCGGATACCACGGCCGCGACCAGGAAGGTGCGATGGTCCTACCCCGTTGAGCCACACTCGCCGACGGGCAAATGGCAACAGACATTGGCCGGGCAGAATCTACGATTCTCCTGTAAGGCGTCAGCGGTTGGAAGAGCCGACCAATCCTTGAAGCCCGCGAATCGACTCGATCATCCCGAGATGGCGGCTCAGGTGTTCGAGGTAGATGAGAGCGTTGTCGAACTTCGTGTCGCCATCCGGGTCAACCGGCGGAGCTGCCAGCAATTGATCTTCCGGGATGAGCGCGATCCCGTCCTCGGCGTATGCGAAGGCGAGCCTGGCATAGCCAATGACTTCCTTCTGATCAGGGAACCGAATCTCTTCCGCCGCCTCGTCCGACATCTCGGTACCGGTGTCGCGCCGACCCATTGCGCCGGAAGCCAGTGACCATTGGTCCGCCAGTGACCCTCTCTCCCACACCTGGGAACGAGGATCCCGGGCCAGGGCCTTGTGAAAGTAGGACGCGAACACGTCGTCCCAGCGGGCGGCGTGCCACAGCTGCCACGCGATCGAGTGAAGGCTCGGACCTGCGCTCCACGTAAATTGCTCGGGCGTCAGCTCCTCCGCCGCCGTCAACAACCGTTTATGCGTGAGCCTGTAGAAGCGTAAGAGCGTCTCGCCAAGAGAACGCGGGTGCGAGGCCATCCGACTAGCCGCGGCTCGCCTTAGTCGCCGCGGCTAAGACCATGGCGGTCAGTATGCGGACTGCCTCCTCGTCGGTCAGTTCTTGCTGTGCGACGAGGGATTGCCAGGTTGTCACAGCGGTGGCATGAACGAGCGCGGCCGTAAGTAGAAGGCGCCTGCGCCCTCGCGCCTTCCACGGCTCCAGCAACACACCGGGCATTGCACGCAGGCTGTCGGCTAAACCTGGCAGAGCGAGCAGCTCCGCCCGCAGGAGAGTCCTATCGTGCATGATCACCACCAGGCCGGCCCCAGCGTCGCGATAGTAGGCGTAGAGCTCGCCCAGGGCCAGCCGGAGGCGTGCTTTCGGGTCGGCGACCCGACGCCATCTGTCGGCCTGGGGGGGTGGCCACCTCTCGAACGAATGGCTCGTGCACGCACGGAACAGTGAGAGCTCGTCAGGAAAGTGTCGATAGAAGGTCCTGCGCGTCACACCCGCCTTTTCGGCGATGGCCACGTCGGTCGTATGGGCCGGCCCGATCGTGTGGTGGAGCGCGACTGCGGCGTCGACGATGCGCTCGCGGGTTTCATCCTGGCGCTCCGCGCGACGGTTGAGCACGTACTTCCTGGTGATTTCAGGGATCTCCAGTGTGACTTGATTATTGACAAGGCCCCGGGGTTGAGGTTATTGTCACGATCAGTATACAGCCGTGTTTCGCGAATATGCCATGGAGGCAAGTTGATATGAGAGTTCAAGAGCAGCGGTTGCTGATCGTTCGCCCAGGTGAAGGTAGGTCGGTGAACCTGGGAGGGCTGGGTGTGGACTTCAAGGTGTGGGGTCACGAGACGGGTGGCCGCTTTGCGATCGTCGAGCACCCGATCGAAGCGAGATGCCTCATCCCTCCGCATACGCACAAGATGGAGGACGAGCTGTCCTATGTTCTCGAGGGCCGGGTCGGGGTGCGGGTGGGGGACGAGGAGGCCGAGGCGGGACCCGGCACCTACGTCTACAAGCCCTGCGGTGTCCCACACACGTTCTGGAACCCGACCGATCAGCCTGCCAGGCTGCTGGAAATCATCTGCAAGGCGGGCTTCGAAAATTATTTCGTCGAGATTTCCGAGCTTTTCGCGACAGGCGCCAGGCCGGGCGGTACGGAGCACGAGGCGATCGCGGCCCGGTACAACGAGAGTCACTTCATGGACTGGGTGCCCGAGCTCAAAGCGCGCTACGGGCTGAAGCTCTTGGGCGAGTCTTAGTCCCCGCATCAACGAACCAGATCGCAGGTATTGCAGGCGTCGCCTTAACCGTCGGGCGGCCTTCGATCAGACTGACGATGGTGACTGGCCAGCCCGCTCGCCGCCCGCCGGCCTGGTTGACGCTCGCCAACAGGCTCAATGTTCCCTTGCTTCGGCGCGGGTTTGGCCCCGGCGTAGAGCGGTTGCTTTCGGTCCCGGGACGCAGAACCGGGCTTCTGCGGACGACCCCGGTCGCCACTGTCGAAGTTGACGGCCACCGCTACATCGTTGCGGGATGGGAGACCTCGGACTGGGTCAGGAACGCTCGCGCAGCAGGATGGGGCATCGTTGGGCGCGGTCGGCATAACGAGCGGGTCCGACTCACAGAGTTACCGGTCGACGAACGACTGCCGATCCTGCGTGAGTTCGCTCGCAAAGTGCGCGGCGGCAGGGCTTTCCTAACAGTTGCGGCCGATGCGTCAGACGACGACTTCGCGAAAGCGAGTGGGAATCACCCTACATTCCGATTGGATAGCGAGCCTGGCAATTCAGTGAAGGAGGCCTGATGGTCGAGAAGGAGATCCGGATTCACACCGCCGACGGCGACATGACGACTTTCGTCGTGCGGCCCGACGGTGACGGACCGTTTCCGGTCGCAGTGATCTACATGGATGGTGTTGGCTACCGCGAGCAGGTGAAGAAGAACGCGCGGAGGTTTGCCGCAGACGGCTACTTCTGCGTTGCGCCGGACCTCTATTACCGTTCGGGTGAGCGGCTGTCCTTTGACATGTCGAGGCTTGCGACAGACGGCTTCAAGGGTCCTGAGGCCGAGCGCATGATGAGCGCGGCCGCCAGCGTCACGCCGGAGCACGTGGTCGCTGATACGAAAGCCATCTTGGCTGCGATCGCCTCCGACCCGGCGGCGGGCTCGGGACCCAAAGTGTGCGTCGGATATTGCCTGGGGGCACGGGTCGCGTTGCGCGTGGCTTCCGCACTCGCGGACGAATTCGTCGCCGCCGCCGGAATCCATCCCGGGGCGCTGCTTACCGACAAGCCCGACTCACCCCATCACGACCTCGCGGGCGTGCGCGGCGAGCTCTACTTCGCGTTTGCCGAGATCGATCGATCGGTTACAGCGGAGCTTGTCGACCGGTTCCGCGAAGAGCTTGGCCGGAATCGAGTTCGGGGAGTTGTGGAGCGGCTTCCAGGAACCGCGCACGGATTCGCGATGGCCGACCTCCCCGTTTACAACCGTGACGCGGCCGAGCGCCACTTCGAGCGGACGCTCGACCTCTGGAAGCGAAACCTGTCGCAAGAGCACGTCAAAGCCTGAACGGATCAAAAGCGACGGTGCTACCTCGTCTTTTCCCAAACCGAGACGTGGCTCCTGCTGTCGCTCGTGAAGGGCTCTCGCTCCCAGCTGCTCCAGCGTTCGCGCAAGATCATTCCAGCCAGTTGCGCCATCAGGTCCAGCTCGGACGGCCATACATAGCGAAAGGGGGCCGAGAAGGTCTCGAGCTGGCCGTCCACCATCCAGTAGTGATGGGAGAAAGCGATTTGCGTTGCCACGTCATATTCCTCGAAGCCGAGATGCGTTGGGGTCACGGTGAACGCATGGATGGTCTCGCCGGGAGGGAGACGTTGAAGCTCCGGAATGTAGACCTCGATTACGAAGCATCCGCCAGGTTCCAGGTGCGCGGCGACGTTGCGGAAGCATTCAACCTGCTCGTCTTGCGTGGTCAGGTTGGTGATCGTGTTGCGCACGAGATAGGCGACCTTGAACGAACCGTCCACCCTGGTCGTCGCGAAGTCACCGACCGTCACGGCGATGTTGTCCGCTCCGGGCTTTGCCTGCAGCTGCGCGACCATCGCCGCCGACAGCTCGATCCCATGCACGCGAACGCCGCGCCGGCTTAGCGGTAACGCGATGCGGCCGGTACCGATGCCGAGTTCAAGAGCAGCGCCTGTACCAGCCAGATCGGCGAGGAAGCTTACCGCCGGCTCAACAACCGCCGGCTCGAACAGGTCCGCCCACCTGGCGTCGTAGCCCTTCGCTATCGGTTCGTCGAAGTAGTTCTTTGGCACTGCGCCACATTGTGCCAAGAGACGAACTTCAAATTAGTGCTGGCGTTCTCTTATTGCTGAGGGCCGGCGAATGAGCTGAGGTCGATCCGGCCGCGGATCAGGACTCCCGGTGTTCCGGCCAGCCGGCCTGCATCACGCAGTAGAGCGCCGTCATCGAGGAAAGCGGCGTGGTGCCAGTAATGCGTCACGAGCCGCGCGAAGGCCATCCGGAAGCGGGGGTCTCCGTATCGCGGGTCCGGCCTATGATCGGACCGAACGGCCACGTGCGTGTCCTCCCAGCGGCACCAGTCGCGAGCGGCCTTCTCGCGGACGGCGGGATCGGGATCGTGCAGCAGCCGGTAGTACGCGCCAACCAGCTCACGGTCGCGTTCGGCTGCCGGCACGCCTTCACGGAACCGGGCCCACTGCTCTGGGAAGTACCGGCCCATGTCATGGGTCACCCAGCGGACGTCACGGTGCGACGTCGTCGCAATGCTGAAAAGGACCATCTCGGAAACGCGTTCGGGTAAGCGCTCGACGTAGGCGAGGGCAAGTGCCGAGCCCCAGGAGCCACCGACTACGAGCCAGCGCTCGATGGCGAGGTGCTCGCGAAGCCGCTGGATGTCCTCGATGAGATGTTGGGTGGTGTTCGGGGGTAAAGGGAGCTCATTGGAGCTGTTTTTCGAACCTAGACTCCGATGTCTTTGTTGGCGAAGCGCAGCGCGCCGAGGCCCAGGGCCACCGCGGTGACCACGAGGACTCCCAGCACCGACGTCAGCTGCAGCCCGTGCAGCAGCGGAGTGCCGTAGTAATAGAAGGCCGACAGGCGGAGGGTCGCGTCCGGCAACTTCAGTTCGGGACCGATAAAGCTGATGAAGAACCACGCCGCCAGCAGGAAGCTCAACAGCCCGGTGTCCGCCGCGGTGCGCAGCCAGCCCGCCGCCAGGTAGCCGATGGCGGCGATCAACAGACCAAGAGGGATCACGCCCAGCGTTGCCGCGGCCAGGTGGCCCGAATCGACGTTGAGCCCCGCGGCGGCTGCGGCTCCGGCAGACGCGATCAGGGTGATCACGCTGATCGCGACGGTCGCCGTGGCGAGTGCCGCGAAGCGACCGAGCAGCACGGCTGGCCGAGGTTGCGGGGTCGCGAGCACAAGCTCCAGGCGCCCGTCCTGCTCGTCGGCCGACCAGCGGTTGACCTGGGTGACCGCGAAAGCCATCACGAATAGCGGCAGGAAGAAGAACATCGCGCTCAGGAAGCCGGCGTTCACGCTGACGTCACCTCCGCCGAGGTTCTTGATCAGGCTCGTGAAGGCGGGCGATCCCGACAGCAAGGTGGCCAGCTTCGTCTCGATCAGCTGGACGGCGTAAACCATCCAGCCCGCGAACGCCGCGGTGCCCAGCGTCCACCAGAAGGCCGGCATCGCGATCATGCCGAGGCTGCGTGCGTAGACCGAACCCAGCGACCAGTCTCCGACGGGCAGGGCTCGGCTCACATTGCGCTCCGGCAGCCGGAGCCAGCGTGGCAGGGGTACCGTCCCGCCAACGTCCCGGCGGACGAAGAGCCACACCGCAGACCCGGCGATAACCGCGGCGAGGGCGAGCAGGAGGACCATCGCACCGGCATTGACGCCATAGCTCGGCACCAGCGGCTTGCTGAGGTTGTAGTAGTAGATGGGGGAGAGGCGCGAGATCCAATCGCTGTTGGGAACGACGCGATGGACCATGTCCAGGACGATGAAGACGAGGAGCAGGCCCGCCGTCCAGCCCGCCGCCGGGCCTTGCTCCTGCGTGAACTGTGAGATCAACAGCGCCAGGCTGCCGATCACAGCACAGATCAAAGCGAGGTTCAATCCGTAGAAGAGGGCGTCGCCGAGTCCGAAATCGCCGCCGAACTTCTTGCCGCCCGCGAACGCCAGCAGCCCGATCAGCACGCCCATGACGAAAAGCGCAGTCCACATCGCCGCCAGCTTCTCCAGCGCCACGCTCAGCCTGGGGCGCGGAAGCGACAGCAGCACGTCGAGCGAGCCGCGATCCTCCTCGCCGCGGAGCATCCGGCTGCCGGCCAGCAGCGGCCAAAGGGCGATCAGGAAGATGAAGATGCCGATCTTGAACGTCGCGTAGCCACCGATCGTGTCGACCGCGACCGGGTCGGCGTTCCAGGCGAAGGTTGCCGCGAGGCTGATCAGCTGGTGCCGCGCCTGGGGCGTCGTGACCAGGGCCGCCACGCTCGCCATCGGTGAAATCACCACCAACCCCATGCCGATACCCCAACCCAGGATCGCGACCCGATAGTCGCGGAGGGTCTTGAGAAAGATGCTCCTAAGCCACACTTTGAGGCTCCTTCGCGGGTGCGCCGTCCGCCTGGTAGTAGCGAAGGAAGATGTCCTCCAGGCTCGGCTCATGGCTCGTCAGAGAGACGACCGGATAGCGCGCAGCCGCCTTGATCACCGCGTCCGCCGGGCCCTGCATCGCGAGCCGCACGCCGTGGCCATGGTTCAACGACTCCACCTCTGCCACACCGTCCAGCGTCTTGAACGTCTCGACAGGAACCGGATCGGCGAACGTGATCGTGATTTCGTAGCGCTTAATTGCACTCACCTCTGCCATGCCCCCGATACGCACAAGACTGCCATCGCGGATGATGCCGACCCTGGTGCAGGTCTTCTCGACCTCGCTCAATACGTGTGACGAGAGAAAGACGGTGCGCCCTTCGTCCCGCACATCCTTGACCATCCGATCGAACTCCTGTTGGTTGAGCGGATCGAGGCCGCTGGTCGGCTCGTCGAGGATCAGCAGGCGCGGGCGGTGCATGAAAGCCTGGATCAAAACGACCTTGCGCTTGTTCCCGGTCGAGTACTGGCGGAACTTGCGGCTGGTATCGAGGTCGAACCGCTGGATCAGCTGCTCGAGGTAAGACTGATCGACGCCTCCGCGCAGGTGCGCGAAGTACTCGAGGATCTGCCCACCGGTCAGGTTGGGATCGAGCGCCGGCTCACCTGGAATGTAGCCAATAAGACGTTTGATCGCAACGGATTCCTTCCAGCAGTCGAGGCCGGCGATCCGCGCGGTTCCGGAGTCGGCGTGCAGAAGGGCCATCAGCAGCCGGATGGTCGTCGTCTTGCCGGCGCCATTCGGGCCCAGGAAGCCGAACACCTCGCCCTCCTCGACCTGCAACGAGACATCGGCGATGCCCCGCTTGCCACCGTAGCTCTTGGTGAGCTTTTCCACCTCGATGATCGCTGCCATTCGTTTGTCCTTCGTTAACCGAACCAGAAACGCAGAGTCGGCTCATCAGTGAGTGTTAGAGATCCCTTAGCCACCCCCAGGATCCGTTCGAACGCCCGGGTGTTGGCCGCGACGGATCGCTGCACCACCTCGAAGCTGATGGTGCCCGCCTGGCGGGCGATGAACTGATCGCTTGCCTGCTGGCCAAAGCCCTGCATGAGCGAGACGAGGACCCTCGCGGTCTCGTCGGGGGAGTCAGCGTTGATCACTCCCTCGTCGATGCCCTGCCTGATGACCACGGAGAGGAGGGGGACCATGATTCGCTCGGTCAGCCGGCGAAGCTTCTCCCGGACGATCGCATTGCCGTCCGAGTTCCAGACCTCCATGATTCCCAGCACCAAATCCTTCTGCTCAGCCTTGAAGCTAGCGATCCCCGCGAAGACGCCTTCCAGCTTCCGGAGGGCCGGCAGGTCTGGGTTCCCGAGGACTGGCGTCAGGGCGGCAACTCCGCTGTCGGCGAAGCGCTCTACCACGGCCTCGAGCAGCTCCTGTTTCGAATCGAAGTAATGGTAGAAGGCCCCCTTTGAAGCATCGAGCTCGTCCAGCAAGTCCTGGACGCTCATCGCCTCATAACCCTTGGTCTGGACGAGGCGCTGGGCGACATCCAGGAAGGCATCGCGGCGAACGGAATAGAGGGTCGAGTTCACCGTCCGGGCCATGCCCGGACTATAAACGGACCGACGGTCGGTCTGCTTATCGTAGACAGCCGCCGGCGATCGCGCCCACCACCAGGTACGGCTCTCGGCCGTGCGCCACCTCTTCGGGCAACGGCGAGTCGAGTGGTTGGTCGGAGAGGTCCTCCTCGCAGGCGAAGAACCTGAGCATAGGCCGGCGCTTGTGGGTGACGGCATCGCGAATCGTGCCGCGCAGCATCGGATAGGCCGCTTCGAGGGCGTCGAGCACCGAGCGCTGCGTGACGGGGCCGTCGACACCCAGCTCAACCACCCGGCCTACGTTTGCCAGCGTCCGCAAGTTCGCCGGGAGCTCGACCCGGATCACGACAAAGTCTGCACCTCCACCGAGAGCACGGCCGGCAGGTCGTGCACGATCGCGTTCCAGCTGTCGCCCCCGTCAGCGGACCCATACACCTGGCCGCCAGTGGTGCCGAAATACACACCGCATGAGTCGAGCGAATCCACGGTCATAGCGTCGCGCAGCACGTTCACGTAACAGTCCTCTTGAGGCAGGCCCTTGGTGAGCGCCTCCCACTCGTTGCCACCGGTACGGCTGCGGTAGACGCGGAGCTTGCCGTCCGGTACGAAATGGTCGGAGTCGCTCTTGATCGGGACGACGTAGATGGTCTCCGGCTCGTGTGCATGCACATCGATCACGAAGCCAAAATCGGATGGAAGGTTGCCGCTGACCTCGTGCCACGAGTCACCGCTGTTGTCGCTGCGCATCACGTCCCAGTGCTTCTGCATGAACAGCACGTTGGGCCGGCTCGGATGCATCGCGATGTGGTGCACGCAGTGCCCGACCTCCGCGTCCGGGTCGGGGATGTAGTTTGAGTGCAAACCTTTGGTGATCGTCCGCCACGTGTTGCCGGCATCGTCGCTCCGAAAGGCGCCGGCAGACGAGATCGCAGTCACGATCCGGTTGGGGTTGTCCTTGTCGAGGATGATGGTGTGCAGGCATAGGCCGCCCGCGCCCGGCGCCCACGTGGACGCGGTGGGGTGGGTGCGCAGAGCCGGCAGCTCCTCCCAGCTCTTCCCGGCGTCAGTCGTGCGGAACAAGGCCGCGTCTTCGACTCCGGCATAAACCGTGTCGGGGTCGGTCAGAGACGGCTCGAGATGCCACACGCGCAAAAGCTCGTAGGGGTGGTCGGTGTTGTCGTACCACTTGTGCGTGCTTGTGGCGCCTTCGTACTGGAACTGGTTGCCGACCGGCTCCCACGTGGCGCCCCCGTCGTCGGAGCGCTGGACGACCTGGCCGAACCAACCACGCGACTGCGCGGCATACAGACGATTCGGGTCGGCTGGAGAGCCTTTGACGTGGTAGACGTCCCATCCTGCGAAATGCGGTCCATCGACTTTCCAGTCCCGGCGCCGTTCGTCCGACGTCAGGACGAAAGCGCCCTTGTGGGTTCCGACGAGCAGTCGTACCTTGACCATCTATCCTCCTCTCGAGGCGGATCGGGGATCCGCGAAACACCAGTTAGAAACATACTTCGCCGCGTGGAACAGCGCATCAGTCTCGTGACCCTCGGAGTCAACGACCTCGCCCGCGCTCGAGCATTCTATGAGGCGCTCGGATGGCGAGGCGCACAGCAGCCCGACGACGAGATCGTGTTTTTCCAGGCCGGCGGAATGGTCTTCGGGCTGTGGACAGCTCTCGGAGGCCACGGTGCGCCCGGGATCGAGCTCGCGCACAACGTCCGATCGCAGGATGAGGTCGACACGTTGCTCCTGGCGGCACAGCATGCCGGCGGGACGATACAGCGTCCGGCCGCGCGCGCCGACTGGGGCGGATATACCGGCGCCTTTGCCGATCCCGACGGGTACGTGTGGGAGGTCGCTCACAACCCCGCCTGGACACTGACCGCCGACGGCTCAGTTCGCCTCCCGTAGACTCCGGCGCCGAGGATCGCCAGCCAGCCCAGGTCCCAGACGAGCTGCGGGATCGGCTGGGCGAGCGCGATCGCCATCAATGCGCCGATGCCGGCCAGCAGCCACAGGCGGTGCCACAGCGGCGGCGCGCTCCGCAGCACCAGCCACGCGGCGAGCAGCAGC
This sequence comes from Candidatus Dormiibacterota bacterium, assembly GCA_003151935.1. GTDB lineage: Bacteria > Chloroflexota > Dormibacteria > Dormibacterales > Dormibacteraceae > Palsa-870. The sequence continues at coordinate 16,118 of PLYZ01000051.1, read as the reverse complement.
TCGATGTAGTCGTAGTCGTGCAGGTGGAACGCGAAGGCAACGGACCCGACGATGCCCACGGCGAAAACCACGTTCAGGTCGGACCGTCTTCGCCAGGCGATCACCAATGCGGCTGCTCCCTGCAGCGCCTCGAGGGCATACGTGGCCGGACCGGTTCCGAAGACGTAAGCGAGCGTGTAAAGGGATTGGCCGGGGTCTGATTGGCCGTAAACGAGCGCTTGCCACCAGCTGCTGATCCCCGAGGATCCAAGCGTCAGAGCGAAGGCGACGGCGAGCAGAGCGCACCCGGCCGCCCAGCCCAGGAACACCCGATAGCGACCGCTTGCCGCAAGCGCCAGAGGCAGCAGGATTACGGTGTGTGGCTTGAGACCGGTGGCCAAGGCCAGCGCCGCCCCGGCCGCCAGCGGCCGGTCCTTCATGCAGAGCCACCACGCCCCCGCCACCAGCGCGAGCTGCAGAGTGGACGGTTGCCCGAAGTAAAAGGCGTCCAGCACCGGCCAGATGGCCAGGGCCAACAGGAGCAGCGAGAGCTTGCGCAAGCCTGAGTAAGGAGCCGCGACGTACCACACCCAGATGAGCGCCCCGAGCAACACCGCACACCAGAGCGCGTATGCGACGGGCAGCGGCAGCGCCGTGAGCGGCGCGATGAGCCAGGCCAGGAGAGGTGGGTGAATGAATGGCAGCTGTGGGGTGATGTCCGTCTGGCCGGCCGGAAAGGACGTCGACAGCGAACGCAGGGTTGGCAGGTCGTAAATGCGCGACCACCCATAGCGCAGGCCGGCTTCGGCGGCGACGTAAAAGATCCTGAAGTCCGGGTGCACCGGCTGGTTGGCGAACTGAACGAACCAGACGCCGATGTCGTACAGCGCGGCCCATGCGACAACAACGGCAGCCGAGGCAAGCCACAAGGGTGGCCGCGCGGAATGCGATTCCGGCTGAGTCACCAAGCGCGGGTATTGTCCGCCAAGCAGGGTCGGCTCAGCTCGCGGTGATCGTCTCGTCCCACGCCTGGAGGTCGGCGCCGTCGGGGTGGTCGTTGACGTAGTCGAACGGGTGCACGAGCTCCCGCAAAGCGACCTGGTAGTGGAAGGTGCTGGCGTCTTTCGCAACCCCCACGATCGAGAACGATGCACTCGCCCCCGCCGCGATGTCGCCGCAGTCGAACGCCGACGCGTCGACGGCCAGCGTGCAGCCACCAAGGTCCGAGATCGTGTGATGCTCGTACCACTTGTCAGCGGTCATGAAGACCAGGCCGAGGTGGGGGATGACAGGTCCGGTGTTGGTCAGCTTGACCACCAGCTGTGCCAGCCCGCCGACCGCCACTTTCTGGGTGGCAGACGTTTCAACTGTCGCGGTCAGTGGAACCGGGTTGGTGCAGCCGGCCGTCAGCATCACCAGCGCGACCAGCCCGGCCGCCTTCTTCCGCCTCCTCAACCTCTTGATAGACACATCCTCTAGTCACGACCTAATGCGCTTGCCTCAAATCGATAAGCGAATATTCTGGGCCCCTTGCGCCACAAGATCACGTTCGTAACGTCGGTCCCACTTCGGTCGTTTCAATCTCATGTGAGGAGGGGGTTGGTACTCGCATGCGCCCTGATCGCAGTCGCCGGCTGCACCGCGAACGGCCCGGCGGTGGCTCATTCCAGCCCTTCGTCGAGCCCTTTTTCGAGCCCATCGCCCAGCCCGTCACCGACGCCCTCGCCGAGTCCGTTTCCGAGCCCGTCCCCAAGCCCCTCCCCGCCCGCGCCGCCGAGCGCTGTGGCCCTGCCCGCCTGGGCCGCCATGCACGCGAGCTGTACCGGCGCTCCGGCGACCCAGGAGGCGTTGGTGGTGATGCAGGGCTCGCCCGCAACGATCCTTGCCGACGTCACCGACGCTCGCAACCCGCGTCCGATCTGCACCATCACGGGGCCCTGGACGGCGCAGCTCGTGACCCAAACGACGATCTCGTGGTCGGCCACGCAGGGAAATGGGAGCACCTCCGGTGACAGCGTGATCGGGTTCCTCGACCTGTTCACGGGCAATTCGACGGCGGCCGCGAACTGGACGGGCGGCGCATTCATGGACGGCCTGCACGCCTGGAGCCCTGACCGCGGCTCCCTCGCGTACGTCACCTCCGACACCAGCGCCGTCAACCTGCATCTGCTCAGCGGTGGCGGCGACCGGGTCGTGGCCACGCTCGGCGCGGTTCCCGGAAGAGGAGCCAATCCCAATGAGGACGACGCGTACCTCAGCTTCTCGTCCGATGGTGCGTACTTCGCTTTCGTCCAGACCTTCAGCTCATCCGGAGACCACCTCCAGGTCCGCCACACGCAGGACGGCAGCCTCGCTTACTCGCAGGCGCTCGGCACAATGGCGACGTGGGGAAGCATCGGCAGCGTGCTGTACTTCCGCCAGCCAGTCAGCTCGGTGGTCAGCCTTTGGGACCCCAGCGGGGTTGTCACGCAGGCGATCGGGCAGCAGCTCGCCTGGATCCGGCCGCATGCGGACCCCGGAGACGACAACATCGCGTTCACGGTTCGGGACTCGGCCGGAACGCCGCATGTCTGGCTCTACGGCCACGGGGGGCGCAGCGGCGGCCAGCTGCCCAATGTCCGCTCTGCGCCGGTGTGGCTGAACACGACCTCGTTCTTCTATGTCGAGGAGGCGCCGTGTGGGTCCACCTGCGGCATCGGACCGGCCACCCAGGCGGATGGGAAGACATTCACCTACGACACCGGCCAGCAAGCTGAAACGGCCTCGCGAATCAGCCAGGTCCTGGGCGCCTGGCCGAGGGCTGGGCAGACATGACATTTGATAGAGCCGCCGAATCGGTGAGATCATGAGCTCGACCCACGTGAATACCACTCCCGCAACTGACGAAGGCACGCTCCAACCTCCCGAGCCATACTCGCCACCGGCTGCGAACGCGCCGTTCAGCTCGGTTCGAGCCTCTGTCTACGTTCCGCGCGCGAGGCGGCTCTGGACGGCCGCGCTGGCCGCAGCCTTGCTGGTCACGGCAGGCGGCCTTGGGTTGCTCGCCGTCGACGACACCAACAGCCAGTCCGCGATCCGCTCCCTGACCATTGCGAACGAGTCTCTCACCGGTCGCAACCAGAACCTCCAGGACGCGCTCACGATCACTCACAACCAGCTGACCGCATCCCAGGGCCAGGTGGACAGCCTGAGCACTGAGCTGAAGCATCCGACCCTCGGCGTTTGGAACGTCCCGGTGCAGCTGCACAACTCCAACGAATACCTGTCGTCGACCGTCCCCGACACCTTCACCTATCACCTGAAGCTCACTTCGAGCGGTCCGATGTCGGTCAGCATCCTGTCCACCACGCAGTTCCGCGATGCGCTTCTTTGCGTCTACAACGGGCGCGGCAATACGGATTACTGCATGAACCACTCCGGCGCCGCTTACGGCGTCCTTGGCGTGACCAGCGTGAACTACGACTTCAATCTTGCCGAGGGGTGTGCCGCCTACCTCGCGATAATCACGGCCGCCGGGCCTGTCACGATCACCCCGGACGTCAGCGTCACCTACAACCCGGCCTCGGCGGCGACCGGCGCCTGCACCTAGACGCTCTTCTTCCCTTAAGAATCTCGGCTCGACCCTAGATTAGGCTATCCTATCTTTGATGATAGGCAAGCCCGCAAGCGGGATTAGGCTCACCTAGGCGCGATGGTCGAGCAGCTCGAGCACCGGGGCACCTTCACCCGATCGCAGCAGGATTACCTAAAAGCCCTTTACCAGCTGCACGGCGATCAGCGCCCGGTACCCACTCGCGAGCTCGCCCAGCGGCTAGGCATCTCGTCGCCCAGCGTCAGCGAGATGGTGACGCGTCTCAGCGCCCAGGGGCTCGTCGAGCACGACCGCTACCGCGGACAGCAGCTGACCCGCGAGGGTCGCAAGGTTGCGCTCGAGCTGGTGCGGCATCACAGGCTGCTGGAGATGTTCCTCGTCCAGGTGCTCGGTTACAGCTGGGATGAGGTACACGACGAGGCGGAACGGCTGGAGCACGTCATCTCGGAACGCATGGAGCAGCGGATCTTCGAGCTCCTGGGCCGCCCGGAACTGGATCCCCACGGCCACGCCATCCCGACGCTGGCCGGCAAGGTGCGGCCGCTGAGCGACCGCCCACTGAGCCAGTGCCGCGTGGGGGAGACGGTGGTCGTCCAGGGGGTGTCGGACGACGACGCTGGACGGCTTCGCGAGCTGGAGCGCCGCGGCCTGCTGCCCGGCACCAGGATCGAGGTGATTGCCGAAAGCAAGTTCGAAGGCCCGATCGCCGTTCGCATCAAGGGCCGGCGGGCGAGCGTGCCGCTCGGCCTGGCGCGCGCCGTGTTCGTCGAGGAGGTTCGTTGACTGGAGCCGTCGAAACCCCGACCCCCAGCCCCGTCGCACCGGCGCCTGTCACGCCGCTTCCGGTCAAGGCGAACCCCGACCCCGTAGCGGTCGCGCTCCCCGGCGAGGAGCGAGTCCTTCGGGCCGCGGAGAAGGCTCTCAACGGCCAGACGCGAGGGCTTCGGGCGCTGCTTCCTTTCCTGGGTCCGGCGTTTGTCGCCGCGGTCGCGTACGTGGATCCGGGCAACTTCGCCACCAACGTCGCGGGTGGCGCGAAGTACGGCTACATGCTGCTCTGGGTCGTCCTCGCCGCCAATCTCATGGCGATGCTCGTCCAATCGATGAGCGCAAAGCTCGGCATCGCGACCGGGCTCAACCTCGCTGAGGTCTGCCGGTTGAAGTTTCCGTTTCCGGCCGTGGTCGGATTGTGGATCCAGGCTGAGGTCATCGCGATGGCGACGGATCTGGCCGAGTTCATCGGCGCCGCGATCGGCATCCACCTCCTCTTCCCGGGAGTGCCGCTCTTCGCCGCCGGCATCATCACCGCTTTCGCCGCTTTTGGCATCCTCGTGATCCAATCGCGCGGCTTCCGCGGCTTCGAAGCAGTCATCACCGGCCTCGTCGGGGTGATCGTGGTCGCGTTCGCTTTCGAGGTCATTCTCGCCAGGCCGTCGGTCTCAGGAGTGGTGACCGGGCTCATCACGCCCAGGTTCGACGGCACGGAAAGCGTGCTCCTTGGAGCGGGCATTCTGGGCGCCACCGTCATGCCACACGTCATCTACCTGCACTCGGCCCTGACCCAGAGGCGCGTGGTTGGCGCCACGGACGCTGAGCAGCGGAAGATCTTCAGCTTCGAGAAATGGGACGTGATCATCGCGATGGGCCTCGCCGGGCTGATCAACATCGCCATGCTCACCATTGCGGCGGCAGTTTTCCACGGACCGGGCATCGGCCCGATTGATACTCTCGACCAGGCCTTTCGAGGCCTTGGTGTCCAGCTTGGAAACGGCGCGGACATATTTTTCGGGCTCGGACTGCTGGCCTCCGGCCTGTCCTCCTCATCGGTGGGCACGCTTGCGGGCCAGGTCGTGATGCAGGGATTCATTCATCGCCAGATCCCGCTGTTCCTGCGCCGGGCGATCACGATGGCGCCGGCGCTGATCGTGATCGGAGTCGGGTTCGATCCCACCCGAGCGCTGGTCCTCAGCCAGGTGGTCCTGTCGTTCGGGATTCCGTTTGCGCTGATCCCGCTGGTAATTTTCTGCCGCGATCGCGGGCTGATGGGCTCGCTGGTCAACCACCTGCCGACGACGCTGGTCTCGACCGGGGTGGTCGCCGTAATCGTCTCCCTGAACGTCTTCCTGATCACGCTGCTGGTGAGCGGCCGGTAGAACGGGCTTACCGGGTGATCAGGTCCCTAAGGGGCCTCGATTAAGACTTGCCGCCGCCTCCCAACAGATCCCGGGCGCGTTGGTACTCTTCGGCGGTGATCTCGCCCGATGCAAACCGCCGGGCGAGGATCTCCAGAGGGGTTTCACGTGCCGGCTGTGTGGGCGGCGCGACCATGTGTGCGGGGGAAATGCCGACCGGGTATGTAGTTCTGCCAGACGCCCGAACGGCCCAAACGATCAAAGCCAACATGCCCACCGCGACCACAGTGATGACGAAAAGCATCGGTAACACAATGAACAAATGGGAGCCGAACGGGATAAATCCAGGCCCAGGTCCGTTCATGTTCAAATCCCTCCAAGGTCGAGGCTCGACCCACGACGACAATACACTCGTTTCAGCGCGATGGGATTGAACTCCAGGGAGGAGCGTCTGTGAAGCTCGGGGTCAGCGTCGGCTACTGGGGTTTTGGCCTGACCGCTGCCGACCAGCTCGACATCGCGCGTACCGCCGAGGAGCTCGGCTACGACTCGGTCTGGACGGCCGAGGCATACGGATCCGACGCCGCGACGGTGCTGGCGTGGCTGGCCGCGGGCACGAGCAAGATCAAGCTGGGCGCGGGCATCTTCCAGATCCCCGCGCGCAGCGCCGCCATGACGGCCATGACCGCCGCCACGATCGACCAGCTCTCGGGCGGCCGGTTCCTCCTCGGACTCGGTACATCGGGTCCGCAGGTTTCCGAAGGCTGGCACGGCGTGCGATTCGCCAAGCAGCTGCAGCGCACGCGCGAATACGTCGCCGTGGTGCGGATGGCGCTCGCGCACCAGAAGGTGGAGTTTCACGGCGAGACCCTGGAGCTGCCCCTGCCGGATGGTCCTGGCAAGGTGCTCAAGCTCACGATCCGGCCGGCGCAGGAACGCATCCCGATCTTCCTGGCGGTGCTCGGACCGAAGAACGTCGCCCTGGCGGGCGAGATCGCGGACGGTTGGCTGCCGGTCTTCTTCTCGCCCGAGCACACGGCGGCGCTCAGGGTGCCACTCGAGGAGGGCGCGGCGGTGGGGGGGCGGTCACTCGATGGTTTCCGCATCTGCCCCAGCGTCAACGTCATGATCGGCGACGATCCCGAGGTCGCGCGCAACGCCATGCGGCCGGTCCTCGCCCTTTACGTCGGCGGGATGGGTTCGCGCGAGCAGAACTTCTACAACCGCCTTGTCTCGTCGTACGGGTTCGAGCGCGAGGCGCAGGAGGTCCAGGAGCTCTACCTGGCCGGGCGGAAGAGCGAGGCGATGCTCGCCCTGCCGAACGACCTGATCGACGCCGTCAGCATCGCCGGCTCGCCGCAGCGCGCGAAGGAGCGCATCCGCGCTTTCCGCGACGCGGGAGTCGAAACCCTCATCGTCTCGCCGATGGCGTTCGACAACGACGAGCGAAAGCAGCAGCTGCGGCTGGTGGCAGACCTGGCCCAAGAAATTCAATCGGAAATCCAATGAATCAGCCGCCGCCGCTGGTCGACTACAACCTCTTCGAGGCCGACGCGCCGCTGCGCGAGGCGCTCGAGCGCGAAGGCGCAGCGTGGGCGCAGGACCAGGTGCACGACCTCGGCCGCCTCGCGGGAATGCAGGAGGCGATCGACTGGGGATTCCAGGCCAACGCCAACCCACCTCAACTCCGCACTCACGATCGATTCGGCAACCGGATCGACGAGGTCGAGTTTCATCCCGCCTGGCACAGGTTGATGGAGGTGGCGGTCGGCCACGGGCTGCATGCGATGCCCTGGCGCGAGCCGCGTCCCGGCGCGCATGCCGCGCGCGCCGCCTCCTTCTACATCTGGTCGCAGGTGGAGGGCGGGCACGGTTGCCCGGTGTCGATGACCTACGCGGCGGTGCCCGCGCTCCGGCAGCAGAAAGACCTGGCCGGCCAATGGGAACCCCTGATGACCACGCTCGACTACGACCCTGGCCTTCGCCCGGCATCGACCAAACGGGGAGCTCTCTTCGGGATGGCGATGACCGAGAGGCAGGGCGGCTCTGACGTTCGCAGCAACACGACGCGTGCAGTGCCCACGGGCACCAGCGGCGAGCACCTCATCACCGGCCAGAAATGGTTTTGCTCTGCGCCCATGTGCGATGCGTTCCTGATCCTTGCGCAAGCGCCCGGCGGGCTCACTTGTTTCCTGCTGCCGCGCGTGCTTCCGGATGGCACACGCAACGGCTTCCACATTGAGCGTCTCAAGGACAAGCTCGGCAACCGATCGAACGCTTCCGTCGAGATCGAGCTTCTAGACGCGTGGTCGGTCATGGTCGGGGAAGAGGGAAGAGGGGTTCGCACCATCATCGAGATGGTCAACCACACCCGGCTGGATTGCGTCATCGGCTCGGCCTCGCTGATGAGGCAGGCCGTAGCCCAGGCCACTCATCACACCGCGCACCGCAGCGCGTTCGGAAAGCTCCTCAGCGAGCAGCCGCTCATGGTCAACGTGCTCGCGGACATCGCGGTGGAATCTGAAGCCACGACGATCCTGATGATGCGTCTCGCCGGAGCCTTCGACCGCGAGTCCGATCATGCGGACGAGTCGCACTTCCGCCGCCTCGGACTGGCGATCGCCAAGTACTGGACATGCAAGCGCGCGATCGCGGTCGTGGCCGAGGCGCTGGAATGCCACGGCGGAAATGGCTACGTCGAAGAGTCGATCCTGCCGCGCCTTTACCGCGAGGCGCCCCTCAACTCGATCTGGGAGGGGTCGGGGAACGTCAACGCGCTCGACGTGCTTCGCGCGATGGGCCGCGAGCCGGAGTCGATCGCAGCCTTGCTCACCGAGGTGGAACGGGCAAGCGGTTCAGACGTGCGGCTCGACCGGGCTGTCGCGGGCCTGAAGCTTGAGCTGAGGGACGCGGCCGCTGCCGAATCGGGAGCCCGCCGGTTGGTCGAGCGCATGGCCATGGTCCTCCAGGGCTCGCTGTTGGTGCGGTACGGCGATCCGGACGTGGCGGATGCGTTCTGCGCCTCGCGCCTGGGTGGTGACTGGGGCCATTCGTTCGGCACGCTCCCGCCGAGCACAAAGTTCATCTCGATCGTCGAGCGTCACCGCCCTGCTACTAATTAAGGAGATGCTCCAAACTGACGAGCTTGTAGGCGCCTGGAGGAATTCCCCGGCGTCAAAGGTTCCTCCGGGCGAGCTCGTCCTGGTCACCGACTTCGACGGCACGCTGGCGGAGATCGTCCCGGACCCGGCGGAGACCGTGGTGCGGCCCGACGCCCTGCAGGCACTGAGCCGGCTCGTCCGGCTGCTCGCCGACGTCATCGTCCTGAGCAGCCGTACCAACCCCCAGCTCGAGGCGCTGGTGCCCATCTCCGGAGTCAGGCTCATCGGCGACAGCGGGCTGGCCGCCCCACGACACGCCCACCGGGACGCGCTCGAGGAATTCAACTGGGATGTCGCGGTGCTGCTCGAGGGCATCCCCGGCGCGTGGCTCGAGGTCAAGCCTGCGAGCAGCGCGATCCACTTTCGCGGCACGAACATGAGCGGCGAGGAGATACTGGCGTTGCTACAGCCGCTGCTCGAGGGACGGCCCCTGGCCGGCTACCTGGGACGCAAGGTGATGGAGGTTCACGCGCCCAAGGCAGGAAAGGGCAGCGCGCTGGCGGCGCTGATGCCGGGCGAGGACCCGGGCGGGGTCGTCTGCTTCGGCGACGATGAAAACGACCGCTCGATGTTCGAGTACATCGGCTCGCTGGACATCCCGCACATGTGCGTCGGGGTCAGCTCCCCTGAGGCGCCGCCCCACCTGTTCGACCGGTGCGATGTCGTGGTCTCGGGGCCGGAGGAAGCGGCCGCCCTCCTGAACGAGATCGTGGAGTGGGCTGAGTCTTATTCCCTTCCCAGTTAGCGGGGAAGGTCTGAAGCTCTCGCTTCCCCCGCGAGGGGGAAGCTCCCGCCGAAAGCGGGTGATTGGGGGGACGTGCCCTAGCGTCTCAGGGAGCGGTCAGAGTCGGAACGCCTCCCTCTTTTACCTCCAGGTCCGCCCACATGCCGCTCGCTTCGTTGCCGCCGACCAGAGATGCGATGCGGTAGCTGCCCGCCGCCGGATTGAACGCGAAGCTGGCCGACTGTCCGGGGTCCAGACCACGCTGAGGGTTTGGGGTGGACCAGTCGGCATGCACTGCAGCCGTTGCCTTGCCGTCTCCGACCACGGCGCATGAGTTGGGCACCGTTCCGTGGTTCTCGCACTGGATTGTCAGCTGCCAACCAACCGGGACTGTGAGCACCAGAGCCCCGTCGCTGTAGCCGTCATAGTTGAACTGGTTGTCCGTCGCCGGATGTCCCGCGATCAACGTGACGACGGCCGTTTGTGTCGCCTCGGCCACGCGAATGAAGCCCTTGGGATCGGGAGGCGTGCCGGAGCCGGTCCCGGTCACAGGATCGCACGCGGCGGCGCACAGCAGGAAGAATGTCGCCATGAGGCAAACGCCCAAGCCACCACCCCGGCTCATCCTGTGGTGGGAGGCACTCGACACCTGGAAGCAGCTTGCGCTCTCATTCCCGGTGTGCGCGATTCTGACCTTCTTGCTCAACCTCGGGCCATTCAACCAACCGATTCTGCGCTCGGCCTTCTACGGGGTGTTCGAAGGCGGGGTGCTCGCTGGGCTCCTGGCGGTTGCGACGAGGACTGAACGCGGCCGCCGCTAGCGTGTCCAGGAGCGGACGGGCGAAACGACCAGGTCGCGCAGGTCCTGCACCTGACGGCTGATCCACCGCGTGATGTCGTTGCTACGGACGACCTCGCGTGCCCCCTCGTTCAAGCGGCGCCGCTCCTCGGGAGCCATGGTGAGACCGGCATACATGGCCGCCGCGGTGGCCTCGACGTCGAACGGGTTGATCGACAGCACGTGCTCATGCAGCTCTTCGTGCGCGCCCGCGTTTTCTGAAAGCACGATCACACCGTTGGTCGCGTTGACGAGGGCGCCCTCCTTGACCACGAGGTTCAGCCCGTCGTAGACGGGATTGACCAGGAGCACGTCGAAGTTCTTCAGCGAGGCGATCGCCTTGCGCTCGCTCTCCCCGATCTCCAGCCGGATCGGAAGCCACGTCTCGGTCCCGAACTCGCTGTTGATGCGACCCACTGTCTGCCGGATCGTCCGGACGTACCGGCTGTAGACGGCCACGTCCTGGCGCGACGGCTGGAGGAAGGCCCAGAACTGAACCCGGCCGCGCAGCTCGGGGTGGTAGCGGAGGAGCTTGTCATACGCGATGAACCCGCGAACGATGTTCTTCGACGGATCCGTCCGGTCGATGCGCGCGATCAGGTGCCGAGGCCGCCATGTGCTCAGGTCGCGCTCCTGCCGTTTGACCCCGCGCGAAGCGGCGAGCCGTGATGTCGTCGCGACGTCGATCGAGATCGGGTAGTGGCGGGCGTAAACCACGCGACCGCCGAAGAAGACGGCCCGCTCCTTCTCATCCACCTGGAGGCCGGCGTTCTCCTCACAGGTCAGGAGGAAGTTGCGCACGTCCAGGCTCGACTGGAAGCCGACGATGTCGCATCCGAGAAGTCCCTCGAGAATCGCGTCGCGCATCGGCTTGGGAAGCACCTTCCAGTACTGCGGCGTCGGCCATGGCACATGCACGAAGTGCTGAAGCATCGCTTCGGGCAGCGCCTTGCGCACCAAGCCTGGAACCAGGTAGAGCTGGTAGTCGTGCACGAGGACCAATGGCCTCCTCGGCGCGTCGCGTGCGACCTTCACGACCTTCTCGGCCATCTGTCGGTTGACGCTGACGTAGCCATCCGACCACGCCTGGTGGATGCGGTCGTCGATCACCGGCTCGTTGCCGAGGTCCCAGAGGTAGTGCTGGATGAACCACAGCACGGGGTTGGCGAACACCCCGTAGTACATGTCGTACTGCTCCCTCGTCGGAACCGCGTAGTGCAAGCGGCCGGTGGAGTTCAAAAGGGGGACCGTGAATGCCGAGCCCTGGCTGGCGGCCATCTGACGCTCGTCGTCGTTGCGGGCGCACGCGACCCACTCCGCCTCTGTCGCCTCGGCGAGGGTGAGCAGGGCGGTGATGACTCCACCGGCTCCGCGCTTGAAGCCGCCGCCGTCCGGGTCCGGCTCTCGGGGCGCGCGGTTGCAGACCAGGATCGGCGAGCACTCGGGCAGCGTGCGCGCGACGTATGCGCGCATCGACGACCCGGGGCTTCCCCTCTCGGCGGATGCCGGCGCGTCCTCACGGCGACGCATGTCTGGCGTGCCTACCGGATGAAGGCCGAGCGGTCGAGCGGAACCTCTCGAACCCGGATGCCGGTCGCTCGCGCCAGGGCGTTGGTCAGCGCAGCGGCTCCTGGTATCGCCGGCGGCTCGCCGACACCCTTCGCGCCCAGAGGGCCGACGGGCGAGGGGACCTCGACCAGCTCGACGTCGATCAGCGGCAGCTGGTCCGCGGTCGGGAGCTCGTAGTCAAGAAAGCTCCCGCTCCGGAGCTGGCCCTCGGCGTCGTACACGAGCTGCTCCCCGAGCGCCCGCCCGAGCGACTGCACCGAACCGCCGTGGACCTGGCCTTCCGCCTCCGGCGGGTTGATCGCCCGCCCCACGTCCTGGATCGCGGCGTAGCCCGTCAGCTGAAACGCTCCGGTCTCCGGGTCGGTGCGGACGCGCGCGATGTGGACGGTGAACGCGGGCGATGCGCTCTGGACGGCCGATCGGCCGGTCGCGTTGATGGGCCGGTGGCGGCCCATAAACTCCGTGCTCAGCGCCACGAGCTTCGTGATTTCGACGAAACGCTCCGGAACGCCTTTGACGGTGACCCTGCCGTCGACGATGTCGAGGTCCTCGGGCGCGGCTTCCAGCTCCTCGGTCGCGATCTCGAGTAGCTGGCGCCTGGCTTCGAGCGCAGCTTCGTAGACTGCCCCGCCCACGCTGTACGTGACCTGGCTGCCGGCCGCCATCGGACCCTGCGGTGCGTATGACGTGTCGCCGATGACCACGCGAACCTTCTCGGCCGAGACCCCGAAGGCCTCTGCCGCGATCATCGCGAGCCCGGTCGAGGAGCCGCTGATGTCGGGCGACCCGATCAGGATCGACACCGAACCGTCGGGCTCGACGCGGCAGCCTGCGGCGGCGGGCGAGCGGGCGCCGCCCCAAGATGCGAGCGCGACACCGACGCCCTCGCCGGGGCCGGTCGGGGCTGTGTACAGGGGATGGCGGCGCGCTGCCTCCAGGCACTCGACCATCGCGATCCGCGGCCAGGGCGTTTCGTCGGCCGTGGGGTCACCCTCGCGCGAGGCGTTGTGCAAGCGGAGCTCGATCGGATCCATTCCCAGCTGGGACGCGAGCTCGTCCATTGCAGACTCCAGCGCGAAGTAAGCCTGCGCGCCCCCAGGCGCGCGATATGCGTCTGTGGGCGTCTTGTTCGTGGCGACCTCGTAGCCGGTGAGATCGAAGTTCGGGATGCGATACGTGCCGCCGAGGAATGAACCCGTGATCCCCGCGTGCCAGCCGCCGGTGGCGCCGTTGTCGTAGTGGTAGCGGGCGCGCAGCGCAACCAGCGTGCCGTCGCGCTTCGCGCCGAGCTCGATGTCGAACCGGGCCGCGGGCGCCGGGTGGCCCACCAGGAAGTCCTGCTGGCGAGTCAGTGCAAGTCGAAGCGGGCGCCGGACCTTTCGCGCCAGCAGGACCAGCAGCGTCTCGAGCAGCATGACCTTTCCGCCGAAGCCGCCCCCGACCGGCATCGAGATGACGCGCACCTCGTGCGGTGCCGCATCCAGCACCTTGGCGATCTCGTCCCGGACCGCGAACGGGCCCTGGGTGGGGGCCCAGATCGTGACCCCGCCATCGGGCTCTGGCCGGACCATCGAGACGTGCGTCTCGATCGGCGAGTGGTGCACGCCCGCAATGCCGTAGGTCTCTTTGACGATGACCTCGGCCTCGGCCATCCCTGCCGCGACGTCGCCGCGTTTGTAGGTGGCCACCGAGCTCACGTTGCGCGGCCGCTGAACCGGCTCTGACTCGGACTCGGTGGCGGCGCCGTGCATGGACGCATCACCCTCGGAGCCTTCGGCGTCTGCCTCCAGCACCTCGGGCGCATCGTCCAGCATGGCCTGCTGGGGATTGGCCACGGACGGGAGGGATTCGAAATCGATCTCCACCAGGGCCGCCGCGTCCGCCGCGGCCGCCTCGCTCTCGGCGATCACGGCCACGACGGGCTGGCCCGTATAGAAGACGCGCTCGACGGCCAGGGGTTTGTCCGGCCCGGCCGCCTCCACGTCCTGGAGATCAGCCCCGGTGACGACCGCCAGCACCCCCGGCGCAGCGAGTGCGGCGCGGACGTCGATGCTTCGGATGCGGGCGCTCGGGAGGTGGCTCAGTACCAGCTGAACATGCATGAGCCCGGGCAGATCGAGATCGGCCGTGAACCTGGTCGAACCGTCAACCTTCCCCCGGCCTTCCTTCCGCCGCAAGCCTCGAGCGCCTACCACCACCAAGCGATCATCCCACGCCCAGCGAGCTCAGCTCGGGTACCTGGGTGGACATTCACCGCCGGCAAGGCCACAATGTGGGTGGAGTAAGTGGCGGCGTTCGGCCCGCCACCCCTCGTCGGCGCGCTCTCGCCCCGGTGGTCCCCGCGAAGACACCGGGAAGAAGGCGGGGGGGAAGAGGCTCTCGCCTCAAGCTTTTGATTAGGGGAAAGCTATGACTCCAGGTTCGTTACGGATCCTCAAAGCCCTTGCAGTGGGCGGCGTGTCCAGCCTCGTGCTGGTCGCGTGTGGTGGAGGAAGTGGGACCACCGGCACGTCGCTCGCGTCGAATCAGACGCTGACGTTCCCGATCCTCGCCGACTTCGGCACCCTTGACCCGGCCCTCGCAGACGCCGAGACCGATACCGAGATCTCACAGAACATGTTCGACGGCCTCGTCAAGTTCGACGAGAACCTCAACATCGTTTCCGACCTCGCCGCCGCCGTCCCGACCCCGTCCGCCGACGGCTTGACCTACACGTTCAAGCTGCGCACCGACGTCACGTTCTCCAACGGCGACAAGTTCACCTCCAAAGACGTCCTCTACTCCTGGAACCGGGCGGCCGCGATGCAGGGCGCATACGCGACCAACCTGTCCGCGATCGACGGTTACAGCACCGTCTCGACCAACACCGCCAGCGGCGCCGCTCTCGAGGCTCTGCTCGAGAAGAACGACCCGTCGGTGACCCTGAAGGGCCTCACGGCTCCAGACGCCAGCACCGTGCAGGTCAAGCTGGCCAGCCCTGCCGGCTGGTTCCTCACCGCGATCGCACTTGCCGGAACGACGGGCGACATCGTCGACGAGAACGCCGTCAAACAGGATTTCGACAACTGGTGGACCAACCCGGCCACCGCCATCGGCACCGGGCCTTTCAAGATGACGGCTCGCGTCCCGAAGCAGTCGGTCGATTTCGCAGCCGTACCCAACTGGTGGGGATCTCCGAAGCCAACGCTGACCAAGGTTCACCTTGACGTTTCGGTCACCGACGCCTCGACCGCCATCACGAAGTACGAGCAGGGCGGTTATGACATCGTCGGATACGGCGGCTACAGCAACCTCCCCGTCGCCGACATCCAGCGCATCCAGGGCACTAGCAACGAAAAGGCGCAGCTGACCCTGCAGGCGAAGGTGCGCACGTACTGGGTCAGCTTCAACATGGTTCACGACGCGAAGCGCCAGGCCGGCGGACCATTCCTCCTTTCTGACGGCCAGAGCGCGCACGACCTGCGCCTGGCGTTCGACCTGGCGATCGACAAGACCAAGCTGGTCTCCGTCGTCTGCCTGAACATCGTCTGCACGCCGGCCACCGGAGGTTTGATTCCTCCGACCCTGATCGGTTACATGGGCGCCAACCAGGATCCCCTTGCGAAGTTCGACGCCACCCAGGCCAAGCAGCTGCTCCAGTCGGCCGACCCGACGGGCAGCAAGACCAAGGGCCTGACCTACACGTACGACCCCGAGAACGCGCTCAACCTGCCGACCGCGGAGTTTCTGCAGTCGCAGTGGCACGACAACCTGGGTGTTGACGTGGCCATTGCGCCAGTCTCGCATTCGCAATTCATCCAGGCCCGCCTGAAGGGCGCATACACCCTGTCACGCGACGGCTGGCAGGCCGACTACAACCACCCGCAGGATTGGTTCGACAACCTGTACGGCAACGTAGTCGGTTGCCCCGACTCGGGCTGCACCACCGGCTACGACACGGCCGCCTACGACGCTTTGCTGAAAAAGGCTGACGCCGAGCCGATGCCGGCTGCGCTGGCCGACTACAAGTCACTCAACCAGATGCTCATCGATGACGTCACCTACATCCCGCTCTACTACAGCGTCGGCGCGTTCCTGATCAAGCCGTGGGTCACGGGCGCCGGAACCAACGCCTTCTTCGACC
>PLYZ01000078.1 GCA_003151935.1 Candidatus Dormiibacterota bacterium | reverse complement strand
TGGCGCGCGAGTTCAACCAGACTCTCGTCGGGTTCCTCCGCGGCGATCGCTTCAATGTCTACGCCGCACCTGAACGCTTGACCCGGTGAGCCTTGTCCTGAGGCGCACCCACCCTGGCGTGCGGGCGGCGCTCGTCGGGACTCTGGTGCTGTGCATCGAATGGGCGCGCGCCTCGATCCAAGCGCAGCCGTATATGGCGATTCCCGCCCTTGTGGTCGGAGGCGCAGCTCTGGGGGCCGTGGCGCTGGGCACGCCGGCCGACCGTCTCGGTCTCGGCACGTCGAGGCTCGGTTTGAGGATCCTCGGGGGCATGGCGCTTGGCGCCGTGCTGCTGTTTCCCGCCGCGGTGCGGTCGGGCTCCGTGCCCATCTTGCCTGCCGGCCTTGCGTTCGCTGCCGTCGCCGTCTCAATCGGGGAGGAGCTGGCGTTCCGCGGCGCCCTGTATGCGGCGCTCCACGAGGTCGGCGGGGCGCCGCTCGCCATCATCGGCAGCACGGCGCTGTGGACCGCGGCCCACGCGCTCTCACATCCACCCGCCTTCCTTGGCGCAGTGGCCGCCGCCGGCCTGCTGCTCGCCCTCTGGCGCTGGGCCTGCCGTGACCTGGTGGGGCCCGTCATCGGCCACGTGATCGCCGACCTGGCGCTGTGAGGCGAGCCGCACTTCTGGCCGTGGCCGTGACGGCGTACATGGTCGCGGCCTGGATGGTCGCCCCGGGTTTCTACGACGGGTTCGGCCCGGTGCAGCCTTACAACTGGACATGTCCGCCGCCGCAGGCCGGCGCCAACCTCAAGCCGAGCTCCGGCCACCTGGACATCAAGGTGATCGGCGGCGTGAGCGACGCCAACTCAGCGTTCAGCAACGACGGTCAGGTGGTGATCGGGTTCCTGCCCGGCGCTTTCGACTCGACAGGCAAAACCACGATCTCGGTCGACGTCACGCCGCTGCCAACCTGCCCACAGCCCGCGGGCATCCGGTTCGTGACCAACGTGTATCAGATCACCGCCTCCGCTCCGCTCGTGAAGTCCGCAAACCTGGTGCTGCGCTACTCCAACCTCGAACCCGCCCCGACGGACGTGTACTTCGCCAGCGACCCCGCAGGTCCGTGGAAGTCGATTGGCGCCGCGCAGCAGGCGCAGCCCTTCACCATCGTCACGACGACCAAGCTCTTCGGCTATTTCGCCGCCGGGTATGCATCAGCCTCTTCGCCGCCTGGAGCTGTGAGCGTCGGCGGCGGCCAGACGCTGCCGATCGTCGTGGCGGTGCTCATCGGCCTGGTAGTGCTGGCCGGCATTCCGCTCGCAATCCTTCGCCGCCGCCAATCGCACGGCGAGGCGGAAGAAGAGGGCGACGTCTAGTCGTACTTGATCGCTTCGAAAAGCGTGCGGCACTTGCGGCAGCGGTATTGAAGCGTCATCGCCTGAGTGCCGAAAAGGGAGATGACCTCGGCGTCACGAGCGTGGCAGTGAGGGCATCGCGGGCGCGAGCGAGGATCTGACGGCGGAGGTTCAGCCTTCTTTCGTGGCGGCAAATTTCTTTTCTTCGAGCCCGCGCAGCATGCCAAAGGTCTGCTCATCGATCGCGCCGGGCCGGCTCCTCCGGCGCACGGGATCCCACCCCTTCCAGTCGACTCGAGCGTTCGGCGACTTGCTCTCGAGCCGCTCTTCAAGCCTGGCCAGCAGCTCACGCGGCCCCATGCTGAGCTTGCCATCGCGATGGAGCTTCGCGACCTCACCGTCCGGCGGCCCAAACCATTCGATGGCTTCGGTCCAGGCGCGGTTCAACGGCTCCGCGTCGATCCTTGACTTGAGCCAGCTCCGGCCGTGCAGGAAGTGATAGCGCTCCTCCAGCAGCATCTTGCGCAGCCGGTGCTGCAGCACCTCCACCTCGCCATTGACGCAGGCCTCGATCATCACTGTGAAAGCGGTGTCCAGGACCGCATTCGCGGCCACGAACTGTGCCCACTCGGTCCAGGGTTCGTCGAAGTAGGGGAGGGCTCGTAAGCTCGCCGGATCCGACTCGCGCTCAAGTCCTCGCGGATCGGCGCCTAGCGGTTCGAGACAGCCATACAGGACGCGGCTGTGTCCAAGATCGTCCAGCCCCATCGCGGCCGCGGCGATATCGGCTTCGAGGGAAGGAGCGCGCGTTGCCCACTCGGCGTAGCGCAGACCGAGCATCTGCTTGTTGTCGGCGATGCTGAGGACGAGATCGGACAGGCGATGAGAGGGAACCGGCAGGTTCCCTCTCATACTTCCCCCGGTTGCCAGAGCTCGATCACGTGCTCTTTGCGCACGATCGCCATCTCGCACCAGCGCTCTTCGTCATACGTCGCGCGCGCGTACGCCATGGCGAGGTCGTCGTCGGGGGCAACCACGCTGCCCACCTGGTGCAGGGGCTCCGCCCGGGTCTTGCGGGCGAAGACCTCGTACTCGACCGCGTCCCCGCTCACGCGCTTGTAGTGGGTCGTCAAACCGCCAGGCCCCAGGATTCCAGCGCGTCGCGCCCGGCCTCGGTCATGCGCGCGACCGTCCATGGTGGGTCCCACACAATGTTGACGCGCACCTCGGTTACTCCGGCCTCACGCATCAACCGCTCACGCACGTCGTCGAGGATGAACTCGGACGCCGGGCAGCCCATCGCCGTGAACGTGAGGTCGACCTCGACGACACCGTCTTGCTCGGTGATGCCGTAGATGACGCCGAGGTCGACCAGGTTCACGGGCATCTCGGGGTCCTGGACCTCGGAGAGCGCAGCCCACAAACGTTGCGTCATGAGGGCCGGGAGCTGCGGCGGGATCGACGGATCTTCGGCGCCCATGCGGCCCATCTCCGGGCTCAACTCCTGCGCTACTCGCTTACGCATCAACGTGATGCGCGCGCTGCGTTGCTCGGAGTTTCGCCCGGATCTGGGCCACCTGGATCACCGAATCCCTCGTCGCCCCGCCGCATCACCCGGCCCCGTTCTTGTGGTGCGTCTTGCGGAACTTGTGGAACTCCTCCTGGAACATGGCGACCATCTCGATGTTGCGAGGGCCGCGCGCACGCCAGCGGACTAGCACGTCGTCCCAGGAGCTCGGCTGCTTGAAATCCCAGCGCTTCTCTTCCGCGTCGAACTCGCACGGAAACGGATAGTCGAGCTCCCAAACGTCCTTGCCGTCGCGCACCTCTTTGTGCGCGGGCACCTTGATGCCGATCTGCTCGCAGTAGGGAACGACCGTCGAGAGCCACCACTGGCGGAGCTGGTCGTTGGTCAGTCCTTTCAAGCGGTACTCGAGCTGAGTGGAATGCATCTTCATTGAATCGGGAAGGCCGAACCACTCGACGCTCAGCGGGAACATCCAGTCGACCGCGCGCTGGAGCTCGTCTTTCGCCGAGCCGCCTGCCGCGCTGATTCGTTTCATCCAGGTGCGCCCGTTGCGCAGGTGGAAGTTCTCCTCGGCCATGACCTTGTTGAGCCCGCGCTTCCAGGGTCCGTAGGAGCACTTGTCGTGGATGTCGCCGAGGAGGCAGAAGCCCGCCTGGTCGTACATGCCGTTGGCGACGACGAGCTCCGTCCAGCTGTCCAGGGGTACGTCGAAGGCGTAGGGGTAGCGGAAGCTCTTGGGGTCGCGGCTGAAGATCAGCTTCTCCTGGTCCTCGCCGAGCTCCTCGAGGATGTGGTACGCGATGTGGGCGTGGGCCAGCTCGTCCTGGATGATCGCGATCCCGGTCATGAACGCGTTGATCGACGGGGCGCGCTTGGCGGCGAGGTAGTAGGCCGGGGCGGAGATGAGCTCGGTGTCACCGGAGACGATGAGGGTGTGCTTGAGCTCTTTCAGGTAGTCGGGGGTCATCTCCTTCGGAGACTCGATCAGCTCCCCGGACTTGATCATCTGGTCGAACTCGGCCTGAGTTGCCATCGCCCTCCATTCTCTGACAACCGGGGCGGGTAGAATCGTGATTCCTACAGAGCCGGCGGCTCCTGGCCCGCACCGTGGTGGCTATAGCTCAGCATGGCAGAGCACCAGATTGTGGATCTGGCTGTCGCGGGTTCAAATCCCGCTAGCCACCCCAATTTCCTCCGATTTCCCGCGACGGTTGCTGCAATTGTTATGGCGAAGGTCCGATGTTGGAGGGCCATTCGCGCTGCCAGCGCCGGGACCCACTTATATGCCCGAAGGACGGACGCGCGGCACAACCCTCCCAGATCAGGACCCCAGTGGAGCTGATGAAGGCCATGACGCCCTGGCAAAGGCAGGCGAGCGCGACTTAGAAGGGCGCGACCGCGATCTGGCTGCGGACGTGCGTGACCGAGAGGCGGAGCAGCGTGACCGAGAGGCGGAAGCGCGTGATGACGCGGCGGGAAACCTCGACCGAACCGCAGGGGATCGCGCGGCGAGTGAGAGTGAACGGGCGGCAGGCGACGGTACCAGACCTCCATGGGGTCGCACTGAGGCCGCGGATAACCGCGCCCAGGCTGTCAATGACCGCAAGGTTGCGGCCGAGGATCGCGCCCAGGCCGCCAAGGATCGCGAAGATTCCGGGGCCGACGAGCTGACAGGAGTGCGCCGCCGGGAGGCCGGCCTTGCTGCGCAGGACCGTGACGTCGCGGCCGGGCTGCGCGACCGAGAGGCCAAGGCGCGCGATGACGCGGCCGGCGATCTTGACCGAACCGCAGGAGATCGCGCGGCGACCGACCGGCAGCATGCGGCAGACGAACGTGACCAGGCCGCCTCGCGGCGCGCTGGGGCTGCGGACAACCGCGCCCAGGCCATCCAGGACCGCAAGGTGGCGGCCGAAGATCGTGCCCAGGCCGCCAAGGATCGCGAAGATTCCGGGACCGACGAGCTGACCGGCGCGCGCCGTCGGGTCGCGGGGCTGGCTGCGCAGGACCGGGATGTCGCGGCCGGGCTGCGTGACCGAGAGGCCGAAGCTCGTGATGACGCAGCCGGTGATCTTGACCGAACTGAAGGAGATCGTGCCGCGAGCAATCGCCGGCGCGCGGCAGATGAAGGTGCTCAGGCCGCCTCGGGGCGAGCTGAAGCTGCGGATTACCGTGCCCAGGCCATCAACGACCGCAGACTTGCAGCCGAAGATCGCGCGCAGGCGGCGAAGGATCGCGAGACTTCGGGGCTCGCTGCGCGGGCGCGTGACCTCGCCGCCGAGCAGCGTGACCGAGAAGCCGAAGCGCGTGACGACGCGGCCGGTGAGTTCGACCGGACCGCCGGGGATCGCGCGGCGAGCAATCGCCGGCGCGCGGCAGACGAGGGCGCCCGGGCCGACTCGGGCCGCGCTGATGCCGCGGACAGCCGCGAACGAGCCATTAACGACCGCAAAGTTGCAGCAGACGATCGCGCCCAGGCGGCGAAGGACCGCGAGGATTCCGGGACGGACGAGTTGACGGCGGTACGCCGTCGGGAGGCCGGGCTCGCTGCGCGGGACCGCGACGTCGCGGCGGGGTTGCGTGACCGAGAGGCCGAGGCGCGTGACGACGCGGCCGGTGATCGCGACCGAAGCGCAGGGGATAGCGCGGCCAGCAACCGTCAGCGCGCGGCAGACGAAGGCGCTCGAGCCGACTCGGGGCGCGCCGATGCCGCGGATAGCCGCGTGCGAGCCATCAACGACCGCAAAGTTGCGGCGGACGATCGCGCACAGGCGGCGAAGGACCGCGAGGATTCCGGGACTGACGAGCTGACGGCCGTGCGCCGTCGCGAGGCTGGGCTGGCCGCGCGGGACCGTGACGTCGCGGCAGGGCTGCGTGACCGAGAGGCCGAAGCGCGTGACGACGCGGCCGGTGAGTCCGATCGAACTGCAGGGGATCGCGCGGCGAGCAACCGTCAGCGCGCGGAGGACGCTGGAGCCCGCGCCGCCTCGGAACGCGCTGATGCCGCGGACAGCCGCGTACGGGCCGTCAACGACCGCAAGGTTGCAGCGGACGATCGCGCACAAGGCAGCCACGACCGCCAGATTGCAGCGGAAGATCGCGCGCAGGCCGCCAAGGACCGTGAAGACTCCGGGACCGATGAATTGACAGGAGTGAGCCGCCGCGGCGCCGGGCTGGCTGCCATTGTGCGGGAGATCAATCGAGCCCAGCGCGTCAGCGGAGAGCTCGTAGCTGCTTACGTCGACGTAGACGGGCTCAAAGCCACGAACGACACCAGAGGTCATGCCGCGGGGGACGCGCTGCTCATCGCCGTCGCCGACTCCCTGCGAACCTGCTTGCGCTCCTACGACGTGATCACTCGCGTCGGCGGCGATGAGTTCGTATGCGTGCTGCCAGGCATCGCCGTCGAAAACGCGCGTCGACGCTTTGAGGCCGTCAGCACGATGTTGGCCGCAGGTCGCTCCGGCGCCTCCATCACGGTCGGTCTTGCCCGGCTCCAGGCCGGCGACTTGGCAGATGATCTGATCCAGCGCGCCGACGATGAGGTTTCGAGCGCTCGCAGGCGTCGCTAAGGCGGAAGCCTGCCGGCTGTGACATCGGTGTGGTCATCGTTCCGCGCTGAGTAGGTGTTAGCACTTGGAGCGGCGGCAGTCTAGCAAGCGATTGGGCGAAACTACTGTTGATGGCCCGACCTTCTATCTATGAGTTCGCCGGCGGTGATCCCGCCTTCCTCGCGTTGGCGGCCGCTCATCACGAGCGCTGCCTCCAGGAACCGGAGATCAGCCATGCGTTCTCCCATGGATTCAATCCAGCGCATATAGACAACCTCGCCTTCTACTGGGCCGAGGTGTTTGGCGGCCCGCCACGGTACTCGGAGCTGCACGGCGGTCACTCGGCGATGCTCGAAATGCACGCTCGCACGGGGGCGGCGGATGACTGGGGGCAGCGGTTCGCCGCGTGCTTCGTGCAGGCGCAGGATGACGCCGGCCTGCCCAAAGAGTCCGAGTTCAGGGACGCGCTTCGCGCCTACATGGAATGGGCGACGGAAGAGGTCATGTCGTACACGCCCGCCGAGTCACAGGTTCCGAAGGAGCTGCCCGTGCCCCGCTGGGGGTGGAACGGTCCCGAGTAGCCTTTCCAGCTCTGCGCCGTTATAGGTTTCGTGGCGCGCATCAAGATGGTCGACGAGTCAGAGGCCACGGGGCCGCTGGCCGAGGTTTACGCGACCGCAAAGGCGCAGAGCCCGATCGGCATCGTGGCGCCGATCCTCCAGACCATGAGCCTGCGGCCTGATTTCCTGGCCGCCATCCAGGCTGCCTCGCGCATGCACTTCACCGACGGGGCGCTCACCCGCGCCCAGCACGAGATGATCGCCTCGTACGTCTCGGCGATCAACCGCTGCAGGTATTGACTCAGCTCTCACACGTGGTTCCTGCAGTTGCAGGGCGCAGAGTTCGAAGTGGCGGCGGAAGCTCTCCGCAACGGTGATCTCGAGGCGGCTGGACTGCCTCCCCGCGAGCACCTGCTCCTGGAATTCGCTGGCACCATAGCGCGCGCTGCCCACCGCGTCACCGACGAGCAGGTCGAGGGCCTGCGCGAAGCAGGCTGGACCGATGAGCAGATCGCGGAGGCGGCTTACGTGGCGGCGCTGTTCAGCCTGTTCGTCCGCCTGGCCGACACATTCGGCATCGAGCCGCCGGCCATCTACGAGCCGACCGGCATACCCGGCGCGATCACGCGCGACCGGTAATCAGCTTCAGGGGGCGAGCCTGAGGTCGGAGTAGTCCTGGTCGATGAGCAGATGGCCGTCCGGGGCGACCGCCGCCACGCTCCAGCTCTTCGAGTAGGCCGAGGTGGTTTGCGAGAGCACGCGCCCGGACTGCTCCCTGGTGATCAGGGTGGCCGTACCGTTTAGCGTGAGGCCGATCAACCTCGAGGCCTGAGTGGCGAACTTGGGCAGGAACAGGTTCAGCGTGGCGCTGTCGAACTTGTAGACCTTCAAGACGAATGTGCCGGAAGCGACGTCCTGGTTGATGACGCCCACGAACTCCGCGAGCCCATCGGCGGCGGCGCCGCTCTCAGCCAATTTCGTGTCGTGGGCTCGGCGAGCCTCGGCCTCGATGATGAGGTCAAGCGCGGCATCGTGGCCCATATGTGTCGCGACCTGCTGTGTCATCGCGGAGTTGAAGTCGCTGACATTCGAGGGAATCGCCACCGCCGGCAGGGCGGGCACCACCCAGACGCGCCCCGACCCGGCGCTGGCGACCGGTTGTGAATCCCCAGGCGGAGGCAGCGCATCGCTCGCCGACGAGTCCAGCCACGCGGCGAGCGCCGGCCCGGAGCTCACGATGAGCGGGATGGCGGGAGTCGTGCCGTCCGAGAGGCCGGCCACCGGCTGAGGGCTGTAGGTGGACAGCTCCGATGCTACGGGCAGGCACCCCACGAGGATGCAGGCGACGGCGATGGCGGCCGGCACCCTCCAGCCCGGGATCAAGAAGGAAGAGGCACGGTGCATCGCCGCTTGGAGCGAAGCGAGGAAGCTGGTCAGCGCAAATCTCAGCGCACAGGCCAGCACCAGGCTGGCCAGGATCGCCGTCTTGGTCCAGAATTCCAGCGTCGTCGGACCCAGCAGCAGAACCGCGAACAGCGCCACGATCACACCGAAAATGACTCGGGCCAGCGCGCCCTCCGGGACGGTTCTCGGGTCGGGGATCATGAACAGGGCGAAGATCAGGATTTCGGGAGAGGTCACGAGGATCTGCCAGAGCGAGCTCCCGCAGAGCGGGGACAGGTGCCAGCTGGCGACCATGCAGTGGTCGGGAACCGGGGCCAGAGCGATGGCGACGAAGATCGCAAAAGACGCCATGAAGGCCAGCTCCATGCCCAGGAGGCCGAGGCGCCAGCCGATCAAGACGCCCCCGCCGATCAGGATGGCGTAGGTCACGATCATCCACGGGCCCATGGGTATCCACCACAGGTCGAGCGGCTCGGTGCGTTGCGGGCCGAGCGCGATGAACGCGATCACCAGGGCGACGTTGGAGGGGTTGAAGATGTGCCTTCCGCGCCACCGGATCAGGTACTTCGTCGCCATCCCCAGCGCCACGACGCCGATGAAGATGTCGATCCCGTGAAGGCTCCACCACTGGCCGTGAAGTGTCCCAGGCACCCTCAGGATGAAGGCCGTGCTGTTGCCGGTGAGCAACCCGCTGGCCGGCCACAGGATGAGGTGATCCTTGAAGAAGGCGACCACGAGCTCGATCAGCGCTCCCACGGCCAGGCAGACGAGGATCTGGGCCACAGACAGCCTGAAGCCGAGCACGGTCTGCCCAAGCACCTGGAGGGTCAGAAGCACCGCGGCCACGTGCAGCCTCGGGTCGCGGATGCTGGGCAGAATCACGGGGTACTCGCGACCCCGAATGCGCACGGTTCGGGGCTTGCTCCGCCCGGACGCAGATGGTCCCGTGCCCCCTGGCACGCTCACCTGCTGGGGGAGACCGACCGCCGCGCTGGGCTGGTCCACGGTGGGGTAACGGGGAGGATACTCCGGCCGTTACAAGGGCGAGTGTTGAAAGCCTTCAGTAAGGTGGCGGTCGCGGCCGCCGTCCTCGTGATGCTCGCGGCGTGCGACCTTCCATTCGGCCTGGGGCAGCCGAGCATACGGGCGCTCAACGCCGGCGCCGCCGCCAGCCTGGACGCGGCCAGGAGCTTCAGGATCACGGGCTCCTACACGGAATCGGGCGTTGCCTGGACGATCGATCTGGAGCTGGTCCGGCCCGCGACGGAGCACGCGCTGTTGACCGGCCCGAACGACGACCTCGAGGCGATCATCACCGTCCAGGGCTCGTACTTCCGCGGCCAGAAGTTCCTCTCCAACCACATGGGCTCCGACCCCCTTTCACGCAGCCTCGTCCAGGCAACCGGCGACGCGTGGTGGACGGGGTTGTCGGCGACTGCGCTCGACTTCCCCGATTTCATCAAGGGCAGCAGCCTGGCTTCGACCTTCCTGGGCACCGCGGCGACCTCGCGCACGGATCACGTCTCGGTGGGCGCCGTGCCGGCGGTCGAGCTGTCGGGGCCGCGCGCGGATGTGTACGTAGGCGCGGCGCCTCCCTATCAGGTCCTGCGGATCCACATGAAGAAGGGGGCCGTCGTCGATGGAATCTCCAATGCCGATCTGACGTACGGCGACTTCAACCGCGATTTCGCGATCGTCGCGCCCAGCGGCGCCGTCAACTTCTCCGACCTTTCGACGCTGCCTCCGGTGTATACGGTCGTCTCGGTCGACACGTCCGGTTGCGGTTCCCCGTGCGTGGTCGCCGCCTCGCTGAAGAATCTCGGGGGAAGAAGCGGCGCCCGCGGACCCTCGACGGTGACGTTCACGATGACCGACCCGCAGACGAACGCCGTGATCGGCACCTGCACGGTCACGGTGCAGCCCGACGTCGTCCACAGCGCAGCGACGAATGTGTCCTGCACCATCAATGTCAATGGCGTCGACCACAACGCCGCGGTGGTCACGGCGGCGGCAGACAATCCCGGCCGCGCCTGAGGCGCGAGGCAGCAACTTCGCCGAAACTGCAGGCGGTGACGTTATGAGGATGGTGATGTCAGGCGCAAGGGCGAGGTTTCATCTACCCATCGTTGCTACTGCCCTGGCGATTCTTGTTTCGGGCTGCGCAGGCTCGGCGGCGGCGCCGCAGCCCGTTCCCCGCCACGTCTTCGTGATCGTGATGGAGAACAAAACGCCGGCGGAAGCGCTGTCCGGGCCATTCACCGCGTCGCTGGCGTCGTCCTACGGGGAGGCGGCGAACTACAGCGCCGTGTCGCACCCGAGCGTCCCGAATTACCTCGCCCTGACCTCAGGAAGCACGTGGGGTATTAGCGATGACAGCTACCACGTGCTGCCGAAGCAAGACATCGGCGACCAGCTGACCAAAGCCGGTGTGAGCTGGCGCGCATACATGGATGGACTCGGGAGCGGCGGCTGCCTTGACAGCCCGGTTCCCTACGACCCGGGTCACAACCCGTTCGCGTTCTACGGTGGCGGCTGCCCTTCCAACGTGGTGCCGTTCACTTCGCTGGCAGCCGACCTCGGCGGCAACACCCCGCTCTTCAGCTGGATCACACCCGACATGTGCCACGACGAGCACAGCTGCGATGTATCCGTGGGTGACAGCTGGCTGCGCCAGACCGTCGGCATGATCACGAAGTCGAATGCGTGGACCGCGAATGGGGTCCTGTTCATCGTCTGGGACGAGGACGACGGCAGCGCCGAGAATCGCGTCTTGAGCCTGGTCGTCGCGCCGCATCAGAGCCATCGCGTCAGCAACCAGGCGTACAACCATTACTCGCTGCTGGCGACCATCGAGGACCTGCTCGGTGTCGGTCGCCTCGGCAAGGCCGCCGGTGCCAAGGCGATGACCGACCTCGTGCAGACATAGCCCTGCGCCTTTGGCGGAGCTAACACCCCCCAGCCTGTTGAGCCATCGCAATTGTTAGTTGCAAGGGCGGCTGGTGGCAGCTACGATCGCTTGATTCGGAGGCGGCAGAGGCCATCGCGGTCAATCGCCGACCACTCAACCAGTTGCACACATGGGGGAACAGGTGTGGTAGTTGAAGCTCGAAGACGTGTAGTCGCAGCCGCCTCGGTCGCCGCGTTGTTTGGCGCCCTGGTCGTGACCGTACCCACGGTCGCAGCGTCGTCAGACTCCTCGCCCGGGGCGGCATTACGTTCTCATCGCAGCCGGGCGTGGCCACGCTGGTCAAGCATTACGTCGTTTCGCCGGCCGGGCATCGCGAGGCCGCGCCGACGTCGACGTCGGCCGAAGAGAACCGGTCGATCACCCTCTCACCGAAGGGAGATCGCAACCGGTCGAGCCAGACCGCCACGTCCGGAGTCGTTAGCAGCAACACCGTGCAGGACACCCACCAGTCAGACAACACGAACACACCGTCGGCGAAAGCGAGCTTCATCGGCCAGCAGGCTTCGGCCACCACCTGCTCTTACTTCGTCGGCATGGGCTGCAACCCGCCCGACATGGCTTTGGGCGCATCGTCCCAATTCGTTCTCCAGGGCGTCAACACGCAGTGGGAGGTCCTCGACACGTCAGGCCACGTCCAATCGGGATGGCCGGTGAGCGCCCAGAGCTTCTTCGGTGTGCCGAACGTAACCGCAGCCGACGGCACCACCCCGTGTGACACCGCGCACAACAGCCAACCGTTCTTGAGCGACCCGAGGGCGCTCTACGACCCGGTCGGTGGCCGCTTCTGGGCCGCGATGCTGCAGGCGGAAAGCGCGCCCAGCCTGGGCCTCGTTACCACTGGCTGCCCGTTCAAGTCCGTCTACTACGTTGCTGTCAGCCAGACGAGCAACCCCAACGGCAAGTGGAACGTCTACGAGTTCGACATGTCGACGCAGGCGGGGTTTTCGGCTGACTACACGCAGCTCGGCATCAACGGGCAGGCCGTGTACTTCTCCTCCAACATGTTCGGGCCCCGAACCGGGCTCAACGGTGGTTTCTACGCCGAGCTGTTCGAGGCCAACAAGGCCAAGATGCAGGCCGGCAAGGGCGGCTTCACCGCCGACGGCTTCATCAACCTGCAGGTCCATGGTCCGGGCATAACAGCGGCGACCGGGCCGTTCCTCGCCGATACGGTGAATCCGGCGTTGAACCTCGACGGAAGCGCCGGGGGGGCGGAAATCTTCCTCAGCACGATGGACGGTCCCGATCCCATCAACAGCCACTTCTGCAGCAGCCTTGTGGATTCGTGCAGTGGCCTCGGGGTGTGGAAGATGACCAACCCAACCGCGCACGACCAGGGAGGGCCCGCACCCACCCTGAGCGGCACCTACGTCCCGAGCAAGCCATTCGCGTTCTCTCCTCCGGCCAACCAGCCCAGCTGCAACCTGTGCATCGACGCCCTCGACCTCCGCTTCACCGGCACGCCGGTGGTGCGCAACGGCGTCGTCTACGGGACATTTGACACCGCGATCAACAACGGCTCACAGACGGTGCCCGGCATCGAGTGGGCGCAGGTCAACCTGTCCAACGGCGGGGGCGAACGGAATAATTCGGACAACTCGAACAACTCCCAAACCGGCTACTACAACTTCTCTGGCGACGCGGCAGCCACGTTTGGCACCGTCATGCCAGACGCCCAGGGCAACCTTGTGATGCTGTTCGAGCACATGAGCCACACCGTGTTCCCAGAGACTCGGTACATCGTGCGAAAAGCAGGCCAGGACAACTTCAAGGGTCCCGGAGTCCTGCTCAAGGCAGGGGAGTCGTCATACAGGCCGACCCTGTGCGGAAAACCAAACCTAACTCCTCCTCCTCCCGGACCAGTCATTTGCAGGTGGGGTGACTTCGAGGCCGCCTCCACCGACCTTGCGGGCCATATCTGGTTCGCCGGCGAATACGCCAACAAGGTCACCGCTGACAACCACGGCCGCAACTGGGGTACGTGGATCGGCTCGATCAACGCAAGCTAACTAACAACCAACCAATCAGGGGCTGGAACGTCCAGCCCCTGATTTCGTCTCCGGTCTACCTTTATCCATGTGACCGTGATCGTCTGCGACGTCGGTCCGAGGGACGGCCTGCAGAATGAGAGCCGGCTGCTCGACCCGATCGTTCGCGCAGAGCTGTGCGACCGGCTCGCTTCGGCGGGCCTGAACCGCATCGAGGCGGCGAGCTTCGTCAACCCGAAGCTCGTGCCCCAGATGGCCGGCGCCGAGGAAGTGATGGCGGCCATCCATCGCAAGCCCGGCACCTCGTACGCCGGCCTCGTCCTCAACGACAAGGGTTACGAACGCGCAGTGGCGGCGGGGGTCGACGAGGTGCACTACGCGTTTGCCGTCACCGACGAGTTCGGGCGTCGCAACCAGAACGCCACCACCGACGAGGGACTGAAAACGGCGCTGGCTCTCGTTGCGCGGGCACGGAGTGAGCGGATGCCAATCACGGTGACCCTGAGCGTCGCTTTCGGCTGCCCATTCGAGGGCCCGGTGCCGGCCGAGCGCGTGCTCCAGATCGTCGAGCACTTGATGGCCGTGCCTCCTGATGAGATCTGCCTCGCGGACACGATCGGGGTGGGCGTGCCGTCGCAGGTGAAAGAGCTGGTGGGCGGTGCGCGCCGGCTCGGGGCGACCGTAGGCGCCCACTTCCACAACACGCGCAACACCGGCTACGCCAACGCGGTGGCGGCGTTGGAGGAGGGCGCCGTCTCGCTGGACGCTTCGATCGGCGGTGCGGGTGGGTGTCCATTTGCGCCGAAGGCGACGGGCAACATCGCCACCGAGGACCTCGCCTATCTCCTGCGCGGCCTTGAAATCGACACCGGTCTCAACCTCGACGCGCTGATTCAGACCTCGCAGTGGCTGGCGGGTCAGCTCGGCAAGGAGCTCCCGGGGATGGTCGCGCGCGCCGGGGACTTTCCGCCCAAACCCTGACCGCGAGGGCGCAACATGTGCGCCATGCCCAAAAAAGCGGTGAAGACGGCGGCGAGCCCGCACCGCGTCGCGGTCGTGCAGCATCCGCCCGTCACGCTGCACCGGCAGAAGACCCTTGAACGAGGGGTCGCGCTGCTCGAGGAAGCCGCCGCCGCCGGCGCCCGGCTCGTGTCTTTTCCCGAGACGTGGCTGCCGGGCTATCCGGAGTGGCTGTGGCGCTTGCGGCCGGGCGCGGACTTCGAGCTGACGGGCGAGATCCACGGCCGGCTGATCGAGAACGCCGTCGACCTGAAGGCGGGGGACCTGAAGCCGATGCAGGCTGCCGCGCGGCGGCTCAAGGTGACGGTGTCGATCGGCATCCACGAGCGCGATGGGTTGTTCAGCCGCGGAACGCTCTACAACACGGTCGTCCTGATCGGGCCGGACGGCGAGATCCTCAACCGGCACCGCAAGCTCATGCCGACCAACCCGGAGAGGATGGTGTGGGGGACCGGTGATGCCAGCGGGCTGCGCGTGAGCGATACCCCGATGGGGCGGGTCGGAGGCCTGATCTGCTGGGAGAACTACATGCCGCTGGCGAGGTTTGCAATCTTTGCCCAGGGCTGCGAGATCTACGTCGCGCCCACGTGGGACGAGGGCAGCACGTGGATCTCGACCATGCGCCACATTGCGGCCGAGGGGAGGTGCTGGGTGCTAGGCAACGGAACCGCGATGCGGGGCAAGGACTTCCCGAAAGATTTTCCGAAGCGCGCGCAAGTCTTCCCCGACCTGGAGGAGTGGTATAACCCGGGCGATTCGGTGATCGTCAGCCCGGGTGGAAGGATCGTGGCCGGCCCACTGCACGAAGAGCACGGCATTCTCTACGCGGAGTGCGACCCGGTGGTTGCATCAGCGGCCAAACGGACGCTGGACGTGGCGGGGCACTACGGCCGCCCGGACATCTTCAAGCTCGAGGTCAACCGCGAAGTCCTCGCACCGATCGACTTCGGGAAGGCGGTCGACGGGCGGGAAAAGGGCTGAAGGGGGGTGTGACGGCGGGGCCTGGAGCGGGGAACGATGCTTAGAAAAGGACCGCGACGAGGGTGCGGACCGGACTAAACCCGGGCCGCTTTGATCCCGTACAGAGCCCCGAACTTCTTCTGCACATAGGCGATCCACGGCCCGGCCTCCAGCGGCTTCCCCGTCGCCCTCTCGAGGAGCTCGTTCGGTGTGAACTTCCGGCCGTGGCGGTGCACGTTCTTCCTCAACCAGCCCAGCAGGGCCGCGAATTGGCCCGCCTCGATCTGGGCATCCAGGTCCGGGATGTCCGCCCGGATCTTCTCCATCAGCTGCGCGCCGATCAAATTGCCGAGCGTGTAGCCCGGGAAGACCCCGAACCCGACATAGGACCAGTGAATGTCCTGCAGCACACCTTCGCGGTCGTTGGGCACGTCGATGCCGAGGTAGGACTTCACGCGCGAATTCCATGCCTCGGGCAGGTCTTTGACCTTGAGCGTGCCCTCGAGCATCTCGTTCTCCAGCTCGAACCGGAGCAGGACGTGAAGGTTGTACGTCACCTCATCCGCCTCGACTCGAATCAACGACGGGTAAGACCTGTTGACCGCCCGGAAGAACGCCTCATCATCCACGCCGCGCAGCTGGTCGGGAAAGGTGCTCCGAAGGCTCGGAAAAAAGTGCTTCCAGAACGCCGGGCTGCGCCCGACCAGGTTTTCCCAAAGCCGCGACTGCGACTCGTGCACGCCCGGCGACGCTCCGGCCCACAGCGGCGTGCGATCGATGTCGTCGCCGATGCCCTGGTTGTACATCGCGTGTCCCGATTCGTGAATGGACCCGAAGAGGCACTCGTTGAAGAAGTCGCGCGACACACGCGTCGTGATGCGGACGTCACCCGGTCCAAAAGACGTGGAGAACGGATGGGTCGAGATGTCCTGGCGGCCTCGTTCCAGGTCGTAGCCGAGCTTCGTGACCAGGTCGAGCGCGTACCTGACCTGCGCCGCCGGGTCGTACCCGAGATAGAGCACCCGGTCGTCGACCGCATCGGTGTGCCGGGCAATGTCAGCGACCAGCGGCACGATCGCCTTCTTCAGCTCGGCGAAGATCGTCTCGAGCTCGCCGGTGGTCAGGCCGGGTTCGTATCGATCGAGCAGAGCGTCGTATCGGCGATCTTGATACCCGATCGCGTCTGCGATCTGCCGGTTGAGCTCTACGTTCTTCTCCAGGGCCGGCGCGAAGATCTTGAAGTCGGCCTCCCGGCGTGCCTGCTCCCAAACGGGCCGTGCGGCCGAACTGGCCCGAGCCGCCTCGGATACGAGCTCGGGCGACAGCTTGCGCTCCTGCTCGTAGTCCCGGCGCGTGACCCGAACCAGGCTCGCCTCATAAGAGTCGAATGGCTTTCCGGAGGTTTCGTCCTCGAGCTCTTCGAGCAGGCGGCCGACCTCGTCGCCAGTGAAGCGGATGTGGGAAAGGCGATGCAGCGTGGACAGCTGGTCGGACCGAGCCGCCACGCCGCCAGGCGGCATGTACGTCTCCTGGTCCCATTCGAGCATGGCGGCGGCCCGGCTCAGGTCCGTGACCTCAGCCAGGATCGCTTTCAGCTGCTCGAGCGAGTCACTCATACTTCCTCGGCCCCCCGGGTATTCTCCCGAATGGCGGCAATGCCCCGCTAGCTCAGTTGGATAGAGCATCTGCCTTCTAAGCAGAGGGTCGGGGGTTCGAGTCCCTCGCGGGGCACCATTCCCCGTCGCGGTATAAGTCCTCTTCGAGCGCGTCTAGCTTTCTTTCGAAGCGATCACCCGGCGCACTTCGCGCGCGACCTCGATGTCTTCGTGAGCTTTGACGACGAGCGTCGGGACCGCGGCGGACCGAGAGCTGATGTCGGTGTCGGCGACCAAGTTAGCGTTGAGCTCGTGGTCGATCTCAAGGCCGAGAAACCTCAAACCTGACACGGTCGCCGCCCGGACCGGGGCCGCGTTCTCTCCCACACCGCCGGTGAACACGAGCACGTCGAGCCCACCCATAGCCGCGGCCATCGACGCGATGCAAGCGCGCAGCCGGTGGACGTAGACATCGAACGCCAGGCGAGCCTCGTCGTCGCCCGCCGACAGCTTCTTCAGCACCTCCCTCATGTCACCTGTGCCGGCCAGCGCCTCTAGACCCGAGTGGCGGTCGAGCGTCTCCATCATCTCCGCCGCGGTTACGCCGGCATGCTTTTGCAGCCAGAGGATGAGGCCGGGGTCGATGCTCCCCGAGCGCGTGGCCATGACGAGGCCTTCCAGCGGCGTGAATCCCATCGACGTGTCCATCGAACGTCCGCCCCAGACCGCAGCGACCGACGCGCCGGAGCCCAGGTGGCAGGTGACCACCTTGAGACCTGTCCCCGGACTGCTCAACAGCTGTGCCGCGCGCCGCGCCGCATAAGCGTGCGAAAAGCCGTGGAAACCGTAGCGGCGGACGCCGAATCGCTGCCGCCATTCCAGCGGGATCGCATAGGTCGAAGCCGCAGCCGGCATCCGCGCATGAAAGGCCGTGTCGAAGCAGGCGATGGCGGCCGTGCGCGGCATCAGCTCGCGGATCGCGGCGATGCCCGCAAGCGACGCCGGGATGTGGAGGGGTGCGAGGTCCGAGATGGTGATGAGATAGCGGATCACCTCGGCGTCGATGCGAACCGACTGAGGGTATCGGGGCCCGCCGTGCACGACTCGGTGGCCGACCGCATCGACCTCGCCCATGGCCCGGACGGCCGAGTCGAGCCTGGAGTCGTCGAGCTGACCGCCGGACATCTCGAATTCCTGCTCAGAGCTCACCTGGTCGTCCGCGCCGACGAGGCTCACCTTGAGCGAGCTCGACCCGGCATTGACGACGAGAACCCTCATGGTGTCGCTAGCGTGGCATGGCGGCCGGGTTCATCCCGGCCGCAACTTTGTTCTTTTCGTCTCATGTGTCGCTTGGAGAGTCCTTCTGTAAATCTGATCCCGGGAAGATGAGCAGGCCCGTCGGCGAAGCCGACCGGCCGATGAGAAGGAACAGTCCGGTTCCTTCTCATCCTTAATAGGGCCAGACCCAGTTGGCGATGTCCGGCGAGTCCTCTCCGTGGTCGCGCGTGTACTGGCGGTGCTTCAGCCGCTGGTCGACCATGAGCTGGCGGGTGTGCGCCGCCCGCGAACCCAGGCCGGGCACCCTGTCGATCACGTCCATCACCAGGTGGAAGCGGTCCAGGTCGTTGAGCATGACCATGTCGAACGGGGTGGTGGTCGTGCCCTCTTCCTTATATCCGCGGACGTGAATGTTGGTGTGGTTGGTCCGGCGATACGTGAGACGGTGCACGAGCCATGGGTAGCCGTGATACGCGAAGATCACCGGCTTGTCCCCTGTGAAGATGTCGTCGAACTCCGCATCCGACAACCCGTGTGGGTGTTCGCTTGGAGGCTGCAGGCGCATGAGGTCGACCACGTTCACGACCCGAACCTTCAGCGCCGGCAGGTGCTGCCGGATCAGATCCGCGGCGGCAAGGACCTCGAGCGTCGGCACGTCGCCGGCGCACGCCAGCACGACATCGGTCTCGCTTCCGGCGTCGCTGCTGGCCCAATCCCAGATGCCGAGTCCCCGCGTGCAGTGCGCGATCGCGTCGTCCATCGCGAGGTAGTTGAGGGCGGGCTGCTTGCCCGCGACGATCACGTTCACATAGTTCCGGCTGCGCAGGCAGTGGTCCGCGATCGACAGCAGGGTGTTGGCATCGGGCGCCAGGTAAACCCGGATCACCTCCGCCTTCTTGTTCATGACGTGGTCGATGAACCCGGGATCCTGGTGAGAGAACCCGTTGTTGTCCTGCCGCCAGACATGCGATGACAGGAGGTAGTTGAGCGACGCGATCGGCCTGCGCCATGGGATATGTCGCGTCACCTTCAACCATTTCGCGTGCTGGTTGAACATCGAGTCGATGATGTGGATGAACGCCTCGTAGCAGTTGAACAGCCCGTGCCGCCCCGTCAGCAGATAACCCTCGAGCCACCCTTCGCACAGGTGCTCGCTCAGCACCTCCATCACGCGTCCATCCGGGCCGAGGTGGTCGTCGTTCGGCTCGAGCTCAGCGTCCCAGGCGCGGTTGGTCACCTCGAACACGGTCTGGAGCCGGTTCGACGCGGTCTCGTCCGGGCCCATGATCCGGAAGTTGTCGGGGTTGTCTCGGATGACGTCGCGCAGGTAGGCGCCCAGGACGCGTGTCGCCTCGCCGGTTGAGGTTCCTGGCTTGTCCACCGGCACGGCGTACGACCGGAAGTCGGGGAGGCGGAGGTCCTTCAGCAGCTCTCCGCCGTTGGCGTGAGGGTTCGCGCTCATGCGTCGCGCGCCGCGCGGAGGCAGCGCCGCCAGCTCTGGCACCAGGCGGCCGACCGTGTCGAACAGCTCCTCGGGATGGTAGCTGCGCATCCAGTCCTCAAGGATCCGCACGTGGTCTGGCTTGGCCGCGAAATCGGTTACCGGCACCTGGTGCGCGCGGAACGTGCCCTCGATCTGCTGCCCGTCCACGATCTTCGGGCCCGTCCACCCCTTGGGCGTGCGGAGCACGATCATCGGCCAGCGAGGGCGCGATGTCTCGCCTCGCGTGCGCGCGGCTTCCTGGATGCGGGCTATTTGTTCTGTCGCGTGGTCTAAGGCCGCGGCCAGCTGCTGGTGAACCGAATCCGGCTCGTCGCCCGTGACAAAGATCGGCGCGTGCCCGTAACCCTCGAGCAGCTCGCGCAGCTCAGGCTCCGGGATCCGGGCAAGCACGGTCGGGTTGGCGATCTTGTATCCGTTCAGGTGCAGGATGGGCAGCACGGCGCCATCGCGCCGCGGATTGAGGAACTTGTTCGAGTGCCAGCTTGCCGCCAGCGGGCCGGTCTCGGCCTCGCCGTCGCCGACGATGCAGAAGACGGTGAGGCCCGGGTTGTCGAATGCCGCGCCGTACGCGTGGACGAGCGCGTAGCCGAGCTCGCCGCCTTCGTGTATCGATCCCGGCGTCTCGGGCGCGACGTGGCTCGGGATCCCGCCGGGAAACGAGAACTGCCGCAACAGCTTCTTCATGCCGGCGGCGTCGCCCGTGATATCCGTGTACACCTCGCTGTAGGTGCCTTCGAGATACGCGTTCGCGACCGCCGCCGGGCCGCCATGACCAGGGCCCATGATGTAGATCGCGTCCAGGTCGCGATTCTTGATCACGCGGTTGGCGTGGGCGTAGATGAGGTTGAGGCCGGGCGACGTGCCCCAGTGGCCGAGCAGCCGCGGCTTGATGTCCGCCAGCTTCAGAGGCTCCGTCAGCAGGGGGTTGCTGAGCAGATAGATCTGACCGACCGACAGGTAGTTGGCCGCGCGCCAGTAGGCGTGGATCAGGCGCAGCTCTTCCAATCCGAGGGGGTGCCGCGCCGTCATTTCGCGAGGTCCTTGCGAAGTCCGGCGAGGCGCGCCTTGCTGAGGTTGGTCTTCATGATCCAGGCCACGTCCTTGTCCTTAGATTGCATCCACTTCTCGAAATACGGCCGGGCGTTGTCCGGGGCCGCGGCACCGGCGACGCTCCAGCAGTAGCCGAGCGCCTGGCGCAGGACTCGGAACCCATCCTGCTTACGATCGCGGCTTGCGGCAAGCGAGGTCGTGATCTGATCCAGGATGACCAGCACCTGCACGGCGTGCTCGCTTTCCTTCAGCAGGGCCGGTTCGGAGAGCCCGGCGGCCGCGGCGCGCTGCACGTAAGGGCCCTCGCCCGACCACGCTTGCATCTCCGCCAGGAGGTGGGGCATGCTCTCGCGGCCGATGCGCTGCAGCGCGATCGCGACGCCCTCGCGCACGCGCCAGCGAGGGTCGGAGGCCAGCTCCCGGAGCCATGTCATCACGGTCGCAGGCTCCATCAGCGCCACCTTGCCGAGTCCCGCCGTGCCGCACAGCGCGAGGAACTCGTCGCTGGAAGCGGACAGCCGCCAAAGCCGGTCGGCGTCGGCCTCGTCGCCGACAGCTTCAACCAGCTCGAGGTTCGCGCGCGCGCCGGGCAGACCGGAGTGCTTCTTCAAGTACGGCTCCCAGTCCTGGAGCGCCCTCAGCTCCGCGCGGTACCCATCGACGCGTGCTCCCATGTCTCGCTTCGATCCTAAGCCACGAGTCACTTTCGCCTCGGGGGTGATGCGGCCGCGATCAAGCCGGACGCGGCGGGATAATGGGCAGGCACCGGCCATGAGATGGTCGAGGGATAGGGGACTCTATGACTGAAAAAGAGCAGAACGGACACGTGGACCACGCGGGCAAAGTGCGGGACAAACGCAGGCTGATGCTGACGCAGGTGCTGCGCAGCCGGGTGTTGAACCCGGCCGGCGCAGAGGTCGGGCGGGTCGAGGACTTCATCGTCAAGCTCGCCGAAGGCGGGTATCCACCGATCACCGGCCTGAAGGTGCGCGTCGGTGCGCAGGACGTTTTCGTGGGCAAGGATTTGATCGAGAAGCTCGAGCCGGGCGCTGTGCGCCTCAACACGCACACCCTTCAAACGTTGCCTTTCCAGCGCCGGCCGGGCGAGGTGCTGCTGTCCGCCGACGTCCTCGGCCGCCATCTCGTCGACGTCGCACGTGGCCGCATCGTGCAGGCCCACGACCTGGTGCTTGCGCATGGTGAGGAGGGCTGGCAGCTCCAGGGCATCGATCGCAGCCCGCAGGCGATGCTGCGGCGCCTGGTGCCAAGGCGCGGCAGACCTGACCTGCGCCGTCACGCGATTCTCGACTGGAGGGACGTGCAGCCCTTCGTCGGCCACGTCCCGACCGCCAAGCTGCTCATGCCGCTGCAGCGCTTGCGTCGGCTCCACCCAGCACAGATCGCCGACATCGTCGAAGGGGTTTCGCACGCCGAAGGCGAGGAGATCATAAAAGCGGTCGAGGGCGACGTGGAGCTGACGGCCGACGTGTTCGAGGAGCTCGACCCGGAGCACCAGGAGGAGTTCATCAAGGCGCGATCGAACGAGGAGGCGGCGCGGGTGCTCGACCGGATGGCCCCTGACGACGCCGCAGACCTCATCGGCCACCTCGACCAGGAGCGGCGGCTGCCCGTGCTGAACCTCATGTCGGCGAGCCAGCAGCACAAGCTGCGCAAGCTCCTCCAGTACCACCCCACCACCGCCGGCGGAATCATGAGCCCGGACTACGTCTGGGTCGACCGCGGTTCGAGCGTCGCGATGGCGATCGAAGCCGTGCGGATCGATGACAAGTCCCCGCATCAGCTGCTCAACACCGTGTTCGTCACCGAACCGGGGGGTGGGAAATTTCTCGGCAGCGTCTCGCTCGCCGACCTCCTTCGGGCCGATGTGTCGCGCAAGGTCGAAGAGCTGCAGCTGATCGACTGCTCCATCGGCGCCGGAGCTGACTTTGCAGACGTGGTGTTGATGATGGCCGACTACAACCTCATCGCCCTGGGAGTGGTCGACACGGCCGGCAACCTGATCGGCGCCATCTCCGTAGACGACCTGATGGAGGCGCTCGTCCCCGAGGACTGGCGCAATCGGGTCGAAGCGAGCAGCGGGGTATAGAAAGGAGTGTCTGAGCGCGAGCCGCTTGAGAAGGACTCGCGCTTGACCCCTACGTCAGCGGTTCTGGACGAGGCGCACCTCGGCGACATCCACGGGGCCTTCGGCACGATCCGCCTCAGCGACGTGGCGCCGCGACGCACATGGCGCCGCCGCCTGCTCACGCTGGCGGCGATCGTCGGTCCCGGCATCATCGTCATGGTCGGCGACAACGACGCCGGCGGCGTCTCGACCTACGCGCAGGCCGGACAGGACTACGGCTACTCGCTCCTGTGGACGCTGGTCCTGCTGATCCCGGTTCTCATCGTCAACCAGGAGATGGTGGTTCGGCTCGGAGCGGTCACCGGGGTGGGGCACGCGAGGCTCATCAAGGAACGGTTCGGAAGGTTCTGGGCGTGGTTCTCGGTCGGAGACCTTTTCCTCTTGAACTTCCTGACCATCGCCACCGAGTTCATAGGGATCAAGTTCGCGGGCGAGTACTTCGGTTTCAGCGCGAACTGGGTGGTGCCGCTCGCCGCCCTCATCCTGATCGGGATCACGGTCACGGGAAACTTCAGGCGCTGGGAGCGCGCGATGTTCGTCTTCGTTGGCGCCAGCCTGCTTGTCTTCCCGCTCGTGCTGTTGAGCCACCCGGACCCCGGCGCCGCGATGAAGGGCTTCGTCATTCCAAGCGTGCAGGGAGGCTTCACGTCAAATGCCGCGCTCCTGGTCATCGCCATCGTCGGCACAACCGTGGCGCCCTGGCAGCTTTTCTTTCAGCAGTCCAACGTGATCGACAAACGCATCACGCCGCGCTGGCTCGACTACGAAAAGGCGGACACGATCATCGGCGCATTCGTGGTCGTCATCGGCGCCGCCTGCATCATGATGGCGTCCGCCTCCGCCTTCACCGGCACGGCCGACTTCGGAAAGTTCGATAGTGCGCTAACGATCGCGCGGGGGCTGCACAACCACATCTCGCCACTGGTGGGTTCCATCTTCGCCCTGCTGCTGTTCGACGCGTCAATCGTCGGCGCCTCCGCAGTGACCCTTGCGACGTCATACGCGTTCGGCGACATTTTTGGCCTGCGACATTCGCTTCACCGGGGATTCCGCGAAGCCAAGCTCTTCTATGGCTCTTACACCGGGATGGTGGCGCTGGCGGCTGCAATCGTCCTCATCCCCAATGCGCCACTCGGGGTCATCACGACCGCCGTGCAGGCGCTGGCGGGAATCCTGCTTCCCAGCGCGACCGTGTTCCTCGTCCTTCTGTGCAACGACCGGGCGGTGCTGGGCCCGTGGGTCAACAAGGCATGGTTGAACGCGGTCGCGGGCTTGATCGTCAGCGTGCTGCTCGTGCTCTCGCTGGTCCTGGTGGTCACCACGGTCATCCCGTCGATCGACGTCACCCAGCTGGTCGTCGTCCTCTCGTCGGTGATGGGTGTCGCGCTGGTTGGCGGCGGGCTGTGGCTGTGGCTGTCCCAAAGGGGTGCCGCGCTCGTGCCACAGGTGCCTCGCGCCGAACGCGAGAACTGGCGGATGCCGGCACTCGCCCTCCTCGAACGTCCCACCTGGTCGCTCGCGCGCAGGATCGCGATGCTCACGCTCAGCGGCTACCTGGTGGTGGCGATCATCCTGCTTGCGGTCAAGGCGGTCGAGCTGGCGATCGCCAGGCACTAGCAACGCTTTCAACGTTAACAACTCGCTTACAAAGCTGAACCGGCCCTCGGGGTACAATCCTTGCCCGTGCCGCTCGGTATCAAGCCGGGGCACCGGGCCCGCAAATCACGCGGACGCCTGAGCCCTTTCACCACACTCACTCTGGTTGTGCTTGCCATCGCGATGTCGGCGGTGGCGGGCGGTTTCGCCTACTTCATGCCGGCCGCCCTCGTGGCCTGGAACTCGACCGCCCAGGCAGTCCAGGTTCCATCGCCATCTCCAGCTGAAATTCTCTTCTCGCCTTCGCCGTCCCCAAGCCCGGTCGCGCAGCCCGGCGCGTTCACCGTCCTGCTGCTTGGCTCGGACGATGACTCCAAGTTCAGCGCGGATCACGTCCTCACGCAGTCGATGATCCTGATGCGGGTGCAGCCGGCGACCAAAGAGGTCACCATGCTGTCGATCCCACGTGACCTCTACGTGCACCTGTCCACGGGTGGCTACGGAAAGATCGACGGCGCTTACTCGTACGGAGCGGCGGGCGCCGCCATCGCCACTGTCGAGCAGGACTTCGGCGTCCACGTCGACGATTACATCTGGGTGGGTTTGCTCGGGCTCGTCAAGGTGATCGATGCGATCGGCGGCATCGACATCGTCACCAACAGTCCTGTCATGGACGACTACTACCCTGCCGACGTCTACGGCAGCTGGCCATATGACTATCAGCGCGTAGCCGTGCTCGCCGGTCCGCAGCACCTGGACGGCATCCACGCCATGCAGTACGTCCGCTCCCGGCACAGCGACATTCAAAGTGACTTCGGCCGCTCGAAACGGCAGCAGCAGGTGCTCCAGGCGATCCGCCTGAAAGCCAAGCAGCTCGCTCCCTCCGACCTCCCGGCCCTCGCCACCGCGATCGGCGGCGAGCTCAAGACCAACTTCGGCCTCGACAAAGTCGCACAGCTCGTGCCGCTGGCGGCGAGCTTCGACAACCCGGACGCCATCCACCAGGTCCTTCTTCTCCCGCCATACGTAGAGCCGGGAGCTCCCGGCGGCAGCCTCACGCCGAACTGGGGCCTGATCTCTCGACTGGTGCACCAGACCTTCCCATGATCTCCAAGTTCCTGCTCGCCGTCGGCCTCGCCGTCGTGATGGTGGCCACCAGCGTGTCCTCCTATGTCTATCTGGGCTCCCGCCAGTCGAAGGTCGCCGCGCCGGTGCAGAAGCCCACCGCCGCCACTCCGCGCGCCCAGGCTTTCGTACTGCCGGGCACCATCTACCTGGCGCAGGCCGGAGCGCTGTACAGCTTCAGCGCCGGGCGCTTTCACCAGCTCACTTCGGAGGCCGGCTGGATGCAGCCGGCTCTGTATCCTGACGGCAGCCACCTGGTCGTAGTCAGGCGCTTCGCGTCGTACTCCGACGTGTATGCGATGACACCGTACGGCGCCGTGACGGCCCAGCTCACCGACAACGCGGCTTCAGCCCGCAACGCCTGGGACACCGGCGCGAACGACTGGTCGTTCTATCCGAGGCTTAGCCCCGACCAGCGCACGCTCTGGATGAGCTACGACGGGCCCAAGATCGTGGGCGCCAACTACTTCGACGTAGACCTGGCGGTATGGGCGCTGCCTCTGGGCGCCTCGATCCGCCAGGGCAAGGCATGGACCGTCGCCAACAGCTACACCGGCGGCGACATGCAGCCGGTGCCTGTTTCGGGCGGGATCATGTACACGAAATTCAGCTATGACCAGAATGGCAACCGGGTCGGCCAGCTCTGGTTCACGAACCGGGCGGGAGCGGCGGGCAGGGCGCTGACAGATACGTCGGCCGGCTGCCTCGAACCCTCTATCTCTCCGGATGGCAACACGGTGGCGATGATTTGCACCTACCAGAAGCAGGTGTCGTATCTCACGATCGCGTCGTGGAGCGGCGCGAGCCTTGGCCCTCTCCAGACCGTGGTCAAAGACCAGCTGGTCGCAGAGCCGATCTGGGCGCCCGATGGAAGCGGCATCGCGTATCTGGCGCCTGGCGGCCCGGCCGCTCCATTCCAGTTGTGGTGGCTGCCCAGGAACGCCTACGCGCCGCCCGCTCCCAGCCCGATTCCGACGCCATCCCCGACGCCCGGCGGCCCGCATAACGGGCCGCTTCCCACTCCCACTCCGTCGGCTGCGCCCGTTGCGCCGGTGGTGAAGCCGATCCAGATCACGGCCAACCTCGGCTTCGACGCCACCTCACCATTGGCCTGGTCGGGATAGCGCCCTAGCAGCCCGGGCCAGTCGCCGTCAGCACTTGCTCCGAGCCGGCTGCTTCTGCCTGCCCCTTCGAGATCATCCCGTCCGCGAGCATGGCCGACAGGACGTGGCTTCGGCGTGCCGCCGCGGCTTCGGGGTCGACCGTCGGGTCGTAGAGCGATGGCGCTTGCGTGACGCCCGCGAGCAGGGCGTACTGGCCGAGCGTCAGGTGGCTCAGGGGCGCGTGGAAGTAGGCGCAGGCCGCGGCGGCCACACCGTACCGATTGAGGCCCGTCGGGATGACGCTCAGGTAGTCCGCCATGATCTGGCTCTTGCCGATCACGCGCTCGACCTTCAGCGCGAGGACAAGGTCCTCCAGCTTGTTGTAGCCCCGGTCCGAGCCTCCAAGGTAGACGTCCTTGGCGAGCTGCTCCGTGATGGTGGAGCCGCCCTGGCACAGGCAAAGGTTGGCGGCGTCATACAGAAGCGCCCGGGCGAGGCCGATCGAGTCGATGCCGTGGTGGGAGTAAAAACTCTCGTCTTCGGTGGCCACCACCGCCTGCGCCAGCACGGGGGGAACCTGGTCCTCCTTGAGCATCACAACGCCCAGGCTGGCAGTCCGCTCGCCGACGCGCTGCTGGACGTCCGCGCCGGACGGAGTCAGGACCCAGGAGGTGACCAGGCTCGGAACCAGCACGGCCACGATGGCGGCCAGCGTCAGCGCGAGGCGTCGCAGCGGCACCGGCGCCCACGAGCTCATACGGTCGCGCCCACGCCGAGTAGCAACGGACGATCGGAGCTCCAAGTTACGAGGGGGCCCCTCGGTGGGTGTGACTTGAGTCCCGCACATCGGTACTGCCGCCGAGTTCCGTAGGTTCCGTGGGAGAATGCCGTCGCAACTGGG
This sequence comes from Candidatus Dormiibacterota bacterium, assembly GCA_003151935.1. GTDB lineage: Bacteria > Chloroflexota > Dormibacteria > Dormibacterales > Dormibacteraceae > Palsa-870. The sequence continues at coordinate 30,700 of PLYZ01000078.1, read as the reverse complement.
ATGACAATTCGCTGGAAGGTAGCGTTGGTCGAGGATGATCGCCGGCTCGCCCGGGCGGTTTCGGCCGGCCTGGGAGAGGAGGGCTACACCGTCCGCGCCGTCGACACGGCAGGCCGGGGCATCGAACTGGTCCGCCAGTGGAACCCGGACGTCGTGCTCCTGGACCTCATGCTTCCCGACAACGACGGACCCGAGCTCTTCGAGGCGTTCCGGGCGGAAACCGACGCGGCGCTGGTCGGCATCAGCGCCCGGTCATCGGTGAGCGACCGGATCGCGGGCCTGAAGCTTGGGGCTGACGACTATATCGCCAAACCGTTCGCGCTGGAGGAGCTCATGGCTCGCGTCGAGGCGGTCATCCGCCGGCACCGCGGCAAGGGCGGCTCGCGCCTCGTGGTGGGCGACGTGATCCTGGATCTGAGCGAGGGGCTGGCGACGCGAGGCGGCCGGCAGCTCGGCCTGACGGGAATCGAGTTCAGGATCCTGGCCGCGCTGATGCGCAGCCGGGGCCAGCTCGTCACGTACGAGCAGCTGGCGGAAGCCGTCTGGGCGGTGACCACGGGCCCTGAATCGAACTCGCTCGAAGTTCATGTGTCGCGGATCCGGCAGAAGCTCGAGGCCGGCGGCGAGCCTCGCCTGATACAGACTGTTCGCAGCATCGGTTACCGGTTCGTCGCGGAATCAAAAGAAGAGGTCTCGAAATAAGGACAAGAGCGGTGGTGGTGGGTGCGTTGGCGTCGGGGTGTCTGCTGGTCGCGGGCGGTCAGGTGGCCGCCTCGGCCAACGTGATGTGGTGCCTCTGATCCGCCTATCTAGGTTGTCACGCCGAACGGGCACAACCTGTCGGTCAACAACATGGTCTACCTATCGCCGGTGGTTTCGAACAATTACCGTTATCGGGTGAGCGACGTGGACGGTACGCCGAATGGTGGAACGGTCCTTACCCTCAAGCTCGACGTGCCAACCAACTGATCGATCCGGTGGTCCCCGCCTTCGCCACTTTCCGGACGCGGCTGAAGGCGGTCATCGTGGGAGTGCCGCTGATCGGGATCGTGCTGGCCGGTGTTGCGGCAGCGCAAGGTGGCTTCGCGGCCGCGCAGTCCTGGCGCTGGCTCCTGGTCCCGGTCTGTCTTGCCGGCGGGCTGCTGGCCGAGAGATACCCGGTCAAGATCGGGCCCGAGCAGAAGGTCAACCTTGGTGCCCTGCCATCGCTGTTGGCGGTGCTCCTGCTTCCGCCCGGAGTTGGGCCTGCGACCGCTGCGGTGAGCGTGCTGGCCGGCAACCGGATGGTGCGGCGGTCATGGTGGGAGAGCGCTTTCAACGCCGGCAACGTTCTGGCGGCCGCGTCGCTTGCCGCGCTTGTGGGCGCCATCGGCACGGACCTGGGCACTGCCCAGGACGCCCGAGCCGCGGCCGCGGCCCTCATCTATGTGGTGGTGAACCTGCTCGTGGCGGTGGCGCCCGCGGCGCTGCACAGCGGGCGCCCCTACATCGCGCTCGTCAAGCAAGCCGCTTCCGCGTCGTGGCCCGCATCGCTGACCCTTGCCGCCTGTGCGGTCAGCATCGCCGTGCTCTCGATCGAGGCTCCCATTGTGGCGGTGCTTCCGCTGATCGTGCTGCCACTGATCTACCGCATGAACCTCGCCATCCTGGCCCAGGCGAACGCCAATGAGCAGCTGGCCGGCGTGCTCGCGGCGCAGCGCCGCTTCCTGACCGATGTTTCGCACCAGGTGGCAACGCCGCTCGCGACGATCATGACCAACCTCTCGATCCTGCGGCGGGCAAGCCGCAGCGGCACGTCCGGACAGGCGATCGAAGACAGCGTCGCGGAGGCCGAGCGCATGAAGCGGATGCTCGGGCGCCTGCGCTCTCTGGCTCACGCGGATGAGGACGTGCCGTTGCGCCGCGAGCTCGTCGACCTCGCCGAGCTGACCGCCGACGTGGTGCGCGCGTATGCGGCGCAGGCCGGCACCTCCGGGGTCGGGCTCGTGACCGAGGTGATGGTCCCCGCGTCGATCAGCGCCGACAAGGACCTGCTGCGCGAAGCGGTGGCCAACCTGGTCGACAACGCCGTCCGCTTCAGCCCGCGCGGCGCCGACGTCAGGCTGCGCGTGGCGCGCGGCGCCGCCGGGCCCTCGATCGATGTGATCGACAGCGGGCCTGGAATCGAGGAGGATCGCCTGCCGCGCCTGTTCGAGCGCTTTCAGCGCAGCGACTCGGGCAGCGGCCTCGGGCTCGCCATCGCGCGCCGGGTCGTCGAGCGGCATGGCGGCACCATCCACGTGCAGACGGCTCGCGGCGAGGGCAGCACGTTCACGATCGAGCTACCAGATGCGAGTTAAATATGAGAAGGAACCTGGAGTAACCACGAGCACCGTCACCACCGGTGACGCGTTGATTTAACTTACGTCTCGATGGCCATCATCGTGTGCCCCCAGCCGCAGGCCGCGGAGATCGGGCTCGAGGTCATGCGGCGCGGCGGAAACGCGGTCGACGCCGCGGTCACGTGCGCGTTCGTGCAGGGCGTGATCGATCCCCAGATGTGCGGTATCGGCGGCTGCGGCGTGATGCTGGTGCACAGCGCGGCGGGCGGCGATGCCCTCCTCGAGTTCTACTCCACTGCGGGCGCGCGTGCGCGCGAGGACCAATGGGAGCATCTCTTCGTCCGCGAGGCGGCCGACAGGTACGGCTATGTCCTCGAAGGGTGGGTCAACGACGTCGGCTACCAGTCGGTCGGTGTGCCGGGAACGGTGGCGGGGCTGCACGAGGCGCTGACCCGGTTCGGCTCCATCTCGTGGGAGCAGGCGATCGAGCCGGCCATCCCGCTCGCGCTCGACGGCTTTCCGGTGACCGGGTTCATGCACGGCTACTGGACCACCGACTACGGACCGGATGTGGTGCCGAACCAGCACCGCATCCAGGCCACTCCCGCGGCGAGGGCCATCTACACCCACGACGGCGCGCTTTACTCCGTCGGCGAGCGGATGGTGCAGGCGGATTACGCGCGCACTCTGGAACGGCTGGCGCGCGAAGGCCCGGATGTTTTCTATAAGGGCGAGATCGCGGACCAGATCGCCGCCGACTTCGCAGCCAACGGGGGGTTCATCACGAAAGAGGACCTGGCCGGGTACAAAGTCAACGTGACAGAGCCGCTGCGAGGCACCTATCGCGGCCGCCAGGTGGTGGCCGCGGGGCCCCCGGCGGGCGGCCTGACGCTGCTCCAGATGCTCAACTTCCTCGAGGGCTACGACCTGGGCGCTTACGGTTGGCCGAGCAGCAAGGCGGCGGGCGTCCTCGTGGAGGCCATGGCCTGGGCGATGGCAGACCGCGAGCTTCACATCGCCGACCCGAGGTTCATCGACATTCCGACCGGCGCGCTCGCCGACAAGAAGTACGCGGCCAAAGCCCGGGAGGTGGTGGCGGCGGGGGCTCGGGCACACGATCGCGCCGACACGACGCACGTATGCGTCGTCGACGACGCCGGCAACGCTGTGTCGCTGACTCACACCCTTGGTTCGGCCAGCGGCGTCGTGACCCCTGGGCTCGGATTCGGCTACAACGACTACATGAACTGCTTCGACCCGCGTCCTGGACACCCCAACTCGGTCCGGCCGGGCAAGACCCGCGTGACCATGATGACCCCGACCTTCGTGTTCGATAAGGGCAAGCTCGGAGCGGTGGTCGGCGCACCGGGCGGCACGAAGATCGTCACAGCGATCCTCCAGGTGCTGGTCAATGTGATCGACCACCGGATGTCTCCGGTGGAGGCTGTGAGCGCCCCGCGGATCGACTTCCAGGGCGACCTGGTCCAGGCCGAGGCGCGGATTCCGGGCGTCGTCTGCCAGGCACTCGAGAAACGGGGCTACCGAGTGAACCGGCGCACGCTGAACTACGACTCGTACTTCGCCCGACCGCAGCTGATCGTCGCCGAGCCGGATGGTTTCCTCCACGGCGCCTCCGACCCGCGCAAGGATGGCGGCACCCCGCTGGACACGGAGACCGCATGAGGTTTCAGGGCAAGGTCGCGCTGGTCACGGGCGGCGGCCGCGGGATCGGTGCGGCAACCGCACAGCTGATGGCGCGAGAGGGCGCGAAGGTGGCCGTGTCGGACATGGACGTCGCACCGGCGGCGGAGGTGGCCGGTCCGATTCAGGGCATCGCGATCGCGTGCGACGTCACCGATCGCGGCCAGGTCGAGGCCATGGTCGAGCGAACCGTGAAGGAGCTCGGCCGGCTCGACATCCTGGTCACGTGCGCGGGAATCACGCGCGACAACCTGCTCTACAAGATGACCGACGACGACTGGGATGCCGTCATCGACACCCACCTGAAGGGCACGTTTCTCTGCGCCAGGGCGGCGCAGAAGCACATGGTCGACCAGAAGTACGGAAAGATGGTCTTTCTGTCGTCCACGTCGGCGCTGGGGAATCGCGGCCAGACCAACTACTCGGCGGCGAAGGCCGGCCTCCAGGGCATGGCGCGGACGCTGGCCATCGAGCTCGGGCCGTTCAACGTCAACGTCAACTCGGTGGCGCCCGGGTTTGTCGAGACGCGAATGACGCGGGCGACCGCCGAACGCATGGGCGTCGACTTCGAGGCGTTCAAGATCGGCGCGGCGTCGCAGATACCGCTCCAGCGCGTGGGGCAGCCAGAGGACATCGCGTCGGTCATCGCATTCCTGTGCAGCGACGAGTCGGGCTTCGTGTCCGGCCAAACGATCTACGTGAGGGGCGGCCCCTAACCCCAATACACGTGGCCCCTAGGCCGGATTCATTCCGGCCGCCCCCCATGCGTGCATAACAAACTCCGAGCGTCGCGAGGAGTGACTAATTCGGTAATCCAATCCGTTTCGGAGGATGAGTCATGAGAAGGAACCATCTGGGTTCCTTCTCATATTGAGCAGCTCCTTGGCCTGGTGAGCGATCCGGCTGACCAGTTCGCCGGCCGGCACGATGTCGTGGACGAGGCCGGCTGACTCGCCCGCGAGCACGAAGTCCCCTGCGGCGAGGGCGGCCTCCAGAGACGGTCGCAGCTGCTCCGCCGCCAGAGCCCATTCCTGCTGGCGTTCCGCCCACTCTTCGAGCAGAGGCGACTTGATGCTCCGCACCGTCGCGCCAGGCCAGACTTGCTTCGTGACATCGTCGAAGAACCTGCTCGCCAAGGTTTGACTGCCGAGCGCGTTGAGGATCACGTCCTTCGAGTGGCCTCTTCCGTGCGCCTCGGGGGTGGCGAGGAACCGAGTGCCGATGAGGGCGCCCTGGGCGCCGAGCATCATGACCGCCGCGAGGCCTCGTCCATCGGCGATCCCACCCGCGGCCAGCACCGGCACCGCGCCGACCACGTCGACCACCTGCGGGACGAGCGACAGGGTGGACATCATCCCGACGTGCCCGCCGCCCTCGGTGCCCTGCGCGACGATGACGTCGGCTCCATCGCTCGCGACCAGGCCGGCCTCCTCCGCCGTGACAACCTGGTGGATGACTTTGATGCCCGCCTCGTGGGCCTGATAGGTGAGCTCCTCCGAACGACCCCAGGCCAGAGACAGGACCGGAACGCGCTGGGCGAGCGTCACCTGGACGGCTGTTGGGTCCAGCCGGCACATGACGTGGTTGACGCCGAACGGTCGCGAGGTCAGCTCGCGCACCTTCCGGATCTCGGCGCGCAGCTCGTCCGGCGAGCGCCCGAGGCCTCCGATGATGCCCAGGCCGCCGGCATTGCTCACGGCCGCCACGAGCTCTGGAGACGTGTAAGTCGACATCCCGGCCTGGAGGACGGGAACATCGATTCCGAGGAGGTCGCAGGTGGGCGTGTGAAGAGCTGTCATTGCGCGCGCGTCTCTTAATATCCCTTATCCCGCCTCGCGCCCTCCGAATGGCAAGTACGGGACAGGTCCAGCGTTCTTCAGCTTTGTGAACCGACTTCTGGGTCGCGTCCGGCAGCGCCTGGCCGCACGAACTACTGTTCGCCGGCGGGGCCCGTGGCGCCCGGCACCACGTATTCGGATCGAGTTCGGCGCCTCCAGCGCCTCGGGGCAGCTTTGGATCCCCGTGCCCGAGGTTATAGGGTTGACGCCCTCGCCGGACATCTGGTACGGTGGCGGCCGTCTCAGGGGAGTCGCCCAATCCGGGGCGGGTTCGCACTCTTAGGGGTAGGAATTGCGAGTTCATCGTTATTTGACGCATGCCGTCGTGCTCGCAGTGGCGGTCGCGATCTCGAGCTATGCCACGGTGGACCGCCAGTTTCCCGCCAGTCTGAGCGCCCGCCTTGGCGCCGTGAACGCCGAAGCGGTGGTCATGAGCGAAGGCGGCACGGTCGGAGACGTTTCCCTCGGCCGGTACAGCACGATCATCAAGCCGGTTTCGATCCCAACCTCGGTTCCCATCAACCGCAAGGCGTTCACGTACGCGGTCGCACCCGGCGAAAGCCTGACCACGATCGCGGCCAGGTACGGCGTGACCGTGAGCCAGATTCGCTGGTCGAACACGAACCTGATCGCATCCGACTCGGTCGCCACCGGTCAGCAGGTGATCATCCCGCCGGTTCCCGGCATCGTCGTCACGACCACGGCAAGCGACACGTTCGTCAACCTGGGCGCCAAGTACCAGGTCGACCCGCAGACGATCATCGACTTCAACCGCCTGCGCAGCACCCAGCTGACGGCGGGCACCGTGCTGGTGATCCCGGGTGGCGTCGGCGGCGCGTTCCCGCCCCCGCCGGCTCTGTACGTGCTGCTCGCGCGCTCCGGCACCGGCGGGTCGTTCAACGCCCATGTTGTCGGGTGCTGCCTCGGTTCATACCCGGCGACCGGTTTCCCTGCCGGCTGGTGCACCTGGTACGTCGCGACCAAGCGGAACGTCACCTGGCGCGGCGACGCCGGCTACTGGTACGCCAATGCCTCGGCGCAGGGCTACCCGGTCGGAGCGACGCCCAAGGTGGGCGCGATCATGGTGACCTGGGAGAGCTGGGCCGGCCACGTGGCCTACGTCGAATCTGTCAATCCGGACGGCTCGTGGGTGGTCTCGGAGATGAACTTTCTTGCGTTCGACGTGATCGATGAGCGGACCATCAAGCCCGGCCAGCTGGGTGGCAAGCTCGTGGGGTTCATCTACTAAGAGACCGGCGTGGTGGCTCGCGCCGCCCATTCGTGTTCCATGGTCTGTACGTCGCTACGCACCGTCCGCAAACCCGTCGCCGCGATGATCGCAGCCAGGATCAGGAGCGTGGGTGAGGTGATCAACAGCGCGGTCTGAAGGCTGCCGACATGCTGTGAGATGACGCCCACGTCAAAGGTCGAGTGCGAGTCGCCGAAGACGTGGGAGACGAAGAGCAGCATGGTCACCGCGCTGGCGCGCAAGCCGGGCGAAACGACGTTTTGCGCCACGGCCGTGAACGGGCCGGAGTACAGGTACAGGCACACGACCGCGAGCACGAAGGCGGGCACGAACACGGGTATCGGTCCAACGTTCAGCGGGGCGACCAGGGCGAGCGTGATGAAGACTGCGCCGAGCAGAAACCCGACGATCCCGACCTCGAGATGCGCGGCAGGGTTCTTGACGGACCGGCGGTCGGCGATCCAGCCGCCCGCCAGCGTCCCGATCAGGCCTCCCACGACCAGCACCACCCCTGCCAGAAGGCCGGCCTTGCTGACGGAGAGGTTGAAGCGGCGGGTGAGAAGGATCGGCAGCCAGAACGCGTTGGAGGCGAGCACGAAGTAGAGAAGGGTCTGGGACAGGATGGTGGCGCGGAGAGTGCGAATCCGCATGAGGTCGAGGAAGTTGCGGAGGCTTGCCTCATGGATCCTCTCCACGGCGCGGCCGATGTTCTCGGCGCTTCCTCGGAGTGGCTCACGCAGGCCGAAGGCAAGCAGGGCAAAAAGGATTCCAGGGACGGCGGCGAAGAAGAAAGCGCTGCGCCAGCCGAACTTGTCGGCGATGTAACCGCCGCCGGCAAATCCGACGGCGATCCCGAAGGTGCTGCCCGCGCCCCAGATCGACATGGTCCGGCCCCTCTGTTCCTTGGGGAAGTAGTCGGACAGGAGAGAGGTGCCGGCGGGGTAGTAGCCGGCTTCGCCGATTCCGAGCACGGCGCGGCTAACGAAGAGCTGGGGGAAGCTGCGAGCAAAACCGGTGAAGAGTGTGGCAAGGCTCCAGATGGCGACCCCGGCAGCGACCACCGTTCGCCGGACGCCTCGGTCCGCCCAGTAGCCGAAAGGCAGAGCGGCCAGGGCGTACACGAGGAGGAAGGCCGAGCCCAGGAGTCCGACCTGGGAATCGCTGAGGTGGAACTCTTTCTGGATCAGCGGCGAGGCCGCTGCGCCGACATACCGGTCCATGTAGTTGAGGAAGTTGATGCCGACCATAACCGCAAGGACGTATCGCGCATAGCCTCGCGCCACGGGCGCAATTATGCCGTCGGCACCGCAAAGCGCCAAGATGGGATTGCGTACGATTACTGCTCCCAAGTGGGTCGGCTGGGCATTGGCGAGCTCAAGTGGCTGTAAACCACCCGCGAAAGCTGTGCAGGTTCAAATCCTGCCCGGCCCACCAACCCTTGCCGCACATCGGGCCCCGAAGGCCGACGACATCCTTTTGACACACCTCTGCTCTACCGTCTCCGACCAGAAGCCTGTGGAGACAACCGCCCCCCAGATCCCGGTGCCGACGACGCTCGCGGCGGATCGCGTCAAACAATTCCTGCGTGTGCTCGTCGAGCCTCGCTCCTACCTCAACGCGCTCTACCTGCTGATCGCGTTTCCGCTCGGCCTGACGTACTTTTTCGTGCTGACCGCCGGAATGATCTCGGGCGCTTTCCTCTCGATCCTGGTCGTCGGCCTCCTGATCCTGCTTGCGACGATCGTCGCGGCGTGGGGATTCGCCCTTTTCGAGCGCGAGCTGGCGATCGGCCTGCTGGGCGTCAACGTTCCGCCGCTCTCGCTTCCCGACGCCGAGCTCGTCTCACCCTGGCGCATGCTCGTCCGCCACATGCGGCAGCCCGCAACCTGGAAATCCCTCGTCTATCTGTTCCTCAAGCTTCCGTTCGGCATCTTTGCGTCCCTGCTGTCTGGGATTCTCCTGGGCGCGTCCTTCACCGGGATCATCTTCCCGCTCGTGCGCCTCAACGTCGACGGTCTGAGCCCGCAGGCGATCGGAAACCTGGTCTTCCCCGGCGTGTTCGCCGTGGCCGGTCTCGCGCTCTCCCTGCACGTGCTCAACGCGGTGGCCCGGGCGTGGGGGCGATTTGCCGCCGACATGCTTGGTGTTGGCGAGGAGCAGCGCCAGGTGTGGGAGGCCCGGCGCAAGGCCGAGGCGGCCGACCGCAGCCGGCGCGAGCTGATCATGAACGTGTCGCACGAGCTGCGGACACCGATCGCGAGCATCCAGGCTCACGTCGACTCCCTCCTCCTGCCCGAGGCGGAGCGGCCGGGTGCGGAAGAGTCGGAGCGACGCCTGCGGGTCACCGCTTCGGAGACGCGCCGCTTGGCCGACCTCATCGAGGATCTCTTGATGCTCGCCCGCGCCGACTCGCACGAGCTCAAGGTCAGCAACCGCGCGATCGAGCTGGCGCCGATCGTCCGGCAGGTCGGCCTGGCGCTGGCGCCGCTCGCCCGCGCCGAGCGAATGGTGACCGTGAGCGTCGAAGACCTCCCGGCCGATGTCTGGGCCGTGGGTGACAGCGACCGCCTCGCGCAGGTGCTCACCAACCTTGTGCGCAATGCGATCAACTACACGCCCGAAGGCGGCGTGGTATCGGTCAGGCTGGCCGAGGGCAGCGCCGAGCATGTTCAGATTGCCGTGTCCGACACCGGACCCGGAATCTCGGAGGCGGATCTCGAGCACATCTTCGAGCGGTTCTACCGCGCCGACACCTCGCGTGCCCGGAACACGGGCGGGTTCGGTCTCGGCCTGTCGATCGCGCGGGAGCTGCTCGAGGCGATGGGCGGCAGCCTGTCCGCCACGTCCCAACCCGGTCTCGGCAGCACGTTCTGGATCAGCCTTCGCCGCGCCCAGCGCTGATGGCCAGGATTCTGATCGTTGAAGACGAAGTATCTCTTTCCGACCTCGTCCGGTCGCACCTGGAGAAGGAAGGGCACGCCGTGGACCAGGCATTCGAGGGCCACGAGGCGCTGGTGACCGCCGATCGCGCGCGTCCCAACCTGGTGATCCTCGACTGGATGCTGCCCGGCCTGGACGGGCTCACCGTCTGCAAGGAGCTGCGCCGCAAGCACCTGATGCCGATCCTCATGCTCACGGCGCGCGGCGACGTGGCAGACCGTGTCACCGGCCTGGAGGTCGGTGCCGACGACTATCTCGGCAAGCCGTTCTCCATCGTCGAGCTTTCCGCGCGGGTGGCTTCGCTGTTGCGCCGCGTTGCGCTCGACACCGCATCGGCGGCCGAGGACGACTCTCGGCCGATCACGTTCGCGACCCTCGTTCTCGACCTGGCCGGCCATCGGGCCACGCTCGCCGGATCGTCGCTTGACCTCACGCGTCGCGAGATGGACCTGCTCGAGGTCCTGCTTCGCCACCCCGGTCGTACGTTCTCGCGCGACTTCCTGCTGGAGCGCCTCTGGGGCGCCGACTTCGACGGCCTCGACCGAGCCGTCGACACCCAGATGGTCCGGCTGCGTCGCAAGCTGGGCGATCTCGGAGTTTGCATCGAGGCGGTTTGGGGCGTCGGCTATCGCTTCCGTCCGGAGCTGCGCGAGACGACATAGTTTCGACACATCGCACCAGGGCGTCAGGAGACCTCGCCCGAGTCCTGGACCTCCTGGACATCGATCTGGAGATCCTCGTCGCTGGCCGAGTACCGGTCGCGGACCTCGGCTCCGTCGGTCTCCGAATCTCCGATGCCTTCGTCTGAATCTTCTTCGACCACCTCGCCTGCCCGGCCCGACTCCGCCAGCTGCTGGTCGTAAGCCCGAGTGGCCTCGTCCAGCGTGGGGTACTCCCAGAACTCGGTGCCCGGCGGCACCTCCGCGCCTTCGGTTTCGTCCGTGCCGTGCTGGAAGACGTAAGCACGGGCGCGATCCGGATCGTGGATCAGGGATAGGTATCGCTCATCGCTCAGCTCGGTCCGCCGCTCCGTCTGGCCGCTGTTCTCCAGCTCGAAGAGGCGGCTGATGATCTGTTCTTCGCTTCGTTCTTGCATGTCCTCAGCCTCCATCACAGTTTGAACGGAGTGCCGTACTGTTCGGCTGACGCCACCTCGGCCAGCGGCTTCCTCTTCTTCTTGCCCTTTCCGATCGCGCGCTTTGGATAGCCGAACGGGACGACCGCCAGCACCTCGTACTTGTCCGGAAGGCCCACCTTCTTGCGTACGCCCTCGAGCTCGCCGAAGCCCGTCCAGTTGGATCCGACCCCGTCGCCCCAGGCCACCAGGATCATCGACTGAATGGCACGGCTGACGTCGGAGATGCCCAGGTGGTTCGCCTTCTCGTAGGCGACCACGATCGCTGCGCCTGCGCCCGCGATGTACGGACCGTGCGCGACGAGACCGCCGAGCTCCCGCAGCCCCGTGCGATCTGTCACGACCACAAAGTGCCATGGCTGGACGTTGCTCGCGCTCGCGGACAGGTGGCCGGCCTCCACGATGCGCCCCAGCACGTCATTTGGGATGGGCTTGTCCTGGTACTCGCGGACCGCAAGTACGGTGCGTACTGTTTCGAAGACTGGATTGCTCATTGCTCTGATTCTCCTACGATCCCGGATGTGATAGCGGTGCAGATCGTCTGGTTCGTAGTCGGGCTGATTCTGATCGTCGTCGTCTTCTATGACCTTTTCCAGGCGGTCGTGCTGCCTCGGCCTGCTGTGCGGAAGGTGCAGCTGGCCCGGGCAATCGTGCGGCCGATGTGGCACATCTGGCGTTGGGTGAGCCAGCGCACCTCACGCCTCGAGCGCAGCGAGGCCCGTCTCGCGGCATTCGCCCCGATCGCGCTCCTCTCGCTGTTCCTGGTCTGGGCGGCCGTGCTGATCCTGGGCTATGGCCTGCTGCTGGACGCGCTGGCCGGACAGATCCGCCCCCCGCCGCCGGACTTCATCACGTCGATCTACATCTCGGCCAGCACCCTGGTGCCCCTGGCGTACGGCGACTATGTCCCGGAGGGGGGCGTGGCCCGCCTGGTGATCATCGCCGAGAGCGCGACCGGCGTCGCTCTCGCCGCCCTCGCGATCACGCTGCTCTTCTCGCTCTATGAGTCATTTCGGGCACGCGAGGAGCTGGTCGTCTCGCTGGACGCGCTCGCGGGCGCGCCGCCCTCCGGCGTTCAAATCCTCGAGACGTCTGCCAAGCACGGAATGCGCCCGGAGCTCAAGGAGACGTTCGACGAATGGCGCCGGTGGTCGGCCATGGTGCTGGAAAGCCACCTCGCGTATCCGCTGCTCGTCTATTTCCGGTCCAGCCACGACAACGAAGCCTGGATCAACTCCTTCGGGGCGGTGATGGACGCGGCGGTCCTGATCATCAGCACTGTCGAGGACGACTCTGAAGGCCCGGCACAGCTCATGTTCACGATCGGCACTCACCTCGTCGAGGACATGAGCTGGGTCTTCCGTTTGAAGGGCACGGATGACGTGATCGTCGAGCGCGCCGAATACCAGGTCGCTGTGGAGCGGCTGGTCAAGGCGGGCTATCACGTGGCGGACGGTGAGGCAGGGTGGAAGCAGTTTGCCGAGCTGCGATCGAAGTACGCGACTCCGCTCAACCAGATGGCGCACTGGCTCGTGATCCCGCCCGCCCAGTGGATCGGTGACCGCTCTTACCTACCGCATCGTGTGAAAAGAGGATCACGCTCATCCCGACGGCGCAAAGCTGCCGCCGGCGAGTCGAAATAAGCAGACTCGCCCAGCACGAGAACCCTCCCAGTTGGCCGGGCTGCCGAAGCGCTAGATTGGACACCATGATTAGAACAAGGACGGCGCTTGCGGGGCCGCTTTGGGTTCTCCTCGTCGCGGCCGTTCTCATGCTCGCGCTGCTGGGTCAGGCCCGTCCCGTTTTCGCCCCAGCCACGATTCTGCTGCCGGCAACCTCGACTGCTCCAGGTGCCATCAGCCCGCCGGCGAGCTCAATCGCCGGTTCGAGCTCAGCTTCGCAAGGGACCGTAAGCGCGTCGAAACCAGCCGCCGCAGCCCCTGCGGCGAAAGCTGTCACCCAGCAACCACCGCGCGGACTCGGGGTCCCCGATCCGGCGCCCTCGACGAACGGCTGCACCACCATCGGGCCGGGACCAACGATGCATCCGGCGTGCGTGACCGGCGCTCAGGCTCCTATCGGCGGCTGAGCCGGTTGGACCCAGGAGAGGGGCCCCGGCGGCCCTCTCCTGAGAGTTGCGGTCCCCGTCTATCCGGGCGACATCGTGTTGGGTGCGTGCCCGTTGCTGGATGACGAGCCATGACCGGACGCAGGGTCATTGGCTTCAGGATTGCGGTCCGAGCCTTCTCCTGCGAGGGCGGCAACCAGGTTGGCGACATTTGGCGTCCCCCAACCCGTTGTCAGGTCATAGCCGCGCTTGGCGGAGAAGCCAACCGTCGAGTCGAGCGCATTGTTGCCGACCGTGATGTCATGGAACACGGCTGACGAGGATCTTTCATCCCCTTGCGCACTGCGATCGGATCTCGCTCCCTGCGTGCCGAGTTTGTAGAGCGCCGCATTCGCGAACCCGATCGAGTCGTGTTCCGCCGATGCACGAGCTTGGTTCACGAGGGCAAAGATCGCGGCCCACTGCGGCGATCCGACGCTGGTGCCGCCGACCAGCCAGATGTAAGGCGACGCGATGACCTCGACGCCACCGTTCACCGCGGCGTCGTAGGCGACATCAGGGATGGTCCGGGTGCTGTAGCCGGTGACCCCCCGCTGCCAGGAAGGGGCCTTAAAGAGGACGCTTGGCGCTCCGCCCGTCGCCCCGTCGATTGGCTTCGGCTCGTTCCACGTCGCCTCTCCGCCGTAGGCCCCCTTTACCTCCAGGCCGCCGGGGTAGGGGTTCCCCTGGGTGCCACCGACGCTGGTGACCAGGGGATCAGAGGCCGGGTAGGAGGCGACGGCTGGCGAGGTCTTGCCGGTGGCTCGGGTCCACGTGGCGCCCAAGTCGCCTGCCGAAGCAATCAGGGTATCGCCTAACCTCGTCGCCGCCTGGAAGATCTTGTGCTCGTCGGCGAACGATGTTCCGGCCGTGGCGTCGGTCTCCCAGTCTCCAAAGCTTTGCGACACGATCGCTCCGGGATAGCGTGGGAAGACCTGTGCTTCCGCGGCATTGATGTCGTAGTTGTTGTCAGTCGCCGCAACGGCGAGCACGATGTTTGCCCCAGGCGCCATGGCGTGGGCGTACTCGACGTCCAGTGATGTCTCGACTCCCCAGCCGACCAAGTCCCCGGATCCCGTCACTCCTGGGATGCCGGCCGCGTGGATGATCTTGAGAGAGCGCGGCGCCGGGACCCGGAAGTATCGATCAAATGTAGCGAGGTCGGCGGCGATCGTCGGGCTGCCGTACGCATCGACAACGATGATCGTCTGGCCGCGCCCATCGAGCTTGGACGGGAAGTTATAAATCTTGCCCAGGTCATAAGGCCCGTAGCAAGAGGCTCCCTGGAAGAGACAGGGATGCGGGACGGCGCTGGAGGCCAGGGTACTGATACCCGGGCCCTGGACATACGTGAGACGCGGCGACATGTGCGGCCCGGCCGCCTGGGCCGGGGTCGCGATGGCGGCGAGTGCGAACACAGAAAGGCCGGCGGCAATGGCGGACGCGCGGAAACGCACCGAAAACGAGCTCACCTTCATCGACATCCCCTCAAAACGGGACCGGACGATTTGCCGCGGACCCCTGCCTCTTCGTTGATTTGAATCGTATCGCCAACCAGTCCCCTGTCAACGTTCTTATGCGCTGATTTGCAGGCACTCCGTCGGCGCGAACGGTTTCTCGTTAGGCCGTTTCGACCCTGATTCCCTTCGGCAGCCGGCCCACCTTGACCTTCGTGCCGTCCACCGCGAAGTCGATGCGGTGGCCCGCGAAGTGCAGTCCGGTCACCTCGACCCGCCTCCACAGGGGAGTCTCGATCGGAGCGATCCGCAGGCGTCCGCGCGTCGCATCTGCTTCGAGCCCCAACAGAGTGGTGACCAACGAGAACGTGGACCCCGCCCCCCAGTTCTGGGGGCTGCAGCTGTTCCGATAGTCGTCCGGCATCTCGCCCGGCGCCCTGTCCGAGCCGCACCAGAGCTCCGGCATGCGCCGGTCTGGGAAGGCCATACCCGCCTCGAGGACCGACCGCGCGATCAACTCGGCCTCTCGAGCCAATCCGTAACGCCGGAGGCCCGCCGCGGCGATCGCGCAATCGTGCGGCCATACGGAACCGTCGTGGTAGCTGCAAGGGTCGTAATTGACGGCGCGGCTCGAGAGCGTGCGAATCCCCCAGCCCGTGAAGAATTCGGGGGAAACCAGCCGAGATGCGATTGCGCGCGCGCGAGCCGGCGGGAGGATTCCGGTCCAGAGGCAGTGCCCGGGATTTGAGGTCAGGGCTTCGACCTGCCGCTTGCTTCCGTCGAGGCCTTGCGCGATAAAGCGCTCGCGCGCCATCCAGAAGTCGCGGTTGAACTTTCGCCGCAGGTCCGCCGCGGCAGCCTTGAGCTCCGGTCGCTTGCGGGCCATGGCGAGCAGCGCTTGATACAGGTAACCCTGAACCTCGCAGATGGCGGCCGGCAGGGGCGCGGGCGTGCCGTCGACATGGGTGAGCGCATCGTCGGAGTCTTTCCAGCCCTGGTTGCGCGCGCGGCCGCCCGAGTATTCGACATACCCGTCCTGGTCGGGATCGCCATAGGTGGCGCACCACTCCAGCGCAGCCTCAGCGGCCGGCCACAGCTCATCGAAGAGCCCGGTATCCGCGGTCCAGTCGAGCGCGTTGGCCAGCGCGCAGATGTACAGCGGCGTGGCGTCTACCGTGCCGTAGAGGATGCCCGGCCAGAGGCCGCGGTCGACGAGGTCCCCGGTGCGAACTTCGTGCAGGATCTTGCCCGGCTGCTCCTCGGTATCGAGGTCCACCTGCTTGCCCTGGTGCGCGGCCTGGTAGCGAAGCGCCCCGCGGGCGACCAGCGGGTTCATGGGCAGAGCGAACATGGATGTGAACTGCGCGTCGCGTCCGAATGGGACCGCATACCAGGGCAGCCCACCGGTTGGATAGATTCCTGTCGGGTATCGGTCGCACAGCATGCGCATGTCGTCGCGGCTCTGCCGCAGCAATTCGTTGAGGGCGGGGTTGTCGGTCTCGTAGGTGGCGCACTCTGCCGACCACTGGCTGTACACCTGGCGGATCCGGTTCAGGCCCACCTCGAAACTCGGAACCTCGAGACTTGCGTCAGTCAACACGTCGACGGCAAGCTCGAAGGTTTCGCCCGGCCCGAGCTCCAACCGGTGGTGGTTGCCGGGCGGCCGGAGGATCACTTTTGTTACGCGAGATGAGCCGTTCGAATCGCGAAGCTCGATTCCCCGGATGGTCTCGGCGCGCGCAGCCGGCGGCGGCAAGGGCAGCGGCACGATGCCGCGAATGGCGAGCATGGCCGCAAAGTCCGCTCCATAAACGAGCTCAACGTCGGCGACGGCCTTCCTAGGTCCCGAGTTGGTGATCGTGATTCGCTCGTGCAGCCCCATGTCCACGTACCGCTCGCGGCGGACCCGCAAGGTCCCGGCGGCCAGCTCCAACACCACCCATCCCGCCTCCACTTGCACGTCCACCGGCTCTGGCTCGTGCCCATCGATGAGCAGGTGGTACTCGGAAAGAAAGCGCGTGTCGCCCAGCCAGAGCCCATGCCCGTCGGGACCGTCGGCGCGCATCGAACCGTCCGCGGCCGAGACCGCGAAGAAGCGGTCGTGCTTGACGACGACGCGCTCCGTGGTGCCGGTTGCGCTCAGCTCGTCGTTCCGATGGCTTGCTGCGCCGGCAGCGATGACCCGGCTTCGAAGGCAGGGCGCGTGCCCACCGCGTAGCTGGTCCACTCGCCGCGCGCCAGCAGCTCGACGGCCATGGCCTCCAGCTCGCGCACCCGCTGGTTGGCGCGGATCGCCTCGCGGATCGAAAGAATCCCAACTGCCGGGTGGCGCTTCTCGATCACGTGGCGGAGCATGTTCAGGTGTGCGTTGTCGGGCACCCCGGGCTCGCGAATCCTCCGCACGGCCGCCCGCACCGTTGCCTGCGTGGCGTCGATCGCCTCGCCCTTGCCGAAGTCGAACTTGTAGCTCGGGCTCCGGCCGGCGGCCCGCCGTTCGCCGCTCAGCTTGATCCACTTGGCGTTGTCCGCCCCCTTGCCGACGTCGATCACGAGCTTGACCGGCCGGCCCTGGTGGTGGAAGCTCGCGTTCACCCGGGCGTAGCTCTCGCGCTGACCGGTTAGACCTTCGTGGCGGCCCACCATCAGGGGTGACTCATCGTCGAGCTTGATCCGGTCGATCGCGGTCAGCAGAGAGATGATCGCGAAGGCGTGCGGTATGAGGTCCGCGATCACGCCGATGTCCGCCGCGGCGCCCACCAGCGGCTGCTCCTCGAGGATCTCGATCCTTATCTCTTCCACGCTGTCCAGGAAGTTCCGGAGCGTCCGCTCCTCGGTCAGCAGGAGCTGCAGCAGCCTGACCTCGAGCTTGAAGTAATAGTGGTCGGCGGCCACGATCTCGACTCCGCCCGTCGCGGTCTCGAGGAACTCTCGATACGCCTCGGGCGGGGCGCCCAGCGGCTTTTCGATCAAGACCACGTCACTCAGGTCGTAGAAGAGCTTGAGCATCGGCAGGTGCGTGGCCGCCGGCGTCGCGATGTAGGTGATGACGTACGAGCTCGACTCGAGCTCGCGTTCGAGCTGGTCGTGGGCCGGGGATCCATGGCTGTCCCAATAGAAGGAATCGCCGTGCGACCGAACCTCTTCTTCTTTGGCTCCGAGGCGGTCGCGCGCGCCCGGCGCGTCCTGCTCTACGACGTGAGTGCGGAAGTTGAAGAACTGCTTGAGCGTCAGCAGGTGCTGGTACGCCTTCTGTCCCCACTGGCCGAAGCCGATGAGCACGAAGTCTTTCTGCAGGTGCCGCTCTTCCTCGGCCAGCGCATGGAGGCGTGCGTTCTTGATCGCGACGGCCGCCTGGAGCGCGAGCGATTGGGCGCCATGCACCTCATCGGGCGTGAAAGTGCGATGGCGCTCGCGCTCGCCCAGGATGGCGGCCCCGATGGGCTGGCCGTCCGCGACGAGCGGCAACGCCATGAGCGATCGCACACCGAACGCCCGCACGTACGCCGGGTCGACGTGGCTCGACGCCGCGGTGTCGTCGATGACCACCGGCTCGCCGCGGTCGAGCACGTCGAACACGAACGACGGCTGCGTTCGCTCCGCGTGCTGGCGGCGCCACGGCTCCTCGAGGTCCGAGGCCGCGGCGCCGTACCAACCCTCGCGGTCCTCCTCGAGGAGCGCGATCTGGCACAGCGACGCGTTCACGAGCCTCGCGAGGTTCTGCGCGACGAGCCTCAACGTCTGGTCCAGGTCGATCGAGCTCGCGATCGCCTTGCTGATCTCGGCCACGAGCTCCAGCTGCTCGGCGTGCCGCTGTGCGTCCTCGTACAGGCGGGCCGTCTCGACTGCGACCGCGATCTGCGCCGCTGCCGCGCGAAGCGCCTCCACCTGGCCCCAGTCCGGCCGCCGCTCGAACGACCGGTGGTAACCGACCTCCAGCACGCCGCTCGCTCGCCGGCTCTGGTCGGCGCCGAACGGAAGAAAGATGCGGATCAGGTCCTTGTGCCCGCCGCGCTCAAAGATCTCGCCGGCCAGCGTGAAAGGAGGGGGGCTGTCGCTGTGCCCGTGCTCTTGCTCGCCAATCATGCATGCCAGCACGTGGCCCAGCACCGAGCCGTCGGCGCGCACGACGGGCACCTCAACCCACGTTGCCGCCACAGGGATTACGCCGGTGATGACGTCCGACCGCTCGCCGGCCGGAAACGGTCCAACGATCGCCGGCTGCCAGGTGCGCGCGACGTGCACCAGCACGTCGTCGCCCGCAAGGGGCCTGTCTTCCTCGAGCGCCCAGCGCGGGACGCGGGAGTGAGATTGCCGCGAACCCGCCCCTGGCTTTGAAGTCTCGGCGGCGTTAATGGCTGCTGTGGCCGCGGCCCCGGCGGCCATCCGCATGACCAGGGCGTCGCCCTCACCCTCTTCGAGGAGATAAACGGTGGCGAAGTTGAAGTCGAACTCGGGCACGTCGGCGTCCGTAAGGTGGCCGACGACCGCATCGATCACCTCGTGGCGGGTGGAGCCGGGCTTCAGCATGGCGCTCGTCATGTCGCCGAGGGCGCCGAGCAGGCGGTTGCTGTTCTCGAGGTCGGCGATGAGACGCTGGCTCGCCAGCGCGCCGCCGATCAGCTCGGCTCCCGCCTTCAGCATCATGTCGGTCGGCGGTGCGCGGCGCACGGTCGCGAGCCGGTCGCGGCTGAGCAGGACGAGGTAGCCGTGGGGTTCGTGCGGGTGGCCCAGCGCGTAGGTCGCGACCGGATGGAGGTCAGCCTCCACGGTGGCGGTCGCGACCGTCTTGCTCAGGGCCTCCTCCCAGCTGATGGAATGGTCGAGCCGGTCGATGCGCACTGGGGCGGCGACGCGCAGATGCGCGGTGACGAGCTCCAGGCTCGTGCGCTGGGACCCGAACTGATAGATCGCCGCGCCGTCCAGGTTGCTGGCCATCAGCAGGTCGGCGAGCGCGATGGAAAGCAGCCGGCGCAGCTCCTTGACGTTGGTGCTCGAATCTCCCACCGGCGTGGTCAGCAGGCCGGTGAGGCGTGCGAGACCCTCGAGCGCCGTTCGCTCCGCGCCCTCGAGCACGGACCGGACCACCGCGGCGGCGGCCGACGCGCGCCGCTCCAGCTCTTCCAGGCGGGAGTCGTCTGGCGCCTTGTCGCGCGAGCGGTAGTTGAGGTAGACGAGCCCGAGGAGGCGGTCGCCCGCAACGAGTGGAAGTCCGAAAGTGGACTGGACCTGGTAGCGGCGGATGAAGGTGCTGTCGATCTCCGAGGGCGCGTCGCGCGCGATCAGCCGCTGGCGGGTCACGGTCAGCCAGACCGTCGAACCGTACTGGTGGACGCCCAGCTCATCGGGCACCTTCCCCTGCTCCGCGTCGGTCAGGTAGCGGGCCAGCTGCTCGCGCATGTCGGTGAGGGAGTCGAGGAGGCTCTCCTGCGGCTGCCCCGTGGCGAAAGGAGCGTAGTAGGTGTGGGTGGCCTCCTCGTAAAGGAAGATGGACACGATGTCCGCGCCCGAGGCGTGCTGCAAGTCGGCGACCACGCCGCGAAGCACAGCTGACAGACCAGAGTTCGTCTCAACTGGTGGGCGCATGAATTCTCCCGCCGATCATAGGTTGCCATTCACCTCCCCACCAAGTTCAAAGGAGCGGAATCGGGCTGCTACGTGAGAGCCTGATTCCTAGCGACATTCCCCAGCCACGCCGCGCTCGGCTTTGGTTGCCGGGCAAACGTCTGCCGGTCTACTCCGACCAGCCCGAACGTGGGCGCGTAGCCGAGCGCCCACTCGAAGTTGTCCAGCCACGACCAGTACAGATAGCTGCGCACGTCGATGCCTTCGGACAGGCACGCCTGGACCTCGCGGAGGGCCGCGTCCATGTACGCGATGCGCCGCTCGTCGTGCGCGGTTGCGATCCCGCTCTCGGTGACAAGAATGGGAATGCCCGGGCAGCTCTTCGCCGCCCGGCGGATCGCGGCGCCGAGCGCCTGCGGGTAGTCCTCGTACCCCATCTGAGTCGTCAGGTCGGTCTCGGTCATCTCGCGCGTGAGGTCACTCCAGTCGTAGCCGGAGCTGCGCGGGCCATCGGGCCCGATGCGGAAACGCGTGTAGGTCTGGACGCCGATGAAGTCGTCCTTTCGCGCCAGCTCGAGGAACCAGTCATTGACGCGCGATTCGACCTCCAGCGACGAGCTGCCCGGCTGCGCGCCGTCCTCGTACTGGATGTCCGGCATGGCGAGCGTCACGCCGACCGGAATGCTGTAGCGCGAGCGGATCGCCGCGGCGCCGGCCCTGTGCGCCTCGAGCAGGTTGTCGACCGCGCGCTGGGCCCCTTCGCGGTCGTCAGTGTGGCCGGGCGGGTTGATGCCCAGCAGGTAGCCGCTCGAGCCCAGGCCCTGCGGTTCGTTGATGGTGCACGCGCATCCGATCAGGTCGCCGAGCGCCGCGGCGGCGCGGTCGCAATATCGTTCGAACAGCGCGGGAAATCGTTCGGATGCGAGGCCGCCCGCGTCCTGCAGCCACCGAGGAAGCGTGAAGTGGTGGAACGTCACGATCGGCATCACTCGCTGTTCTCGACACGCCTCGAGCACGCGCCGGTAGTGCTCCAGCGCCGCCCGCGAGAACTCGCCCTCCGCCGGCTCGATGCGCGCCCACTCGATGCTGAACCGGAAGGCGTTCAGCCCGAAGCCCGCGAGCAGCGAGATGTCCTCGCGGTAGCGGTGGTAGAAATCACAGGCGTCGCCTGACGGCTCGTGGCATGGCGTCGACTCGAGGTGCTCCCACCACCACCAGTCGCTGTTGACGTTGCCGCCTTCGACCTGGTGGGCGGAAACCGCGGCGCCAAACAGGAAGCCCTCGGGAAACCGGTTCGTATCGATCATCCGGCGGAGTGTTCCACAGACCGGGTGTCCGGTGGGCCGGCCAGGTTGCTTCTTGACAGCAGGCCGTGGGCGACATAGGATCGCACCTAAACCGCTTTAGTAAAGCGGTTTATCCGATCGATTCGAACCTTCTAGGGGGATGTCATTTGAGGTCAAGCCTGGGTGTCTCGGGTCAACATCGCTGACGTGGCGAGCGCAGCGGGCGTCTCGAAGACCGCGGTTTCCTTCGCCTTCAACAATCCCGAGAAGCTCGGCCAGGCGACGCTCGAGCGCGTGCTCGGCGTCGCGCATGAGCTCGGCTACGCGCCGCACCCCGCGGCCCGCGCGCTCTCGATGCGTCGCAGCGGGACGATCGGGGTGCTCATCCCGCAGCGCCTGTCCACTGTTTTCGCCAACCCGTTCCTGAGCGAGCTCATGCAGGGCCTGGGGGAGCTTTGCGAGGAGCACGACCTCACGATACTGCTCGTCCCGCCCCTGGACGGCTCGCTCGAAGGCGCGATCCGCCAGGCGTCGGTCGACGGATTCATCAGCCTTGGCCTGAGCCCCGACGACCGGGCGCTGGAGATGCTCGACCGGATCGGCATCCCCGCCGTGCTGGTTGACTCCGACGCGTCACCCAACCACCCGGCGGTCAACGTCGACGACGCGGGAGGCGCGGAGGCCGCGGCGCAGCACGTCCTGGACCTCGGGCACCGTGAGGTCGCGATCATCGTGCTGCCGCCGACTCGGGCGCAGGTCGGGCACACGCCGGCGGCATCCAGAAGGCTCGCCGGCTACCGCGCGGCCCTGGATCGCGCCGGCGCCCCCGAGCCGTTCACGGTGACCGCCGGAGTGACGATGGCGGCTGGAGCGCGCGCGTTCGATGCTCTGCCCAAAGGCAGGCGCAGACCGACCGCCGTCCTCGCCATGAGCGACATGGCGGCCATCGGCCTGATGGCGGCCGCGCGTACAGCCGGGCTGAAGATTCCGGACGACCTGTCGATCGTGGGTTACGACGACCTGCCGATGGCGGCGTGGACCAATCCCGCGCTGACGACGGTCCGGCAGCCGATCGTCGAGAAGGGGCGCCTCGCGGCACGCCTGCTGATCCAGCGGATGAAGGGCAGGACTGTCGAGTCGCCCGCGCCGCTCGGGACGAGCCTCGTGGTCCGAGGCTCCACCTCACGTCCATTCGAGTCAAAGGAGGTGAGCGGCCGCAGCTCGTAGCTCACCAAGCGAGATTCGCGATGTGCTTTGCATTGGCAGCTTGATACAAAGCGACAAATACGTAAGTCATGAGAGGACATAGAATGATTCGCCAAGTAGGGGTTTACCAGCGCAATCAACTCAAAGGGGGATTTGAGAAATGCGTCGTTTGTGGTTGAAACGTAGCCTTCTCCTGTCGCTCGCGGCCGTCGTCACGGCCGTGGCGTGTGGGACGAGCTCGACACCGGCCGCCGGGTCCGTAAACGTGATGGCGACCTGGACGGGGGCCGAGCAAGCCTCGTTCTTCGCCGTGATGAAGCCTTTCACGGACCAAACGGGAATCACCATCAACTATGAGGCCAGCCGCGACCAGGACGCGCTCCTGACCACGCGCGTGGCGGCGGGCAACCCGCCCGATCTGGCGGCAGCACCGAGCCCAGCACTGCTCACCACGTTTGCCAAAGGGGGCAAGGTCAAAGCCCTCAACAACATCGTGGACATGACCGCGCTGCAGTCGCAGTACTCGCCGGGCTGGGTCACGCTCGGGGAGCCGCTGGGCGACGGCAAGCTCTACCAGGTTTACTCGTGGGTCTCGCTCAAGGGCCTGATCTGGTACGACCCAAAGAACTTCCAGGCCAAGGGTTACAACGTCCCCAACAGCTGGCAGTCCCTGCTCGACCTACAGCAGACGATCAAGAGCAGCGGGACCACCCCGTGGTGTATCGGTCTCGAGAGTGGCGCGGCCTCTGGATGGCCGGGCAGCGACTGGGTCAAGGAAATCGTCCTCAGCCAGTCGGGGCCGACCGTCTACGACAACTGGTGGCAGGGCAAGCTGAAGTGGACCTCTCCTGAGATCAAGCTGGCCTGGCAGACCTGGGGCCAGATCCTCGGGTCCAATGACAGCAACGTGTATGGCGGAGCCAAGAACATGTCCGCCACCAACTTCGGCGACGCCGGCACACCGATGTTCCAGAGCCCGCCCAAGTGCTACATGCACAACCAGGCGTCGTTCATCACCAGCTTCTTCCAGAGCGCAAACGCATCGCTGCAGGCCGGAACTGACTACAACTTCTTCTCACTCCCGGACATCACCTCTCAGTACGCCGGCGCGCACGTCGTCGCCGGAGACGCGTGGTCGATGTTCAACGACACACCCCAGGCCGAGAAGATGCTCAAGTACCTCATGACCGCTGACGCCCAGGCCATCTGGGTCAAGCGCGGCGGCAAGATCTCGCCGAACAACCAGGTGCCTCTGACCGACTACCCGGACGCTCTGTCGAAGTCGACCGCCCAGATCCTGGTCGCGACCAAGATCGCCAAGTACGACGCGGGCGACCAGATGCCGTCTGACATGAGGAACGCGTACTGGTCGGCAGTGCTCCAGTTCGCGCAGAACCAGGGGAATCTCAACTCGATCCTTGCGAACCTGGACGCGGTCCAGGCCAAGGCGTATACGTCGTAATCAAATAATCGAAAGAGTTGGACTTCAGCGTCCTTCTTACGGATCTGCCGACGCTGGTCGTCGTGATCATCGGCGTACCGCTGGTGCTCGCCGCCTACATCGTGGGCGGCGAGTACCTGGTCCGGCGGCTGCCCGATAAGTCTCGACCGGCTGTCCGGCCGTGGATCTGGGTCGCGCCGGCGCTCGTGCTTGTCACCGGCTTTCTGGTGGCCCCGGCGATCGGCACCGTGTTCCAGAGCTTTCAGGACAAGAACGGCGTCTTCATCGGATTTCAGAACTTCGCCGCCCAGCTGGCCGGATTCCCGACCGGGGGCGCCTGGATCGCGATCCGGAACAACCTCTTCTGGCTGATCTTCTACACGCTTTTCGTGCTCGCGTTCGGCTTGCTGCTTGCGGTGCTGTTCGACCGGGTGCCGTACGAGAGCGTCGTCAAGTCGCTGATCTTCATGCCCATGGCGATCTCGTCCGTCGCCCTCGTGGTGATCTGGAAGTTCATGTACGCATACCAACCGCCGGGGCAGCCGCAGACAGGCACGCTCAACTTCATCCTCAACACCGTGTTCCACCAGGACCCGAGGACCTGGATCCAGGACGAAACGCCGCTGCTCGGGCTGTTCCCGCTCAACGACCTGGCCCTAATCGGGGCCGCGGTGTGGGGAATCGTCGGATTTTCACTGGTGATCTTGTCGGCTGCGCTCAAGGGCATACCCGGCGACCTGCTAGAAGCGGCTCGCGTGGACGGCGCGGGTGAGATCACGATCTTCCGCCGCGTGATCTTTCCCCTGATGATGCCCACGGTCGTGGTCGTTGGCACGACGCTCGTGATCTTCGCCCTCAAGGCGTTCGATGTGGTTTACGCAATGACCAACGGCAACTACAACACGGACGTGCTCGCCAACCGCATGTACCAGCTGCTCTATAACTCTCACGACTTTGGAGGCGCCAGCGCGGTGGCGGTGATCCTGCTCTTAACAGTCATACCCGTTTTGATCTTCAACCTGCGTCAGTTCAGGGCGGTGGAGGCCAGGCGATGACAATCGCGGTCGCGTCCCCGACCTCTTCGACCACAGCCAGGTTCTCCCCGCGATGGCTCTCCGACCGCCTCGGCGGCTTCGTCCTGCACGTCGTGGTGATCGGCCTGACGGTCGCCTGGATGGTGCCCACGATCGGCCTCCTGATCACATCCTTCCGCCTGCCGGCAGACATCTCAAACAGCGGCTGGTGGACGGCCCTGTCGCCGCCGTTCAAGTTCACGCTGGACAACTACTCGCAGATGTTCGCCGCGAGCAACCTCGGGCAGAGCTTGTTCAACAGCTTCATGATCTCGATCCCGGCCACCGTCATCCCGGTCACCCTGGCGGCGTTTGCCGCTTATGCCTTCGCCTGGATGAAGTTCCCCGGGCGCGACTGGATCTTCCTGGCCCTCGTGGGGCTGCTGGCCGTGCCCCTGCAGCTCACCTTCATCCCGGTGACCACGGAATTCGTCAAGCTCGGCCTCACTCCCCAACACCTCACCGCGATTGGACTGCCGCCTTTCATCCCTCTGTGGCTCGCGCACGCCGGCTACGGACTGCCGTTCTCGATCTATCTGCTTTCGAACTTCTTCCGCGCCCTCCCCAGTGACCTCTTCGAGTCGGCGGAGATCGATGGAGCGGGAACGCTGACCGTTTTCTTCCGCATCGTGCTGCCGCTTTCCGTGCCGGCGATCGCATCGCTCGTGATCTTCCAGTTCCTCTGGGTCTGGAATGACCTGCTCGTCGCCCTCATCTACGTGGGCGGGGTGGCGACGGTGGCTCCGGTCACGGTTACCCTCGTCAACCTGGTCGGCTCGTACGGCCAGAACTACCAGCTGTTGACCGCGGCGGCATTTTTCTCGATGATCGTGCCCCTGGTCGTGTTCCTCAGCCTCCAGCGCTACTTCGTCCGCGGCATCCTCGCCGGTTCTGTGAAGGGATAGATAAAGATGGCATCAGTCACCTACGACCATGTAGTGAAGCGCTACACCGCGGACCTCACCGTGGTCAAGGATTTCAACGTCGAGATCAAAGACAAGGAGTTCATGGTGCTGGTCGGCCCATCCGGCTGTGGCAAGTCCACGGCGCTGCGCATGCTCGCTGGGCTCGAGGCGATCAGCGAAGGTGAGATCCGGATCGGCGACCGCGTCGTGAACAACGTGGCGGCGAAGGACCGCGACATCGCGATGGTGTTCCAGTCCTACGCCCTCTACCCGCACATGAGCGTGTACGACAACATGGCCTTCCCGCTGCAGATGCAGCACATGAAGAAGGACGACATCGACAAGCGGGTCAAGAACGCGTCTCGGATCCTCGGCCTCGACAACTTCCTGAAGCGCAAGCCACGCGCCCTCTCAGGCGGCCAGCGGCAGCGGGTCGCCCTGGGGCGCGCCATCGTGCGCAGCCCCAAGGTCTTCCTCCTCGACGAGCCGCTCTCCAACCTGGACGCCAAGCTGCGAGGCCAGACCCGGATCGAGCTGCAGAAGCTGCACCGCGACCTCGAAACCACCTTCATCTATGTCACGCACGACCAGGTCGAGGCGATGACGATGGGGGACCGGATCGCGATCATGAACGCCGGCATCCTGCAGCAGGTCGGCACGCCGGGCGAAATCTACGACCACCCGGCCAACCTCTTCGTGGCGGGCTTCATCGGGAGCCCAACGATGAACTTCGTGCCGGCGACCGTGGACAACGGCACGGCGAAGGCTTCCGGCCTGGAGGTCACGCTGCCGAAGCCGGTCGGCGCGACCAAGGGCACGCTCGGGTTCCGGCCCGAGGCGGTCACCGACCGGGTGGTCGACGGCGGCCCGTCGATGCAGATGAAGGTCGACGTGGTGGAGCGGCTCGGCTCCGACCAGTTCCTGTACGGACAGGTCGGCTCGGACCAGGTCACAGCGCGCGTCGATCCGCGGATGAAGGTGGATCCGGGCGACACGGTCCGGCTGGGCCTGGACACCCGCAGCATGCACTTCTTCGACGCGGAGAGCGAAAAGGCCCTCATCTAAGGGCCGGCAGCCCGTTGGAGGTCGGACGGCGAGAGATTCGTTGCCCAGGTGGCTGCAGTGCTAGGCGCCGCCGAGCAGCACAACAAGCGTATGCGTCAATACGCGTCGTGAGGAGCGCAGGCGGCAACGACGCAATGCGGCCGCATGGGCGACGAAGATCCGTCGGCCGGCCTCCAATGGGCTGCTAGGTTTGGAGCGGATCCGGGCGCTCGAGGACTTCGACGCCGCCCGCTTTCGCGCCTTCAGACGCACCGTTGGCTCGATTCTGACCAGGCGGGCTCGCAGCCTGCAGTCGATCGAGCCGGTGCTGGAGGCGGCGGGCCTCGAGGGCAGGGCCTACGGCGGCATTCAGGAGATCCCGCTGGACAGGATCGTGGGCTCGGCCGCGCCTGCTTCCAAGACCGGCGACTTCGACCCTGCCTTTCTGCCGGTCAACAGGCGCTTGCGCGACCGCTGGACGCGAATCTACCAGGCGATGGTGGAAGGCGATGAGCTGCCTCCAATCGACGTGTACAAGGTGGGCGACGACTATTACGTGATCGACGGGCACCACCGCGTGTCGGTCGCCCGGAGCCTCGGACGCGCCACGATCAACGCGCGCGTGGTCGAGGTCAAGACGCGCGCACCGCTGGGACGCAAGCGCGACGCGGGCGCGCTGCTCAGGGCGGCCGAATATGCCGCATTTCTCGAGACGACGCAGCTTCATCGCACCCGCCCGGACGCGCGGCTCGAGTGCAGCCGCCTCGGCCGGTACGACGAGATCCTCAAGCATATCCTCGGGCATGGCTACTTTCTCGGCCTCGAGCTCGGCCGCGCGGTTCCGCTGCCCGAGGCTGCCGCGAGCTGGTACGACCACGTCTACAAGCCGGTGGCGGAGGCGATCCGCAAGCACCACGTCCTGGAGCAGCTTCCCGGATGGACGGAGGCGGACCTCTACGTGGAGATCACCCATCGATGGCTCAAGCTGAGCCAGGTGGGCGAAGCTGCCGGTCCCGATCCCGCCGTGCTGGCTCTGCTTGAGGAGCACGCCAGCAACTGGTGGCGGCGCCGCCACGCGATCCAGATCCCCGACCGGCGGTCCAAAGATCGCGCCGAACCATGATTGGCATCATCTTCGGTCCACCTGGCAGCGGGAAGGGCACTCAGGCGGCCCGGATCGAGACTGAGTTCCGCCTGACGCACCTGTCGACGGGCGACATCCTCCGCTCCGAGGTTGCGCGCGGCACGGAGATCGGCAAGGAGGTCGCCAGGGTCATGGCCGCCGGGGACCTCGTCCCCGACGACCTGATCATCCGCATCGTCCAGCGCATCCTGCGCGACCCGGACGGTAGCTCGGACGTTCTGATCGACGGGTTTCCCCGCACGCTCCAGCAGGCCATGGCCCTGGACCGGATGCTGGCAGAGGAGGGTCATCGCGTGGACTTCGTGATCGCCCTCGAGGTGCCTGAAAGCGCGCTGGTCGATCGCATCCTCCATCGCGCCGCCGTCGAAGGCCGTGCCGACGACACTCGAGAGGCGATCGCCGAGCGGATGCACGAATACCACAAGCTCACCGCCGCTGTGCTCGACCACTACCGCAAGCGGGGGGTGCGGGTCGAGGTCGTCGACGGGGTGGGAAACGTCGACGAGGTATTCGAGCGCATCCGTCGGGCCATCGGCATATCCTCTCGGTAGCTGGGGAAACGGTGGCAAGAAAAGCCGATGAGCGCGACCTGGGCCAGTCGGTCAAGACGGCCGTAAACGGTGATCGCGCGCACCCCCAGGCAGGGGATGAGGCCGAGCCGCGGCCTGGAATGCCGCAACGCGGGATCGCAAGCGCTTTCCCGCCCATCGCCGACTACGCGTTCCTGTCCGACTGCGAGGTGAACGCCCTCATCGCTCCCAGCGGGCGGCTGGAGTGGATGTGCCTCCCCAGGCCCGACAGCCCCAGCGTCTTCGCAGCCATGCTCGACCGCGCCGCGGGCAGCTTCAGGTTCGGCCCGACAGGAGCCCAGGTTCCCGCCGGCCGGCGCTACCTGCCCGGCACGCTGGTCCTGGAGACGACCTGGCGGACCAGGACGGGCTGGATGATCGTCCGCGACGCCCTGTGCATCGGCCCCTGGTACCACAGCCAGCGGCGTTCCGGGACCAACCGCCGGCCCCCGACCGACTACGAGGCGGAGCACATCCTTCTTCGCACCGCGCGGTGCGTCGTGGGCGATGTCGAGGTCAGCCTCGACTGCCAGCCCGTCTTCGATTACGGGCGCACCGCGGCGAAGTGGGAATACGCCGGACCGGGGTACAACGAGGCGATCGCGAGCGGTGGTGAGATGGACGTGCCTGTGAGGCTTGTCACCGACCTCAGGATGGGCTTCGAAGGACCCGGCGCCCACGCCTCGAAGACGCTGCGCCAGGGCGAGAAGGCCTACGTGGCGATGGTCTGGCCCCGGTCCCGCCACTCGACCGCCAAGGAGTACTGGGAGGAGCATCCAGCTCCGGCCACGGCCGAGGAGGCGTTTCAACGCGTCGAGCGAACGGCCGACTACTGGCGCGAATGGATCAATCGCGGCGAGTTCCCTGAGCACCCGTGGCAGAGCTATCTCCAGCGCAGCGCGCTGACGCTGAAGGGGCTGACCTATAGCCCCACCGGCGCCCTGCTCGCCGCACCGACGACCTCGCTGCCGGAGACGATCGGCGGCGAGCGCAACTGGGACTATCGCTACACGTGGATCCGCGACGGGACCTTCATGCTGTGGGGCCTGTACACGCTGGGCTTCGATCGCGAGGCGAACGACTTCTTCTACTTCATTGCCGACGTGGCAAAGGGCAAGAAGGACCTGCAGATCATGTACGGCATCGGCGGCGAGCCCGATCTGACCGAGAAGACGCTCGATCATCTCAGCGGGTATGACGGCTCGCGACCTGTTCGTGTCGGGAACGCCGCGTACCAGCAGGTGCAGCATGACGTGTGGGGAGCGGTGCTCGACTCGGTGTACCTGCACACGAAATCTCGCGACTACCTGCCGGAGGTGGTGTGGCCGATCCTCAAGCGCGCCGTCGAATGCGCGATCGAGAACTGGAGGAAGCCGGATCGCGGGATCTGGGAGGTGAGGGGCGAGCCCAAGCACTTCACGTCCTCCAAGCTCATGTGCTGGGTGGCCTGCGACCGGGGCGCGCGGCTCGCGGAGCTGCACGGTGACGCCGGCCTGGCGACGAGCTGGCAGGCGATGGCCGATGAGATCAAGGCGGACCTGTGCGAGCACGGCGTCGACCAGCGGGGAGTCTTCGTGCAACACTATGGCACCAGGGCGCTCGACGCATCCGTGCTGCTCATCCCGCTGGTGCGCTTCCTGCCGCCGGACGATCCGCGCGTGCGCGCCACAGTGCTTGCCATCGCCGACGAGCTGACTGTCGACGGCATGGTGCTCCGCTACC
>PLYZ01000066.1 GCA_003151935.1 Candidatus Dormiibacterota bacterium | reverse complement strand
CGCTTCGCGAGCGAAGGCAACTTCCTGCAGATCGATCACCCGACGGCGCTGAATCAGGCGCTCACGAAGCAAATCGTTGGAGCTGGGCGAATAGACGTCTTGCGTCGCGAGCATGGAAACAGTCTACCAAACAAACGTTCGGCTGTCAATAGATTCGATCGTAAAAATACCAAAAAACGCTCCTTTCTCCGACCAACTTCCCCACCCTCCAAGCGCCACCCCAACACCTCTTTTCCCCGGCCGTCCTTCCACCCTCCAGGCCCGCCCCGACACCCCCTCCCAGTCCTTTCCCACGAGTGAAACCTGTCTAAAGGTGGGCCCGAAACTACACTGACCATTGAGATGGGGGGGGTGGAGCTGCCGGAGCGCTACAACGTCGGCGCGGATCTCCTCGAGCGCAACCTGAAGGCCGGCCGCGAGCACAAGGTAGCGATCTTCTCGGAGGCCAAAACCCTCACCTACGGAGAGCTCTTCAAGCTGGCCTGCGGCGCCGCCCACGCCCTCCACGACCTCGGAGTCAGGCGCGAAGAGCGCGTCCTGATCGCCGGCTACGACGGTGCCGGCTGGGTCGCCGCCTTCCTCGGCGCGATCCGCCTCGGAGCCGTCCCCGTACCCGTCAACCCCCTGCTCCAGCGCAGCGAGGATTACGACCACTTCATCGACGACTCGCTCGCCCGCGTGGTGGTCGTCGATTCCAACACCGAAGAGAAGCTGAAGCCCGCCGTGGCTCGCGCCCTCAGCGCCCCCCGACTGCTTCGCGTGGATCAGATCGCGCCCGGCCCCGAAATCGCCACCGCGCCAACACGCAAAGACGACATGGCGTTCTGGCTCTACAGCTCCGGCTCGACCGGCAAGCCAAAGGCGGTAGTGCACCTCCAGCACGACATCCCATACACCTGCTTGACCTATGGCGAGCAGGTGCTCGGCATCACCGAGGACGACACCACCTTCTCAACCACGGGCCTCTTCCACGCGTACGGGTTCGGCAACAACCTGACGCTGCCGTACTGGGTGGGCGCCTCGACGGTGCTGCACGCCGGGCGCCACACGCCCGCGACGGTCCTCGAGACGATCGAGAAGCGGCGGCCGACGCTGTTCTTCTCCGCGCCGACGCTCTTCAACGCGATCCTCAATTTCGAAGGGGCCACGAGTCGCAACCTCTCCTCGATCCGCCACTGCGTCGCCGCAGCCGAAGCCCTTCCCGCCGAAGTCTGGCGGCGCTGGAAGGATGCCTTCGGGCTGACCATCCTCGACGGCGTCGGCTCGACCGAGATGCTGCACATCTACTGCTCGAACCGGCTCGATGACGTCCGGCCGGGCTCGAGCGGCAAGCCGGTGCCCGGCTACGAGCTGAAAATCCTCGACGACGGAGGCCAGCCGGTCCCGACCGGCGTGGCCGGCGACCTCTACGTGAAGGGCGACAGCGCGCTCGCGCTCTACTGGGCCCAGCACGAGAAATCGAAGCGCGCGATCCTCGGTGAGTGGTTCTTCACCGGTGACCGCTACCGCGTCGACCAGGACGGCTATTACTGGCACGAGGGCCGATCGGACGACATGATCAAGGTGGGTGGGCTCTGGGTTTCGCCAATCGAGATCGAATCGGTGCTCATGGAGCATCCAAATGTTGCCGAAGGCGCCGTGGTTGGAATCTCGGTAGAGGGATTGATGAAGGTCAAAGCGTTCGTGATCACCAAGGGCGACGCGACCCCGGGCGATGCACTTGCCTCCGCACTGCAGGAGCACTGCAAGACCCGCCTCCAGCGCTTTCAATACCCGCACGTGATCGAGTTCGTCCCGGAGCTGCCGAAAACCGTGACAGGCAAGATCCAGCGCTACAAGCTGCGCGAGCCCGCTCGCGAACCGGCCGCGACGTGATGTCAAGGCACATTGCGGTGCTGCCGTGCGACGGCGCGGGGAAGGAGGTCGTCCCGGAGGCGATCAAAGTTCTGCGCGCGGCAGGCGCGGACTTCGAGTTCGAGGAGTTCGACGTCAACGCGGACGCATATTTGCGGACCGGAGTCGCCATACCAGACAGCATTTGGTCAGAGCTCGAAAAGGCGGACGCGATTCTCTTCGGGGCGGTCGGCGATCCGCGCGTGCCGGACCCCGAATATCTCGCCGGCGTTCTGCTGAGGCTGCGCTTCGAGCTCGACCTCTACGTCAACCTGCGTCCGGCGAAGCTCTACGACGACCGCCTGTCACCGCTGCGCCGCGAGGACCGGAGGTCGGTGGATCTGCTCGTCGTCCGCGAGAACACCGAGGGCCTGTACGTCGGCATGGGCGGACGCTTCAAAAAGGGCACTGAGCACGAGGTTGCGATCCAGGAGGACCTCAACACCTACACGGGCGTCACCCGGATCCTCGAATACGCGTTCGAGGTCGCGCGCCGGGAGGTCGTCATGGTCGACAAGTCCAATGCGATGACCCACGCCGGAGGGCTCTGGCAGGCGCGCTGGAAGGAGGTGGCGGAGGCCAATCCGAAGCTCAAGACCCGCCACCTGTTCGTCGATGCGGCCGCGATGCAGCTCGTCAAGGATCCCAGCCAGTTCGATGTCATCGTCACGGGCAACCTGTTCGGCGACATCCTGTCCGACCTGACCGCCGAGCTCATCGGCGGCATGGGCATCGCGCCGTCTGGAAACATCAATCCCCGATCGGGGCGCGGCCTGTTCGAACCTGTGCACGGCACCGCCCCGGACATCGCCGGCCGTGGGCTGGTCAACCCGATCGGAGCGATCCTGAGCGCTTCTATGATGGTGAGACACCTGGGTCATGCAGACATGTCGGAGGCGATCGAGGGTGCTGTCGAATCGGCAATCCGCGCGGGAGAGTGCACGCGGGATCTCGGCGGAAACCTGTCGACTGGTGAGTGCGGGGATGCGGTCGCGAAAAGGCTGAGGGACTGAGTTGCCTGAACCGGCCAGCCGGTCCGAATCTCATCGGCTCGGGACGCCGAAGCGTGCGTTAGGGGGCCCGGCCCTACGTCGTCACGCATCTTTCGATGCGCTCCTAGTAGGGCCACCCCTGCCTTCGCCTCGGCGCCCCGACCGGCGCCCTAGCGGGCGCCTGCCGCGATCTTCGGCCCGTCCGGCCGGTACAGTCAACTAGCGCGCATGGGTATGACGATGACCGAGAAGATCCTGGCTCGTGGGGCCGGACGCGACAGCGTGCGCCCAGGCGACCTCGTGCTGGCCAAGGTCGACTTCGCGATGGGCCACGACCTCACGATCCCGCCCGCCAGCAAGATCATGCGCGAGCAGATGGGGGCCGAAAAGATCTGGGATCCAGACCGGGTCGCAGTCACCCAGGACCACTTTCAGCCCGCCAAGGACGCCGCCAGCGCAACGCTCGGCCGCCTCACACGCGAGTTCTCGCGCGACATGGGAATCAAGTGGTATTTCGAGGTTGGGCAGGGCGGCATCTGCCACACCGTGCTGCCCGAGAACGGGCTGGTGCTTCCCGGAGAGCTGGTCGTCGGCGCCGACTCGCACAGCTGCACGTACGGCGCCCTCAACAACTTCGCGACGGGGATCGGATCAACCGACCTCGCGTGTGTGTTTGCGCTGGGTGAGCTGTGGTTCCGCGTCCCGGAGACGCTCAAGTTCGTCTATCACAACCGGCTCAAGGAATGGGTCGAGGCCAAGGACCTCATCCTGTATGTGATCGGCCAGATCGGCGTGGACGGCGCGCGGTCGAAAGCGATGGAGCACACCGGTGAGGCGCTTCGGCACATCGACATGGAAGCCCGACTGACGATGACCAACATGGCGATCGAAGCCGGCGCGAAGAACGGGATCATGGAGTTCGACGAGGTGACCAAGGAATACCTCGACGGGCGCGCGAAGCGACCGTATACGCCGGTCACCTCCGACCCCGACGCTGAGTACGAGAAGGTCCTTGAGTTCGACGCCGAAAAGGTCGAGCTTGGCGTCGCGAGACCGATGTCGCCGGACAACTACTCTCCTCTGTCGGAGGTCGCCGGCACGAAGCTCGACCAGGTGTTCATCGGCTCGTGCACCAACTCGCGGATCACCGACCTGCGCCGCGCGGCAGCCGTGCTCGACGGGCACAAGGTGGCCCCGGGCGTGCGCTTGATCATCACTCCGTCGTCGCACCAGGTGGCGATCCAGGCCGAGAAAGAAGGCTTGATCGGCATCTTCCTCGCCAGTGGGGCGGCCTGGACGACAGCCACCTGCGGCGCGTGCCTCGGTGGCCACATGGGCGTGCTCGGTGAGGGAGAGGTTTGCCTGAGCACGACCAACCGCAACTTCCCGGGGCGCATGGGCCACCCGAAAGCGCTTGTCTACCTGTCCAACCCGGCCGTGGCCGCGGCCAGCGCCGTGGCCGGTGTGATCACGCACCCGAAAGAAGTGCTCAAGAAGATGCCGGCAGGGATAGCGTGAGCTTCCCCAAGGTCATTCGCGGGCGGGCGTGGAAGTTCGGCGCCAACATCGACACCGACCAGATCATCCCGGCCAAGTACGCGATCTACTCCCTCGACGAGAAGGAGCTCGGCAAGCACGCGATGGAAGGCGTGCCCGGCCGGGAGGGTTGGTCGGCCGGCGTGGCGCAGGGCGACATCCTCGTCGGCGGATCGAACTTCGGCTGTGGGTCGTCGCGCGAGATCGCCCCGGTTGCGATTCGAGGCGCGGGTATCTCACTCGTCATCGCGGACTCTTACGCGCGGATCTTCTTTCGCAACGCGATCAACATGGGCTACCCGATCCTCCAGTCGCCGCAGGCGGCTGAAGGAGTCGACGAAGGAAACGAGCTCGAGGTCGACCTCGAGGAAGGCATCGTGCGCAACTTCACGAAGGGCGACGAGTACCGCTGCGAGGCTTTCCCCACGTTCATGAACGAGCTCCTTCACATGGGCGGACTCGTGCCCTGGGTGCGCCAGCGGCTGGAAGAGCGCCGGCGCGTCGCGACCGCTCGTGGATGATAACAAGCCAGTAGAGCTGCACGAGCCGCTCGAGGAGCTGGCACGCGACCCGACCCGCTTCGCCCACGACCTCAAATTTCCGCCGTCCGACAAGATTCGCGTCTACGACGACACGCTCCGCGACGGCGAGCAGATGCCCGGAGTCTCCATCACCCCGAAGGACAAGTACCAGCTGGCGCGAATGCTGTCAGACATCGGCGTCCACATCATGGACGTGGGGTTTCCCTCCGTTTCCGAGGGCGAGCGCGAGACGCTGAGGCTCGTGCTCGAAGGCAGGAAGCGGGGTGAGCTGCGCCCAGACCTCGAGGTCGTTTGCATGATGCGCTCGACCAAGAACGACATCGACGCGACGATGCGAGTGATCGACGCGCTCGGCCACAAACGTGACGCCGTGACCTATTTCATCTTCACGTCGGCGTCCGACCTGCACGTCAAGTACAAGCTGGGCAAGACCCTGCTCCACCGCGAGGGGATCCCTGAGTCCGAATGGTTGGAGCTGCCGGTATCGCACTACCGAGCCGCGAACCTTCGCATGATGTGCGAGGCGATCCGGTACGCCCGCGAGCAAGGCGCCACGTCCATCGAGTTCGGGGGCGAGGATGGAAGCCGCGCCGACGTTGACTACATTGCCGAGATCCACCGCGAGGGACTCAAGGCGGGCGGCACCCGGCCTTCGACTCCCGACACCGTCGGATGCTACTCACCCTTCGCGGTTCGCGAGTACATCCCGCAGATCAAGGCCGCGGCACCGGACGCGCCGCTCGTCGTGCACTTCCACAACGACCTCGGACTCGGCGCATGGAACACCGTCATGGCACTGGGCTCTGGCGCTGAGGTGTTCACGACGAGCGTGAACGGCATCGGGGAGCGCACAGGCAACGCCCCGATGCACCAGGTGCTGATGCAGCTGCGCTACCTGTTCGGAATCGAGATCCCGGGCTTCAAGTACGAGAAGCTGCGGGCCCTGGCGCGCCACCTCGAGAAGATCAGCGGGATTCCGGTCGCGCCCACCGAGCCGGGGATCGGCCTCAACGTCTTCAGCCACGAGTCGGGGATCCACACCGCCGGCATGCTCATCCATCCGGCGATCTACCAGTTCATACCGCCGGCTGATCTCGGCGCCGAGATTTCCTACGTCTATGGCAAGCATTCCGGGACCCTCGCTATCGAGCACGCGCTGCGTGACGCCGGGGTCGAGCCCGAGAAGGAGTTGGTCGCGGCCGTGCTCACGGAGGTCAAGCGCGTCCGCGAGGAGCGCGCGGAGCGCAGCGACTTCTCCGATTTCCAACGCCGGTACTACGATCACCTGAATCACATGGGCCTGAGCGCAGACGAGGTGGTCGACATCGCCCGCGCCCTGGCCGATCACGACAAGAATTGATGGCAACCAAGACACGTACCGACACGGCGAACCGCGAGCAGTACCTCCAACTGCACCGCTGGATGTGCATGGCGAAGGCGCTGGACGATCGCATGCACATCCTGGTCAAGCAGGGCCGCGCTCCGTTCGTCGGGTCGAGCCGTGGGCACGAGGGAATCCAGGTCGCATCGACCGCCGCGCTTGGAGCCGCCGACTGGCTCGTCCCGCACTATCGCGGCCTCGCCAACTCGATCGTGCGAGGCCTGACGATGAAGGAGTGGATGCTCGCCGTCTTCGCCAAGGCGGCGGATCCGCTTTCAGCCGGCCGGAACATCCCAGGCGGCTGTTACAGCTATCACGCGCTCAAGATCGCCCCGGTCTCGCAGGTGGTCGCGAGCTGGATCCCGAAAGCGTCGGGCATCGCGTACGCCGCCAAGCTCAGGGGCGAAGGGTCGGTCACTCTCTGCACCTTTGGCGACGGCGCGACCAGCCAGGGCGACTTTCACGAGGGTGTCAACTTCGCCGCCGTGCACCGCCTGCCGGTCGTGTTCGTCTGCGAAAACAACAGCTACGCCATCTCAGTGCCCATCCGGCTCCAGATGGCGAACCCCAACGTCGCGGACCGGGCCGCCGGCTACGGGATTCCGGGCGTGACCGTGGATGGAACCGACGTTCCGGCGAGCTACGCCGTCTGCCGCGAGGCGGTGGACAGGGCTCGGCGGGGGGATGGACCGACGCTGATCGACGCCAAGATCTGGCGCATGAATTCTCACACTTCCGAGGACAACCACCTGAAGTACCGCAGCAAAGAGGAGATCGCCGACGCGTCGGAGCACGATCCGATCGTGCGCTTTGTGGCCTGGCTGGTCGAGCGCCGATGGCTTGCCGCGGAAGAGGCGGCGCGGGTCCAGCAGGAATACGACCGCGAGGCGTCGGACGCCGCCGACTGGGCGGAGCAGCAGCCCGACCCTGTCCCCGAAGACGCCATGCAACACGTATTCGCTGCCGGGCGCGCGCAGGGCGCACCATTGTGATTCGGAACCTCGGATACAACTCGGCATCGCGGGGCTAGACTGACCATCGATTTGGAATCGCAGTCAGGTAATTCGCGGGAATCGACGCCTCCTGAGGCTGATGAAGAGCCGGCCGCGGCCGTGCCGACGCATGAAACGACCCCGGTATGGGCCCGGACCGTTCCAGTCGCACCGCCGCTGAGCGACAACGGCACGCAGGGCGCCGTCGACGCTGCGGCGGAACCCGACCCATTGCCGGCGCTGCCCATGCAGAAGGACTCCGATCCCGAATGGGCAAATACCGAGTCGCAGGCCGAATCCACCGCCGGGACTGATCCCAAACAGGCGGTTCACATGCAAAAGCCGGCGCCTAAGTGGGCCCAGACGGTGCCGGCCCCACCAGGCGAGGAACTCGGCGAGACCGAGCTTCCGGCCACCGCCTCAAAGCGGACGTGGCCGCCGGCGGGCGGTCCCCAGAACCAACCGGAACGCGTGCCTGCCGCGCCGCACGATCAAGAGGATGTCGCCCCAGCGCAAGGGGCAATACCCGAGGAAACGGACATCTGGCCGCCGGATCCGCCGACCGAGCACTCGATGCCCGCCTGGCCGCCGTCGTCAACGATCAGCAACAACTTGCCAGAGCCATCCACGATCCCGGCAGGGGAGCCCATCTCCAGCTGGCCGGCCTCTTCGGACTCGGTTCCCGAAGTGACAAAGCCGCCCGCCGCGCCGGCCACCACGGCTCTGCCCGCCGTGACCACACCACCTACCGCTCCGGTAATCCCGGCCCCGGCGGCNNCGCCGCGCCGGCGCAGACCGCGCCGCCAGCCGCCCCGGTTCCGACCGCGCCGACTGTGCCGCCGGCCGAAGTCGCGCCGACGGCTCCGACCGTACCGCCCGCCGCCGCGCTTCCGACGGCTGCGACCGTGCCGCCTGCGGCGCCGACCCCGCCGGCTCCCACCGCGGCCCCAGCGCCGAGGCGGTCCACTCTCGGTGGAGCGTCGAAGTCGGTGCCCTGGGGACGAGGCCAGAGCCGGGAACCGGCACCGGAACCGGCGCCGGACCCGGCGATCGAGTGGCCCGCGCCCGTCGCGATTCCTTCTTGGGCGCCCCAGATCCAAATCACCACCCAGCACCCCACCCCGGTCGTCGAGCCGCCTCAGCCGGTCTCGCAACCGGCGTCCGCGCCACCGGCCGCAGTCCAGCCGCAGCCGGCGCCAATGGCCGCCGCGCCGGCTCCGGTGGCCCGGGCGCCGGTCGCCCCGCAACCCGCTGTGCAGCAGCCGGCCGCAACCGCCAACAAATCGTCGTGGGAGGTCGTCGAGCAGAAGCAAAAGAGCGAGCCGCAGAGGGTCGTGCCTACTCCCGAGGACCGTTCCTACGCGGAATGGTTCGCCTGGGCCAAGCGTGGGGGGGCCCCGGCGAGCGCGTGCCATGCCGCCGCGCAGGGCGCCTTCCAGGCCCTGTCGAGCGGCAAAGATGTCGCCACCGCAGTGCAGTGGGCGACGGCGGCGATGACTCGACCGCCGGTTCCCGTATCAGCCGACCGCCAGTCCTACTGCGCATGGTTTTCGCTGGCGAACATCGACCTGGCCCTGGACCAGCACAAAGCACACGCATTCGCGACCGCGGCGGTGCATGCGCTCGACGCCGGCGCCAACGCGTCGAGCGCGCACGCGGCCGGCCTGCACGCGGCGGGAATCAAGTAGAGGGCTAGCGCAGCGAGCGCACCGACCGGCTCGCAGCGGTGCCGGTGGCGCAGATAAGCATCATTCCACCGGCAATCAGGAACAGCAGCGTGGGGTTGACGTCTGCGATCGCGCCTGACGCCGCGTAGGCCAGTGGAGTGAGGCCCATCGACGCAAGCATGACCAGGGACATCACACGTCCCTGCATGGCGGAGTCGATCCGGCGCTGCAGCCAGCTCACCGCGTATGTGTTGACGACGCCGGTGCCGATGCCTGAAAAGCCCATCAGCAGCGCCGCGGGGACGAGCGATGCCTGGAGGCCGACCGCGCCGATGCCGACCCCAAGCCAGGCGCATAAGACCACGATCAACCATCCAAAACGCTTTGGCGGCGGCACGAAGCCTGAGCCCAGGGCCCCGGCCGTTGCACCGATTCCCCACGCGCCCAACAGGATGCCAAGGCCCGTGGCACCGGCGGCGAATCGCCCATGCGCGAGAGTTGGGATACCGACCCCCAGCGCCCCGTTGGCGGCGAAATCGACGATGGCGATGACGATCAGGGTCACGCGGATGCCGATGTTCGCCCACGCGTAGCGGAACCCGGCCACAATCTGTCCGCCCAGACCGCCGTCGGGGTGGGCCTCGCCGGCGCCCGCGCGCGCCGCGGCCGGGA
This sequence comes from Candidatus Dormiibacterota bacterium, assembly GCA_003151935.1. Lineage (GTDB taxonomy): Bacteria > Chloroflexota > Dormibacteria > Dormibacterales > Dormibacteraceae > Palsa-870. The sequence continues at coordinate 271 of PLYZ01000066.1, read as the reverse complement.
GCCACAGGATGAACAGGAAGCCAATCGCGAAACACGCAGCGTCCCCGGCGAAAGCCCAGCCGATTCCGAGGACGGCCACGATTAGGCCGCCGAGAACCGGGCCGAGAATGACGGAGGTCTGGGCCGTCACGTTCAGGACCGCGTTCCCCGGCTCGAGCTCGTGGTCGGCGACGACCTTCGGGAGGATCGAGCTGCGAGCCGGCATGAAGAACGCGTCGACGATGCCAAACACCACCGCGATCCCGTAGACCTCCCACATCTGCACACGACC
>PLYZ01000054.1 GCA_003151935.1 Candidatus Dormiibacterota bacterium | reverse complement strand
AGCAGCGCATGGTGCCGGACCGGCTTCGCCTGGCGCTCCACGTGAGAGATCGCTTCTGCCGCTTTCCTGGTTGTGGGGTGCCGGCTTATCGAACGGAAGCGCATCACCACGAGCATTGGGCTCTGGGCGGCGAGACCAATCTCGACAACCTCCTGCTTTTGTGCGGGTTTCATCACCGGCGTCACCACGCGGGTGCGTATCGAATTCGCAAAACAGCGGATGGCTTCTCGTTCGAGACTGATGACGGACATGTGATCCAGCCACCCGCGCGGGATCCCGTCACCCTGGAGAGACATCCGGACATCGGTCCAAGCACGCCCGCAGCGCTGTGGGGCGGCGAGGAGATGCATTTCAGCTACGCCGTGAGCGTGATCGCGGATGCTTGCGCATTCGCGGAGGCTCGCGCCGCACCGACCTACTGACCACCGGTTAACTTCTGCACGTGGCTTTTACGCCGCTTTCCGTTCAAACCCGGCGCGCGGTGATCCGCGACGCAATGGGCATTGGAATCGCCACGGGGGCATATGCGCTCTCATTCGGAGCTATCTCGACTGCCGCGGGCCTATCGCTGCTGCAGACCTGTGCCCTTTCGGTGCTCATGTTCACGGGCGCGTCGCAGTTCGCGCTCGTCGGAGTGGTTGGAGCCGGCGGCAGCGTGTGGGCGGGAGCTGCCACGGCAGCCCTCCTTGGGTCGCGAAACGCGCTCTACGGCGTGAGGCTGTCGTCGCTCCTGGTCAGGGGCGGGTGGAGGCGAGCGGCTGCTGCGCACTTCGTAATCGATGAGACGACGGCCATGGCGATCGCGCGCGACTCGGTCGCCGAAAGCCGCCTGGCGTTCTGGGCGACCGGCCTGGCGGTGTTCACGCTGTGGAATCTGGGGACGCTCATCGGCGCGCTTGCCACACACGCGCTGCCCGATCCCAAGGTGCTCGGGTTCGACGCGGCCCCTCCTGCGGCTTTTCTCGCGCTGCTCGCTCCGCGACTTCGCTCGCGCGAGCCGATGGCGATCGCGCTCAGCGCCGGCGTTGTGGCCCTGGTGTGCCTGCCCTTCGTGCCGGCCGGAGTTCCGCTGCTCATCGTCGCGGTCCTGGTTGCGATCTTCGGCGTCCTGAGGTCGCGCGGATGATGTGGGCCGGCGTGCTGGTCGCGTGCGCGAGCTGCTACGCGCTCAAGCTCGCGGGTCTTTCGCTGCCGGCGAGCGTGCTGCAGGACCCGCGTGTGCAGCGAACGGTGCCGCTGGTCCCGGTCGCGCTGCTCGCCGCCCTGGTCGCGACCCAGACCTTCTCGACCGGCCACCACCTGGTGCTGGACGTGCGCGCCGCCGCGCTCTCCGTGGCAATCGTGGCGGTGCTCCTGCGAGCCCCGTTCCTGGTCGTGGTCGCAAGCGCCGCCGCAACCGCCGCCCTCCTCCGCCTCCTCTAGAGCCCCGTCGAGGGATTAGCCTGTCGCCGATGGTGCGGATTGAAGTGGTCGAGGAGGCCACGTCGGAGGTGCACGCGGCGCTCGCTCATCTCCTGCCCCAGCTCAACCCGGAGCTCCCGGTTCCAACGATGGAAAGGCTGCAGGCGCTCATCGCCGACCCATCGGTAACCCTCCTTCTCGCCATGGATGGGGATAACGTCGTCGGCACCTCCACGCTCATCGTCTACACGACGCCTTTCTGGATCAAGGCGCGTCTGGACGAGGTCGTGGTGGACGAATCGGCGCGGGGGAAAGGGGTCGGCGCGGCGCTCGTCACCGCGTGCCTGGACATCGCCCGCCAGAAAGGGGCGCAGGTGGCCGAGCTGCAGTCCGGCGTCTTTCGTGAGGCTGCGAACAGGCTCTATCCGCGGATGGGGTTCAAGCTCCGCGAGTCGAACGTCTATCGAATCGTGCTCGACTAGGTGAAGTTCCTGGATAGATATGAGTCGGGTTCAGGCGGCACGCATGACCTCTTCGAGCCAGACTTCCAAATGAATTAGGGACGGGATGTTCTGGAAGCCCCGGTCGGTGAACGGCGTCCCGTCGTAGCGCTCGCCCGGAGTAAGCCAGCCGAGCACACCACTGAGCCGGTGGTAGTTGTAGTAGTCGGCAAATCTGGCAAGCGCAATCTCAGCTTGGGCCAGGCCTGTGAACCGCTCTCGATCCAGCACTTCGCCCTGCAGGATGTCCCAGAAGGCCTCAATCTTGCCGTTGGTCCAGGGCGAGCTGATCTGGGTGCGGAGATGTCGGATGTGAAGGTCCTGGAGTCGTTTGCCGAACAGCGTGAGGACACCTGGAATCCAATTGACGAAGACCTTGCCGTTGTCACTCATTAGCTGCAGGGGTTGGCCGCAAAGCTCGAAGCACTCATCCAGCCAGCGCAAAATCGGAGCCGCCTTGGCTTCAGGCAAGATTCGGAGCCCGATTACGAATCTCGAGTGGTCGTCGACCAGGCCCACGATCCAGGTCTTGAGGTATCCCTTCGGGAGGTGGATGAAGAAAGGGCCTTTGATGTCTATGTGCCAGAGCTCATTCGGCTGGCTGCGTTCATAGCGCGGTCCAGGAGGTCTGGGTACGGTGCCTCGCCTGCAGCCAAGACGCTGAAAGAGCTGGTCGATGTGATCCGGACTGACGGTATAGATCTGACGCCGGCTCATCTCTGCCGCGATCCTCTTCGAGTTCCAATAGGTGTCAAGGCGGATGGCGATGGTGACCGTATCGACCCAGGCTGGGATGCTGATCCGCAGACGGTGTGGCCGGCGGGAGGCATCCAGGAGCCCCTCGATGCCCCTCTTTTCGAATGCGGCCAACCAACGATATAGAGATGGCCTCGAGCAAGCCAGTTCGCGACAGGCGGTCTCAACTCCGAGCAGCTTGGCCACGCGCACAGCTCGCATGCGGAAGCGAACCCGATCCAGTTGCCGACGTGGCCGGTCAGCAGCTGGCCTGCCGTTCTGAGTCGCGAGGATCAGGAAGCCAGGGCCTTCCTGGTAGTGGTGCCGACGGATGCGACGGCGCGGGTCGTTGGCGTGTTCGTTCGCAGAGTCCGACATGCCGGCACGTTAAGCCCGGCTGTCTCAGATGTATCCAGGAATCTCAACTAGGCGGCGGTCAGCTCCTCCAGGCGGGCCACCATCCGCGCCAGCGTCGCGAAGGCCGCCTCCACCGGTTCGGGCGAGGTCATATCGACGCCCGCCATCCGCAATCCCTCGAGGGGGTACATCGAGCCGGCGCTCTTCAAGAACGCAAGGTAAGACTGGACTGCGCTCGAGTCGCCTGTGGCCACGCGTTCAACGAGGTGGTCGGCGCCGGCGATGCCGGTCGCGTACTGATACACGTAGAAGTTGCTGTACAGGTGCGTGTGGAACTGGGCCCAGGTCGAGCCGATGCGCTCGCGGTCGCGCTCGGTGACCTCGACCTCCGGGCCGTAGACCTCGATCATCAGGTCGGCCATCAGGCCGTTGAGGTATCCGGCCGTGATGGCCCCTCCGCGCTCGACCCGCTCGTGCATCTCCAGCTCGAGGCGCGCCAGTGACGGCATGATGAAGAAGTATCGGTAGAAGTTCGCCATCGCCTCTTCGATCACCGCGACCTGGAACGCAGGGTCCGTGTGGGTCGCAAGCAGGTGGCGCCGGACGAGCGCCTGGTGCATGTTCGAGGCGACCTCGGCCTGAAAAAGGCCGTAGCTCGAATAGATGAATGGCTGCGTCTTGCGCGCGTAGTACGAGTGCATCGAATGGCCGAGCTCGTGCGCGAGCGTGCTCATCGAGTAGATGTCGTCGTTGTAGCTCATGAAGATGAATGGGAACGTGTCCGGCACCCCGGTCGAAAACGCGCCCATCCGCTTGCCCTTGTTCGGGTAGATGTCGACCCAGCGATCCTCCAGCGCCCCGCGGCGCAGGACCGTCACATATTCCTCGCCGAGCGGTGCGACCCCTTCCGCAATCCATTCGACCGCCTGCTCATAGGGGACGTGCAGCGTCGACCGGCCCAGCTGGGCCCGCGTGTCGTAGGGCTTGAGCGCCTCCAGCCCGAACGCCTTGCGGCGGATCCTCCAGTAGCGGTGCCATGTGCCCACGTTGGCGCGGAACGTCTGGATCACGTTGTGATAGACCTCCGGCGGGACGTGGTTGGGCTCCAATGCCGCGGCGAGGGACGAGGGAAAGCCTCGAGCGCGCGCGTAGAAGACATCGCGCTTGATGCCGCCGGCCAGGCTCGTCGCTAGCCCGTGCTGCATCGCGAGGTGCGCGTCGGCGTAATTCTCGAAGGCCGTCCGCCGGACCTCGCGATCGGGGCTGGTAAGGAGCGTGCCGATGGTCCCCTGGGCCACCTCGTGCTCGCCGCCGTTCGCGTCCAGGGCCGGAGCGAACCTCAGGTCGGTGTTGGCGAGCACGCCATGGACCGATAAAGCTGTCGCAAGCGGGTCCGACACCTGGGTCAGCAGCTCCTCCACCTCGGCGCTGCGAATGCGCTTCTCCAGCTTCTCCACGCGGTCGAAGTAGTGGCCGAGGTGGGCGAGCCTGGGCGAGCTTGCCACCCATTCACGCAGCTTCGGGATGCCGAGCCCGATCATCTCCGGCAGCGCGAACGAGGCCGCCGCGCCGAGCTGGGCGGCCACGGATCGAGCTCGATCCGTGCGCGCGAGCGCCGCCTGGTCGCCGGTATCGACCGAGTAGGACATCGTGCTGTAGACCATCGCCCTGCCCATCAGCCGGTGCACGCTCTCGTTTGCGTCGAACCAGTCGGCAAGGGCGTCCGGCGAGTCCCCGAGGTGGCCGCGAAACTCGGCCAGGTCGGGCAGCCGCGCGAGGATCGTCTCGACCGCCTGGTCCCAGCCGGCCGCGTCGGGAAAGACACTCTCGCGATCCCAGGTGAAGCGCTCGTTCACCTGCGAGCGGGCCGGCAGAGTTGTGGCCACTATCCCTAAAGCCTAGGGGGCTACGATGGGTCCGTGCCGCGAGCCAGGGCAAACGGAATCGAGCTCGAATACGAGACCTTCGGGGATCCCAACGCCCGACCTCTAATGCTCGTCGCGGGCCTTGCGATGCAGATGATCGGCTGGCAGGAGCCGTTCTGCGAGCTGCTTGCCTCACGCGGGTTCCATGTCATCCGGTTCGACAACCGTGACTGCGGACTGTCCACCCGCATGGAGGCGGCCGGGCCGCCCGACATGGCGGCGGCGTTCAGCGGCGATCCGCATCCCGCCTACCAGCTCGACGACCTGGCCGCGGACGTGGCCGGTCTCCTCGACGCGCTTGGGATCAGGGCCGCTCACGTCGTCGGGGCCTCGATGGGGGGCTTCATCGCCCAGCTCGTCACGATCAATCATCCGGACCACGTTCTGTCGCTCACGTCGATCATGTCCGGTCCGGGGGGTACGGACGAGGTTGCGCCCAAACCCGAGGGCACGGCCGTGCTCATGGCCCCGCCGCCACCTACTCGGGAAGAACGAATCGAGCTTGCCATGACCATCCACCGGGCGCTCGCGGGAGCGGAAGATCAGCTGGATGACGCGGTCGAGCGTGCCCGCGCCGAGCGCTCCATCGACCGCGCCTACTATCCGATGGGTGTCGGCCGGCAGCTGGTGGCGATCCTGGCCGCCGGCAGTCGTCTGGACCGGTTGAAACAAGTTCGCGTGCCCACGCTGGTGATCCACGGAATCGACGACGTGCTTGTGCCCGTCGAGAACGGTCGCCTGGTGGCCGCTGCCGTGCCCGGCGCGCGACTCATCGAGTTCGATGGAATGGGGCATGACCTGCCGGAGCGCGTGTGGCCCGAGGTCGCGGACGCAATCGAAGACCTCGCTCACCGGGCGGCGCCGGTGTCGCGCCAGTAGCTGCGATGTCGAGCTTTTTCCTTTTCGCCGGCGGCGCCCTCGACGGCATCAGCCCGCCGATCGCGGTGCTGGCGGGCCTGGTCTCTTTCGTGTCGCCGTGCGTGCTGCCGCTGGTCCCGGCCTACCTCGCCTTCCTCGGTGCACGTGCCGCGCAGCCGGTCGCGGTCCTGGACGGCCCTGGCAGCGCCATTGCCACCAACCCACGCACGTCAGTCTCGCTCCCGGTCGTCGCCGCGGGCCTCAGCTTTGTCGCCGGCCTCTCGCTGATCTTCATCCTCTTCTTCTATGTCTTCTCGTTCGTCGTGCAGCCGGTCCGCGCCTACGTTCCGGTCGTGGCGGGCGTGCTCGTCATCGTGATGGCGCTCCAGGTCGCGGGCCTGATCCGCATCCCGTTCCTCATGCGCGAGTACCGGGTCATGAACGAGGCGCCCCGTGGAGGCGGCATCGCCGGCGGCTTCGTTCTGGGGATGGGGTTCGCCAGCGGCTGGACGCCGTGCATCGGCGTCACGCTGAGTGCTGTCCTCAGCTCCGCCGTCACGGCGGGCACGACGGCCCAGGGTCTCGGCCTGATGATCGCCTACTGCCTGGGACTCGGCCTCCCGTTCGTCGTCCTGGCGTTCGCGCTCGAGAGCGCCCGGCCGCTCGTGCGGCTGGTGAACAGCCACCGCCGCGCGATCGACCTGGTGTCCGCCGCGATCCTGCTCGTGATGGGCGTGCTGCTGCTGACGAACAAGCTGACGGTTCTCTCCGCGGATCTGTCTCAGCTCGTACCCTGGTGGCCGAACCCCACGCTTTGATCGAGGCTCGTTGAGCCGGTGCGACCGCCGATGTTCTTCGGCAGCTCGGACCCGACGATTGCGGCGATAGTCGCATTCTGGGTGGTCCTCTACGTCTGGATAGGGACCGAGGTCTGGCTTGCTTCCCGGAAGCGCAGGTTACCGCCCGGCGCAACCGACCGCGATTCCGGCTCGAAGTGGTTGGTGATCGCCTCCGTTTGGACAACCGTCGCGATTGGAATGTGGGTGGCGTTTCTGGCTACTGGCGCCGCGATCCAGAGCGGCCGCACCGCCCTCTTCATCTTCGGCCTGTTCCTGATGCTCGCCGGGATGGCACTGCGTTGGTACTCGATCCGCGTCCTCGGCGCGTCCTTTACGTGCGAGGTCTCGACCCGGCCCGGCCAGGAGGTCATTCAAGCCGGACCGTACCGCTGGGTCCGGCATCCCTCCTACACGGGAGGCCTGCTGACGGTCATCGGCGTGCTGGCGTGCTGCGTCAACTGGGCCTCGTTTGCAGCGCTGATCGTGGCCGTTGCCGGGTATGCATACCGGATCGGGCTCGAGGAGCGGGTCCTGGCGCACGACCTCGGGCGCTCCTACCAGGACTATATGCGCCGGACCAAACGCCTGATCCCGTTCCTGGTCTGAGGATGGGTCCGCTGCGCGGCACTACCCGTAGCCGCGGCGGCTGAAGATCATCGGAGAGACGCCGTCGCGATGTGAGCCCTCGGTGACGAGGCCGATGAGGATCCAGTGGTCGCCGGCCTCGATCGTGTCGCGCAGAGTGCAGACCGCGTACGCCGCGCAGTCATCGTCGAGAATCGGCCCGCCGATCGGGCTCTCCGGCCGTCGCCAGCCGATCGCGTCGAACTTGTCCGCGACCTTGGTCGCCATGCGCCGCGCGAGCTGCTCGCGGCCGGCGGCCAGGATGTTGGCGGTGAAGCCGCCGGTGTGCTGCACGGCGGGCAGGGTATTCGAAGACTTGTCGATGCACGCCAACGCGAGGGGCGGCTCGAGGGAGACGGCGCAGAAGGCGCTGACGGTCAGGCCGCGCGGCAGCGAGTCATGTCCGAAGGCGGTCAGCACGACGACGCCGCTGGGAAAGCTGGCCATGATCTCGCGGAACCGCTGCGGATCGATCATCGCCGGAGCGATCATCCCACGGCGTTTCACGCGAGCGAGTCGAGCCACTCCTGCTCGGCCTTCGCGAGCCTGCCGGCGAGGTCGCTGATTTCATCTCGTAGCCTCGCGGCCAGCTCAAAATCCTGGATCTGGACAGAACTGTGCAGCGCGTGGTTGGCGACGGCCAGCTTGCTGCGGAGCTCGAGCACGGTACTGGGTGGTTCTGAGAGCTGTTTCGACAGGGCCTTAGCGTCGACGCCCATTGCCTTCAACAGTCGCGCTATGACAGGCGAACGCAGCAAGCGCAACAGGTCGGTCGCATCGCTCGGGTGGACGGGCGGCGCGTCGATCCGGCCAGTTGGGGGACCGAGTTGCGATTGCGTCCACCCAGGCTGGAGACGCGGCTCCACTTTTGGCCGGTCGGCGGGTGGCGCCGACAGCGCCCGCTCGACGGCAGCTCGAACTTTTTCCTCAGTTGCGCCCAGGTCTTCGAGCACGTGGGCTGCGATCCCTTCGCCCTCGATGACCAGCCCAAGGAGGATGTGTCCGGTGTCAACTTCGTTATCGCCCATCCGTCGGGCCTCTTCGAAGGAAAGCTCGATCACTTTCTTGACGCGCGAGGTCGGGATGATCTGCTGCATGAGGAGCCGTTCGTTGCGGCCAATCACGGAGCTGATGACCTGGCGCACGGTCGCGATCGCCACTCCGAGCTCGGTCAGGACGCGGTAGGCGGTCCCGTTTTCGACACGGAGCAGGCCGAGCAGCAGGTGCTCGGTGCCGATGTAAGTCTGACGCGAGCGCTCGGCCTCCTCCTGGGCCAGGGTGAGGGACCGCTTGGCATCCTCCGTGAAGCGTTCGAACGAGTACATCACGCGACTCGCTACCAGTGTGCATCGTCCTGTTCACGAACGCTTGTTTGTGGCGCCGGAACAGTCAAACTTGAACCCGTGGGGAGCTCTCTGGATCTCTTTGCGCCGGCTACTCGCGACTGGTTTCTCAGCTCGTTTGCCGCCCCGACCCAGGTGCAGGAAAACGGCTGGCGCGAGGTGGCCTCCGGCCGGCATGTCCTCATGGCCGCGCCCACCGGCAGCGGGAAGACCCTGGCTGCCTTTTTGTGGTGCCTCGACCGGCTGACCTCCGAAGCGGTGCCCCCAGAGGCGGAGCGGTGTCGCGCCCTCTATGTGTCGCCGATGAAGGCGCTGGCCCACGACGTGGACCGCAACCTCCGGTCGCCGCTGGTCGGCCTGCGCCACCAGATCGAGGCCGCGGGCGGAAAGGCGCCGGAGCTCACCGTCGCCATCCGCACCGGCGACACTCCAACTGGCGTTCGACGATCGATGGAGCGCCACCCGCCCGACATCTTGATCACGACTCCCGAGTCGCTTTACCTCTTGCTGACTAGCAACGCCAGGCGGATCCTGGCCTCGGTCCGGTGGCTCATCGTCGACGAGATCCACTCGGTGGCCGGGACGAAGCGGGGCAGCCATCTCTCCCTGAGTCTCGAGCGGCTGGCCGCGCTGACCAGGGTCGAGCCGCAGCGCATCGGGCTGTCCGCCACGCAGCGCCCGCTCGAGGAGGTGGCGCGGTTCCTGGGGGGAACCGACAGGGAAGTGGCCATCGTCGACGCGGGGAGGCTGAAGACGATGGACGTACGGGTCGAGGTCCCGGTCGAGGACATGGCCAGGATGGCGGTCGAGGATGAGAGCGGTCGGACCTCGAACAGCATCTGGCCCGCGATCTATCCACGTGTGCTGCAGCTGATCCGCGAGCACCGTTCGACGATTGTCTTCGTCAATTCGCGGCGGCTTGCCGAGCGCATCGCCGCGCGCGTCAACGAGCTCGCGGGAGAAGAGTTGGTGCGTGCCCATCACGGCTCGATCGCGCGTGAGCAGCGGATGCTGATCGAGGATCAGCTGAAGGCCGGGGTCGTCAAGGGTCTCATCGCCACCTCCACGCTCGAGCTCGGCATCGACATGGGCGCGGTTGACCTGGTGCTGCAGGTCGAGGCGCCGCCCAGCGTGGCGGCGGGAATCCAGCGCGTGGGCCGCGCGGGTCACTCGGTGGGGGAGGTCTCGCGCGGGGTGGTCATCCCGAAGTTCCGCGGTGACCTGTTGGAGTCGGCCGCCGTCGTGGAGGGCATGCTGGAGGGCCGGATCGAATCGACCACCGTGCCGCGCAAGCCGCTCGACGTGCTCGCCCAGCAGGTGGTGGCGATGTGCGCGATGGACGAGTGGAGCGTCGAGGATCTCGGGCGGGTCGTCAGGCGCGCGTATCCCTACAGCGAACTCGGGCCGATCGCGTTCGAGGCGGTGCTCGACATGCTCAGCGGCCGTTATCCGTCCGACGAGTTCGCCGAGCTCCGGCCGAGGATCGTGTGGGATCGTGTGGCGGGCAAGGTGCGCGGTCGCGCCGGCGCGCAGCGCCTAGCGGTTACAAACCCGGGCACCATCCCGGACCGCGGCCTCTACACGGTGAACCTCGCCGACGACGGCCGGCGGGTCGGCGAGCTCGACGAGGAGATGGTCTACGAGACGCGGGTGGGCGAGAACTTCGTCCTGGGCGCCTCGACCTGGCGGATCGTGGAGATCACTCCGTCGCAGGTGCTCGTCGTGCCCGCGCCGGGCGAGCCCGGCAAGATCGCCTTCTGGAAGGCGGACACGCCAAGCCGGCCGGTCGAGCTTGGTGCGGCACTCGGCAAGATGGTCCGCGAGCTACGGGCGAGCGAGCCGAAGGTCGCGGAAAAGCGCCTTCGAGAGCGCGCGGGCTTCGACGATCTCGCGATCAAGAACCTGCTCGCCTACCTGGAAGACCAGGCGGCCGCGACGGGTGCCGTGCCTGACGACCGGACGATCGTCGTGGAAAGGTTCCGCGACGAGGTGGGTGACTGGCGTGTCTGTGTCCACACGCCGTTCGGCGGTCGCGTTCACGCCCCGCTCGCCCTGGCGATGGAGGCGCGCCTGCGGGAAAAGCTGGGCGTCGACGTTCGCGCTCTCTGGACCGATGACGGGATCGCGATGCACCTGCCCGAGGTCGAGGCTCCCCCTTCGCTCGACGAGCTGATCCTTGAGCCCGAGGAGGTAGAGGCCCTCATTGCCTCGCAGCTGCCCGCGTCGGCACTGTTTGCGGCGCACTTCCGGGAGAACGCGGCGCGCTCGCTGCTGCTGCCCCGCCGCCGTTCCGGACAGCGCACTCCGCTGTGGCAGCAGCGCATGCGCAGCGCGGGCCTGCTGCAAGTGGCGGGCCAGTATCCCGACTTCCCGATCCTGGCGGAGACTTGGCGGGAGGTGATGACGGATCACTTCGACATGCCGGCCCTGCTGGGACTGCTCCGCGCCATCCGCTCGCGTGAGATTCGCGTGGTCGCCGTCGACACGGAACGCCCCTCGCCATTCGCGTCATCGCTCCTCTTCTCGTACGTGGCCGAGTTCATGTACGAGGGTGACGCGCCTCTGGCCGAGCGCCGCGCACAGGCGCTGACGCTCGATCGCGAGCTGCTGGCCGAGCTCCTCGGCAGCGAAGACCTTCGCGAGCTACTCGACCCCGACGCGATCGCCGCAGTCGAGCTGGAGCTGCAAGGGCTGCTGCCGGAGCGCTACCCGCGAGATCCGGATGAGGCCCACGACTTACTCGTGCGCCTCGGGGACCTCACAGTCGGCGAGGCGGCCGCTCGCGGCATCTCAGAGGAATGGCTCAGCGAGCTCCAGCGCGAGCGGCGGGCGGCATCCGTTCGGCTCGCTGGCGAATCGCGATGGATCGCCGCGGAGGACGCGGGCCGGTATCGAGAGGCGCTCGGAGCAAGCCTTCCGGTCGGCCTACCCGACGTCTTCTTGATTCCTGGGCCCGAACCGCTCGACTCGCTGCTCCGGCGCTGGGCGCGCACCCACGTGCCGTTCGTGACCCTCGACCCGGCGACCCGCTGGGCGCTGCCGTCGCCCGCGGTCGAGGCGGCGTTGACGCGGCTCGCCGCGCGCGGAGACGTCCTGGCGGGCGAGTTCCGGCGCGCCAGGGAGGGACGCGAATACTGCCATCCAGAGGTTCTGAGAGTCCTCCGGCGGCGCTCCCTCGCAGCGCTCCGCCACGAGGTCGAATCTGTCGCGCCGGAAGCGGTCGCACGCTTCCTGCCGGCCTGGCATGGCATCGGGGCCAAAGCCAGCGGGGTGGACAGGCTGCTCGAGGTGGTCTTCCAGCTCCAGGGCGCGGCATTGCCCGCGAGCGTGATCGAGCGCGATGTGATCGCGGCTCGCGTCGGTGGTTACAGCCCTCGTCTCCTCGACGAGCTCATCTCGATGGGGGAGGTGGTCTGGGTCGGCCGCGGCTCGCTCGGTGCGAGCGACGGCAAGGTCGCGCTGTATCTGCGAGGAGACGCTCCACGCCTGTTCTCACAGCCGGGAGATGCGCCTGACGGCGAGCTCCACCGACGGCTGCGAGAGCACCTGAAGGCACGGGGCGCGAGCTTCTTCCGCGATCTCTACAACGCGAGCGGCGGCGGCGACGAAGAAGCCGTCCTCGATGCCTTGTGGGACCTCGTCTGGTCGGGCGGGGTGACCAACGACACCTTCGCTCCGCTGCGCCTCCTTGGGCCGGCGGCCCGCAGGTCCCCCCACCGGCCGCGGCTTCCGCGACTCACCCAACCCCGCGCGTCCGGCCGCTGGTCGCTGGTCGCGGACCTCGTCGGCGTAGGGGTAGCCGCCCCGACCGAACGCCTGCATTCCGAGGCCGGCGTCCTGCTGCAGCGCTACGGCGTGCTGACTCGCGAAACGGTTGTGGCCGAAGGGTGGCCGGGCGCCTTCGCCGCGCTGTACCCGGTGCTGCGTGCCATGGAGGAGTCAGGACGCATCCGGCGCGGATATTTCGTCGAGGGATTGGGCGGTTCGCAGTTCGCCCTGCCCGGCGCCGTGGACAGGCTTCGAGCTCTGCGCGACTCAGGCGGAGGCATCGTCGCCCTGGCCGCGACCGACCCCGCCAACGCGTACGGATCTCTTCTGTCGTGGCCGCGCTCTGACGGGCGGATGGGCCGCGCCGCGGGCGCCTACGTCGTCCTGGATGACGGACTGATCAAGCTCTACCTGGAGCGGGGCGGGCGCTCGCTGCTCACGAACGGCGAGGTGACTCCGGAGCACCTGCGCGCCCTGATCGGGATGGCGGTGCTTGCGGGCAGGGTGGAGGTGCAGCGCGTCGACGGCGTGCCGGTGATGGACTCGCCGCTCAATGCGATGCTGCGCGAGGCGGGTTTCACCTCGACGCACCGTGGCCTGGTCGCCTATGCGGGTCGCAGCTAAGGCCCCGGGTACGATTACCACTGGACGCGGGGAGTAGCGCAGCTCGGTAGCGCACCTGACTGGGGGGCGTACTCGCCTGATTCACTGATTCGAAACCTCCGCTAACAGGATCGCGCGTATTCGGTTACCGCACTTGATTAGCCATTGACGTACTCTTGACGGAGCCTTATCATTTACAAGGTCAGGTGCGTTACAGCCGCACCAATTAGAGGGAGTACGCACTTGCCAACGGTCAAAGTCCTGCCAGGCGGCGCCGTCACAGAGCTCGAGAACGCGATCACCGATTACCTCGTCAACGTCGAGGCGCGGACACGCAACAAGCGCACCCGGGAGTTCTACGCCGATGGGCTGGAGCGGATCCTTCTGCCGTTCTGTCGGGCTCAGGGGATCAACCGCCTAGACCAGCTCGACCAGCGCGCCATAGACCGTCTGGCGGCTGAACTCAACAGCCGGCGCAAGGACGACGGTAAGGCACTCTCACCTGCCACCGTGGCCACCTACCTGCGGAGCACTCGCCAGTTCATCAAGTGGGCGGCTGGAAGCGTCCCGGCAGGCGTGAGCGTTCCGCGGCCCAAGGTTCCCAAGCAGGACCTCAGTGAGAAGGTTCTGACACGGGCTGAGATGCAAGCGCTGGTGGAGTCAGGACAGACGATCCGCGACCAGGCGTTGCTCGAGTTGATGTGCTCGACCGGGCTGCGTCTCGGGGAGGCCCTGGCGCTCACAGTTGACGACCTAGCAGACCGCGGCCGCGCTGGCCGGTTCGTCTTGATCCGTCACCGATCGAAGGGCGGAGGCGCTAAGGGCGAGAGCGGCCGGGAGTTGCCAGTACGGCCCGCCCTGTTCTCTCTCCTGCGCCAGCTGACCCTACGGCGCCCTGCGGATGCTCTTACGAGCCACCTATTCATCACCGCCCGTCGCCGGCCGAATGGCGAGTACGCACCCCTGGCCAAGCGCAGCGCTGAGGATATGGTCGACGTTGCAGCTGAGCGTGCGGGCATCAAAAAGCGTGTCTACCCTCACCTTCTGCGGCACTCGTTCGCGACCGACTTTATGCGCAGGACAAACAACCCGGTAACGCTGCAGCGCATCCTCGGACACGCTGACCTCAGCATGATCGCGAACACTTACAGCCACCCGAGCTCGACCGACCTCTATGAGTCGATGATGGGCTACCTGCAGAAGGACGCCGACTGAGGGGTACGCCAGGCGGGGGTAAGCGGTCCAACCGTCCGCAAGGGGGTGGGCAAATAGGCATGTTGACGCGCCATGAGCACGCTATACTGGGCGCTGAAGCGGTCAGGGCGGTAACTCCGCGAGTGAAAGACACTCGTTAGGGGCCGCCACAAGCCGGGTCTGGCAAAAGCAGCCAATCTCGATGGAGGTTGGCTTTCCATTTTGGCAAAGACAGACACCCTGTCGTCCACCCTTCCGCGCAAGAGCGGCGTCCGCCTGGATAGTGCTCGAATCGATTTCGAGCTCGGCATCCGGGGCGTAAACCAGCGCACTCTCGCCGCGCGGGCGGGCATCCCTGAGCCGACGATGTCTCGGGCTCGTCATGGGCGTCCGGTTTCAGAGCGGACCCTTCGGCGGATCACTGAGGCACTGCTCGGAATCCCGCTGATGATCGGCGCCGACATGCTCGTCTTAGCGCCGGAAAAGAAAACCGTCTCAGCGCGATCACTCGCCGAGACGGTCCCGCCAACGACGGAGGTGCATGGACTAGATGCACGCCCCGAACCACTCTAACCCATGGCCGCCTCTCTGGGGCAGCGATGAGCACCGCGAATGGCTCGCGTGTCGACTAGAGCGCAACTTGCGCTTTCGTCAGCGGCTGGCCGACTTCGCGGCGCTCGGAGAGTTCGAGCATCGGCGCTGGGCTCGAGCGCTCATCGGCGACCAGAAGGCCGTGGCATGAACGACATCACAACGTATCCGGACTTCGCTGGATTGGACGAGGTGTCGCCTGGCGACCGGCCTTTCTCACAGAACGGACATAGCTGGCGGGCAAAGCCTCCGCTCTTAGAGCTTGGCGGCGAGGAGCTCGTGGCTTCCGAGTTGAGCATGGACGACTTGCCATATCTGCCAATGCTCGGCGCCTCTGGTTACTTCGTGCTGGACTGGTCGCATCTGGTGTCCGGCTATCCCAGAGTTGGCAAAACCGAGCTGCTTGTGGCCCTGACTAGGGAATGGCTCAGCGAAGGCCACGAGGTGCTCTATATCACTGAGGAGCCCCAAGTTATGTGGGCCTCTCGCTTGGCTGGCGCTTCGGGTGATTGGAAGGGCCTGCGCGTCGTCTTCGGTCTTGGCGCCGACGTAGAGACTCTTAGCGGTCGGGCTCGAGACGGAGACGAGGCCATCGTGATCGTGGACTCGCTCCGCAACCTTCTCCGGCTGCAGGACGAGAAAGACAACTCGGAGATTGCGCGCGCGGTCACGCCGTGGATAGCTGATGCCCGCAAGAGGGACAAGACGCTCGTTATGGCTCACCACCAGCGCAAGGGTGGAGGAGAGAACGGCGAGGGTATCGCTGGCGGTCACGCCTTGCTCGGCAGTTTCGACATTGCGCTCGAAGTCCTTCGCGATCCCAGCCAGGCTAGGGATCGCCGACTGATCCGCACCTATGCACGGCTGATCGAGTCCCGGGAGGCGATTTACGAGAAGGTTCAACCTAACCTCCAACCTATACAACCCTCCGTTGGAGGTTGCACCTTTGTACTTCTCGGAGACCCCAAAGCCCTACGGCTAGATGAGGTCGTAAACCGGCTGCTCGCAAGCGTGACGGCCGAGTTTCAGACCACCAAAGAACTCCACGCTGGCCTGGATGACCCTCGTCCTAGTCTCGAACAGGTCCGACAGGCACTAACCAAACTCGCTCGCGAGGGAAGGATTCGCCGGCAACCACCGATCGGGGCTGGGGAGCAAAAGGGCAAGACCTACACCTGGGCGGGTGCAACCTCCAACGAACCGTCTCC
This sequence comes from Candidatus Dormiibacterota bacterium, assembly GCA_003151935.1. Lineage (GTDB taxonomy): Bacteria > Chloroflexota > Dormibacteria > Dormibacterales > Dormibacteraceae > Palsa-870. The sequence goes on along the minus strand of PLYZ01000054.1, from coordinate 25,684 downwards.
TAAGTTGGAGGTGGGGTTGGTGGCCCATGACGACTACTTCGCGGATCAGGCCGATGCACTCATGGAGGTTCAGGCATGAGTGATACCACCATCACGCGGACGCTCATCGTCTTGCCAGGCGCGGTATGGAGAGCCGAGCTCACGGATGAGCTCATCCGGTTAGGGGTGGACCCTTCGCGGGCTCCGATCAGTGCAGGCAAGGTCTTAGGTCGTGTCTGTAGGCATCAGGGCTATCTCAACTGCTTCGTGCGTGATGAGGAAGCGCAAGCAGCCGACGTGGAGGAACCGGCGATGACACACCCCCGGTTAAGCGAAAAAAGCGATCGGCTCTTGTCGCGGAGCGTCCCGATCAGCGGCGAGTTTAATCTCCGGTCTTTTTGCGAGCGTCTGGAATCTTCCCCGATCTCGGGCGGCGTGGAGAAAACAGGCGTCACGGTTCACGCGACGAAGCAGCAGGGACACGCATGAGCGCCGCGGAGTCCGACTTGCTGACCGTCCAAGAAGTAGCGCGCCGGCTGCGCGTGGCCGTGAGCACCGTGCGCCGGTACCTCGACGCTGGCTCGATCGAGGCGGTCCAGCTCGGCGCTCATCGCTGGGGTCCAGTTCGAATTTCAGCGGCCGCCCTGGACGAAGCCCTACGTCGATGGTCGAGGTCTGGGGCGCCGAAGGTGGAGCTGCAGCGCGGCGACCCCATGCCGATCCCGGTACCCAACCGTCCGTCTGTGCCGGCGCCGACTGCAACGACAACCAAGCCAAAGCCACCGTCAGTGGCGGGCTGGAATTAAGGAGGCCAAGAAAATGGCAGACACTCGACGAACCCCGATCGCGACCGACGCTCTGACTGGACGGCGCCCTGGAGGTAACTGGAAAGCACCCGAACCCGATCCGACCGACCGCGACGGATCAAAGCCCTACGGGACTGGCCGCGCGCTGCCAGGGACGGGAATCCTGACACCTCGCAAGACGGTGATGGGCCGATGAGCCGGAAGTTAGCCACCGTGGAAGAGCTCCGCGCGGCTGAATCTGGTCTGGGCGGAAGCCGTTACGAGTGCGATCAGTGCGGCGCCCTATGGAGGATGGGGCAGCCGGCCTGCCCGAAGTGCGGCTCACTCATTCAGAAGGTGATCATGTCCGACCCCATCCCGTTCGAGCGGGGTCCGCTAGGCACGATCGTCAGTGCCCTGCAACCTGGGAAGCCGAAGGTTCTCCCGCTCACCGTGGACGATTCGGCAACCCTGAAGCGGGCAGCCGAAGCTCTGCGAGGTGCTGCATTGGCGATGAGCGGAGCGGATGCAGTGGCGCGGAAGTCTGTCAACTCAGGGCTCGGTACCCGCGAAACACTCGGCTACTTGCAAGACAGATTGAGTATCGCAAGCGCAACGCTCGGCGACTTCTCGATCGGCAACTTGCGACCGCTGATGCCCTCCATTTTGGGGTTGGCGGATCTGATCGAAACCACGCTCGCAAATCTCGAAGAGGAGACGAAATCATGAACGTCGACCTGTACCCAGTAGATCGCTTTCACGTCCAACAGCAGAAAGACGCGATAGGCGCCGAGGTGCGCATTTTGGAGCAGGAGATGCGCCAGCGGACTCGCCAGGAGCAGGTGCGCAAGGCATTCAGGGGGACCAGCCTCAAGACCCAGCTCGAGCAGCTGGGGCGAAACGTGAAGCCGACAACGTTTCCGCGCGCGCCGATGTTCTACACCGAGGAAACCTCGAGGACCGGGCAGCGGTGAGCGAGACACGGACACCCGCTCGGGGTACTCCTTCCCCTGGTGGGTCTCCTTGGGGGGCGGCCGGCAACGCGCCGGTCGTCACCCGTCGAGGGCCGCAACTCCTGATAGGTGCTGAGCGCGCGTGGTTCCTGGCCGAGTTCCATCTCAAAACGCCCAACGGGTTCCTCACCGCTGAGTCGGCGGAGGCGCTACTTCCCTCGATGGAGGCATGGCTCGCCCAGAGGATTCTCACAGAGCCCGGACTGGTCGATCATGTCGAAGCCTGCCCTCAGTGCGCGGAGCTGCTGAGCCTGGTCGAGACTGCCGAGGGCTTCAGCGCAGTTTGGAACTTACATCAAAAGGCCGCCAGCGCCAAGCCTCCGGTAGTCATGACGTGGGACGAGGTGACCTCACCTATCCTGCAGGGCCTTCAGTCGATCGCTGAGGCGGTCAAGGAAGCAGGTACGCCCCGCAAGGCCGGTAAGCGGACCACGAAAATTACGAAGGGCAAAGACGGCTCTGTTACGGCCGAGACGAGCGCGACATGACTGACGAAGACGAGGCTGTGGAGCATTGGCGCAACGCGAACGAGCAGATTCTCGTGGAGACCGGCCGTGAGATATGGGCCACGTTGGACGCGGCGCTGAAAGAGGAACTCCGCGCCCAACCGAAAACCTACCGGCGGATTCTCGACCGACTAAAGGCGGTCGTGGAGGCAAAGTACGGTGTCTGATCTTTACATGCTCGAGGTACTACTTCGCGCCAAGAGCGAAGGCCTGCAGACGTTCCAGCAGGCCGAATCCGGCCTCATGGGGATGGCCAAGGCGGCCGCCCTGGTCAGCGTCGTGGTCGGCGTCGCGGCAGTGGCCGCGCTCGGGGAGGCGGCCAAGATGGCGGCTCAATTTCAGTCCGCTCAGGCTCTCCTCAACAACGCGCTGAAGGATGCTGGGGAGAAGGTCACGCCGCAGATGAGCACTGCGCTCGAGGCCCTGGAGGCCAAGATGCGGGTCTTCGGTGATACAGACACCCAAACGCTCGCGGTGATGACCCAACTGACCGAAGGCGGCCTTACGTGGACTCAAGCGATGTCCGCCATGGGTCCGATCGCAGACCTTGCTGCGGCCAAACATCTCGACCTGGCAACATCCGCCAAGGATGTCCTGCTCGGGATGCAGGGTTCAGGCCGAGCACTCAAAGAGCTCGGCATCACGCTGCCGGCCACCATCCCCTCAGCTACTGCGCTTGCTAACGCCATTACGGCGGTGGGCAAGGCTGAGGAGAAGGTCGCCACCACGCATGGTCCAGCTCACGTTGCCGCCCTCAAGGTGCTCGAGGCCGCTCAAGCCAAGGTTGCTCTAATCACCACAGAGCAGTCAAATCGCACGGCCGGCCTGAGCCAGATCCTTGATGCGCTGTCGGGCAAGCTAGGCGGCTCGGCTTCGGTAGCGTCCCAAACCCTGGGTGGCCATATGTCCGCGCTCAGGGCAGAGCTCGACCACGCGGCAGTCCAGATCGGAACGGTCTTGATCCCCTATGTCGATCAGTTCTTAGCTGCCGTCGCTCCGATCGTTCCCGTGATCGCTGACTGGGCAACCCAGATGGTCACAAACCTAATGCCTCAGATCGTGTCATTCGCCGGCTGGCTGAAGACGCTCGGACCGGACTTGAAGACGGCCTGGAACTTGCTGTCGACTCTGGCCCCGTACATCGTCGCCATCGGAGCTGCGTGGGTGCTCTGGAACGTCGCGCTGGCGATCACGAACGCCATTGGAATGGCAGTGATGATCGGAAGACTGGTGGTTGCGATCGCCATCGCGATTCCTCAAGTTGGGTTCTTGCGGTCGGCCATGCTCCTACTCGACCTGGCCATGGATGCGAACCCGATCGGCCTTATCACCATCGCCGTCGCGGCCCTAGTGGTCGGCGTCATTTGGGCTTACAAGAATGTCGGCTGGTTCCGTGATGCCGTCAACGGAGCATGGAGCGACCTGCAGAGGTTCGGCGGCTGGCTACAAACCACGCTCACTCCAATCCTGAACAACATCGGGGGCTTCTTCGATCGTCTTGGCACAAGCGCGAATGTCATCAGCCAAGCGTTGAGCGTGTTCGGTGGTGGATCTGGTAACGGATCAGCGGTTCCAGCTGGGGCACATCGCTCTGGTGTAATCGGGGCCGCCACCGGTTTCGAAGGAACGGTTTACAAGCCGACCCTCTTCCTGGCTGGTGAGGGCGGGTCGCCCGAGAGGGTAAGTATCGGACCGCAGAGAGGTGGAGCTGGTGGTGGCGACGCGAGTGAAACGAACTCGCTTCTCCGTCAGTTGATCGCAGCCGTGACCGCAGTGCCAGGTGGCCAGACCGGGACTGAGGCTCATCTCTATAAAGCATTCACCGCGGCCGGCTTAAACAGGATGCGTGGGGGCGCCGGTGCGTGAGCGATCAAACTTTACGAATGAGCGAAGTACATGACGCGTTCTCGCGTGACCCCGAAGCAATCGAACGTCTTCGGAAACTAGACGAGTCCCTCAAACAAGAGGCCGCCGCTACCTCGCAGCAGGCAGCCAAGGCCCAAGAGCGTCACCTTTCTGAACCTGCCGCGCCATGGACCCTAGACGAAGTCCTAGCCGTTACTCAGGCGGCACGCTCAGCTGGACGCACGCAGGGCTCGAGTGAGTGTGCAGATGCCATATTTGGCCGCGAGTTTTTGCACGGTGACGGAATTCCGCCGTCCCTTCGCGTCTTGCCGGGCGAGCTGGCTGATGAAGGCGAGGACCCCTAGCGTTGCCGGGGTCGCACCTTACCCGCCGTGATCTCGGCAGCCCATTGCCGGATCGCGGCCAGTCTCAACTCTCGCAACTCGCGTTGCTCAGGCGTCAGAGGCTTGCGCTTAGGCGTCCTACGCATGCGCGAGATAGCTTAGGTCGCCGGTCAAGACTCGGAGCGAGAGAACGCCTTCGGCGTTGTCCCAGCGGCGCCCCTCGACCCGCTCCTCATCCAGCAATCTCGCGTCCAGAGAGTTATAGAATGCTCCGAACTGGCGCTCGAGCTCCGCTGCAGCCAGTCGCGCTTTGAGGGTGAGTGAATCACGCATGGCGCTTGCCGCCCAATGGTGGAAGTGCCGGCGCAGCGCATCGCCGTCGACGGTCACCCGCGCCGCCTTGGCGGTCGTCCATTTCCGTGATCGTGAGACATCGGGGCGGGCAGTGATTAGCGCCAGCATCCGCCGCGCCTGAGCGCTGAGGCGCCTGTTGTCGCCCGCCTGGACCTCGGCAAGGATTCCGCGTAGCTGTCCGGGCTGCGCTTCGGTCCACCGCCGAGGCTTAGGTCGGAGCTTACGTTCCCTTACGGACGCCACCGTGGCGCGGGATTCCGCCGCTGCGTCGGCTCGCGATCGTGACCGTAGCGGGGTAGTCAGTTGTCGTCTCCGAACTGACCGGCATACATGGCCGCGGCGTCGCTCTCCCTGAGCATCACGAAGGTGCGCGGCGGAATCACCTTGCCGGTCGGGGTCACAAACCCGGCCGGCAGTTCGACCATGACCCATCCGGGCGGTAGGGGTTCTCCTGCGTGCCATGCCCGCTCGATGACCGCACGCTCCTCAGCAGTCGGGTTGCCGTCCTTGAAGTGGTCGCTCATATCACCAGCCGCCCGCGGCCAAGGGTAGGAAGCTCGATCGGAACGGACAACGGAGGTTCTACCCCGAGTTGCTCCGCGTATAGAGCGGATTGAGAAGCACGTAGGTCTTTCATCGCCCTAAGGATCTCCGGTCGGAGGCTGGCGCGTAAAGCACGGAGCTCGACCGGAATGGAGATTGAGCGGCTCACGATCTCAAAGCCGCGCGGGGCGATCGTCCGGCTTATCTGCCCGCTGTTCTGCGAGATGCGTAAAAAGTAAGCTCCGCTGTCCCGCTGCTCCACAAGCACGGCGTCGACCGTCCAGAGATCGGGGAGCGGTGGAACGTGGACGCGGATCACGTCGCCGACGTTGACGTTGGGCGGGGTGTGCGGCGATTGCTTAGAACGCATGGGCGTTACTCTCACTCAGGCGGCGTCGTGACCGGGTGGCTCCAACACCCGCGCTGCGGCGCCGTCACCGCGGAGTCTACGCCTGAGGCGCTCGTTCGGCGCCGGTCGCCACAGGGGTCCAGTTCCATTCACTGGCAAGACACGCCTGCTTGACTAGGGTCTCGGCCAGGGTGTGGGCATCTTCGGGGGAGTCAGCCTCGACGGTGACCCTCACCACGGAAAGAACCGGGTCGCCACTGAAGTCCATATATACGGGGGACGTGTCAGGGGGCAACCTCTGTGTGATGGCATGAGCGACAGGGTTGTGGGGATTACCTACGGTTACGAGGACCCGCCACTTCTCGGCCACCCTCGGACAATACGCTCGAAGCCTTGCCGCTGACGATGCCTACCTAGAATGTGGACTCTGATTCCCAGCCTTTTACGCGGCCTTGTCGAACTAGCCGCAGACGCGAGACCATCGCACTAGGAAAGAATCAGATGCGATAAGGAACGGGGAGTAGCGCAGCTCGGTAGCGCACCTGACTGGGGGTCAGGTGGTCGGGGGTTCAAATCCCCCCTCCCCGACCAAATCTCTCTTTTTGAACTACCAACAGAGAACGCAGCGCCCGACTACTTCTCGACGTCCCGTTGGGGGTTCAAATAGTGTCCCGTCTCCCCGGCGATCGCCTTCGAAGGTCCCGCCCCGGTCGTACCATGCTGGAAATATGAGCGAGCGCGGCACCCACTTCGATGTTCTCGTGCTCGGTGGTGGAACTGCGGGCTGCGCGCTGGCCGGCCTCTTGAGTGACGATTCCTCGCGCTCAGTCTGCCTGGTGGAGGGCGGGCCAGACTACGGCCCATACCTACCATGCTGTGGGGACTTGCAGGATGGGAGTTGAGGGTGACGCGATGGCTGTTGTTGATGCCTCATGCAGGGTCCATGGATTGGACAACCTTGTCATCGCCGACGCTTCTGTAATGCCGACGCTTCCGCGCGCCAACACCAACCTTACGGTGGCGGCGATCGCGGAAAGGGTCGCCGCCATGATAGCGAGCACGTCGTAGTCGGCCAGGGCCAGACCGGTCTTGCTGGGCGTCCATCGCCCACATCCCGGCACTGTGAGCGGTACGCCCAGGTTGCGAGATGGCGCTCGCGGCCTGGCGGGTCGTGATTATGCTGGGCACCTGGAGACTAAGGTTTAGCCATGGAGTTGGACTCGTAAAGGAGGTTCGGTATGCCGCTGTACATGGATATCCACCACAAGATCGACGGCCTCACAGCGGAGGCGATCAAGGGCGCGCACGAACAAGATGTGAAGGTTCAGAAAAAGCATGGCGTCACGTACCACAAGTACTGGTTCGATGCGGCCTCTGGGAAGGCCTTCTGTTTGGTCGAGGCTCCCAACAAGGAAGCCGCCAACGCAGTGCATCGTGAAGCCCACGGGCTGGTGGCCGATGAGCTGATCGAGGTGCAGGAGGGGGCTTAGTCAGCCCGGGGGCGCCGGGCACGCAGCCACCAGTGCCAAGGACCGCAGGCGGGCGGCTAACCGCCTGCGGAAGCCTGATCAACCCGCTCGCGATGGGTTCTAATTAGGCCGAAGATGCCTGCGCCGAGTTCAGCTCGGGAGTTTAAATAGTGTTCCCTCCTCCGACCAATCCGGGTTCGGCACGTATGGCACCAGCCGCGCGTCTCCCGACTTGTGATGGCGCTCGTTTGGCGCCAAGCGTGCCTAACCGCTAACGACGAGCCTTTCCGGTTTGAGGCGTCAGGTCTCGCGCGCCTGCCCGCAGCTGCTCCAGCCGCGCCCAATGCTCTCTCGCGGCCTTGAACCGGTCGCACATGGCCGTGCACGAGCTGGTCGTCGAGGCGCTGCTCGAACGCGACCGCCAGAAGGCGAAGTACGCGCTGATGCTCGACCCGCTGACGGCTGTGGTGTGCTCGCTCGAAGAGATCGACCGGCTGTTCGAAGAGATGTGGGCGACGGAGAGGGCGAGCCTTACTGCCTTCGGTTAAGCAACAGCTCTTCCGAACGACCGGGCCCCAATTGCGATCGCGACGATTGACAGCACCAGCATTATCGCCACGCCCTTCGTGACGCTCGGGTCGCTCAGGTGGTCCCTGAACACCGCACGGGCGGCGTCGACCGCGTAGGAGAGTGGGTTTAGGGCCGCGACGTTGCGCAGCCACTGGGGCGCGAGGCCCAGGGGAAGCAGGACTCCAGACAGCAGCAGGATGGGAAGGGTCGAGGTGAAGATGATCGGCGCGTACGTGTTCTCGTCGCGCGCCCACAACGCCAACGCGTAGGCGATCGACGCGGTCATCAGGCCGATGAGCGCGATCAAACCGAGCGTGATGACGACCCCGATCGGATGGATGCTCAGGCCGAAAGGCAGGGACAGCAGGATCAGGATCAGCGACTGCACGACGATGGAGAGCATGTCTCTAAGAGCGCGTCCCAGCAGCAGGGCGACCCGGCTCACGGGAGTGACTCGCAGCCGCTCGATCACACCTGCCCTCAGCTCGGCGATGAGACTGAACCCGACCCCGGCGGCGCCAAACATGCCGAGCTGGACCAGCAGGCCGGGCACGAACACGTTGTAGGCCCCACCCGGTGGGAAACCTTGCACCGACGAGATGGACTTGAGCAGGGGTCCGAAGAGGACGAGATAGATCACGGGCTGCAGCACACCGAGCGCCACCCAGGCAGGGTTGCGGATGAAGAGTCCGAAGTAGCGGCCGAAGACGAGCCCGGTGTCGCGCGCCAGCTTCATGCCGCCGTCTCCCGCAGCGAGCGTCCTGTCTGGCGCAGAAAGACGTCGTCGAGGCTCGGCCGGTGGAGCCCGATGGTCATGAGGGTCAGGCCCGCACCGTCGAGCAGCCTCAGGATGGCCGGCATCGCGACCTCTCCGCGGTCCACATATAGAAGGACGGAGCCTTCGTCCAGCGTGGCCTCTCTCACGAACGGCTGATCCTCGAGCAGGTCCAACGCCCGCTGCTGGTCGCCAGCCACGGCGAGCGTCACGACGTCGCCTGCGACCGCGCGCTTCAGCTCCTCGGGCGTGCCTTCGGCGACGATCTTTCCGTAGTCGATGATGGCGACCCGATCGCACAGGGCGTCCGCCTCGTCGAGGTAGTGCGTGGTCAGGAAGACGGTCGTGCCCCGATCGTGCATGCGCCGTACCTCGTCCCACACGCGCGCGCGACTCTGGGGGTCGAGGCCGGTTGTCGGCTCGTCGAGGAAGAGAAGCTGCGGATCGTGGACCAGGCCGAGGCCGATATCGAGCCGGCGCTTCTGACCCCCTGAGTAGGTGCCGGATTTGCGGTCGGCGCAGGCCTCCAGCTCGAGCATCGTGATCAGCTCGGCGGCGCGTTTCCTGGCCGCCGCCGACGACTGGCCATAGAGCCGGCCCTGGAACTCGAGCTCGCGGCGTCCGGTGATCTCGCGGTCCGAGCCGCCCGCCTGGCCGACGTAACCGATGCGCTCTCGGATCCGGTCAGGCTGCGTGAGCAGGTTGCAGCCCGCTACGGTTGCTGAGCCACCGCTGGGCGGCAGCAGCGTGGCCAGCATGCGCAGCGTCGTCGTCTTGCCCGCCCCGTTTGGTCCAAGGAACCCGAAGATCTCGCCCGCGCGCACGTGCAGGTCCACGCCGGCGACCGCTTCGACGGCTCGCGCGCGTGTCTTGAACACGCGCCTCAACCCCTTGGTATTGATGACTTCTTCCACGGCGTAGATTCTGGCGGGTCAGGGGCGCTCGGCTGCTGAGACAACAGCCGTCGGCGGCGCTTCTGCGGCGAGGAGCTGCCAGAACTGCTCCATGGCGGGACCACCGGTGGCTCGGCGGCGGATCGCGCGGATGGGACGGCGGCTGGATGGTCCCGGTAGTCGTTTCAGCAAACCAGACTCGAGGTCGGCTGCCACGGCCAAGCGTGGAAGGGCCGCGTATCCAAGTCCCGCGAGCACTGCCGCACGGACGTACTCGGGATGCCCCAGGTTCAACGTATCCGTGTGGTCGAAGTCCTCGCCGAGAAGGTCGCGAACGCTTCGCTCCGCCGCCCAGGTCGGGACCCGTCCAATGTAGCGGTGCTGGGCCAGGTCGGCTGAGGTGACCCGGAGGAGCGCCGCAAGCGGATGATCCCGAAGAGCGACCAGGATGAGCTCGTCGTGATCCAGCACCACCGCCAGCAGCTCGGGGTCCGGCTCCCCTTCGATCAAAGCGCAGTCCAATGCTCCGGCCAGGACCTGGCCGTTGAGGTCGGCGGAAGGTGCGACGGTCATGCTGAGCTTGATCCCCGTGTGCTGTTTGGCGAACTCCGCCAGACGGGACGGCACGTAGTAGGTCGCGCACGTCGGGCTGGCTCCAAGGTGTAGCGAGCCTGCTTGTAGCGACTTCATCGATTCGGCCGTGTCCTCCAGGACCTGCATCGATCGCAGCGCCGCCCGGCACGCGACGGCCAGCGTTCGGCCGGCGTCGGTAAGGCGGATGCCGCGGCCGTCACGCTCCAGCAGCTGCAGTCCCATCGCCCGCTCGAAGTGCCGGACCTGCTGGGTGACCGCGCCCTGGGTCAGGAACAGGGAGGCGGCCGCTTTCGAGATGTGCTCGTGTTCGGCCACGGCGACGAAGGACCTCACCTGCTCGAGGCTGAAGGAAGGCCGGGCCACGCCGACATATTAGCCAGGCTCATGGAAGGCATTACAAATAGCTGAAACAAAAACTTTAATGAAAGCTGAACCCGAGCGTTAGACAAGTTACCGTTCGACACGCTCGCGCAGGCGAGAAAGGAGGTGGATGTAAAGATGAAACGTCGGGGTGCCGTTCGTCAGAGCGGCCAGGGAATGGTCGAGTATGCCTTGATCCTGGTTCTCGTTTCGATCGTCGTCATCGTCATTCTGTTAACTATGGGAAACCAGATTCAGAACGTCTTTTCGAACGTCGTGGCCGCTCTCGGCTAAGACGAGCAGCTCCTGAGGCGGGCCGGGCCAACCCCCGGTCCGCTTGTGGAGATCGTTCGGATCCGGTAGCCAGGCTACCTTCGACCGGTAACCGCTGGCGGATCGGCCCTTTGTTATCGTTAGCAACCGCCCGGTTCGCCGTCCTCCGCGGCACTCCTTAACCAGTCCCTAACCTAGGCTCGTGCGGCAGGCGGTAATCTTCCATTCGTGGTGGTGGGAGTGCAGGCCGAGTCGGATCAAACAGCCCTTCCAACAGGTTCTCTGGGAGGCTCTCTTGCCGTGCCGGAGAGCCCCCGCTACCTCAATCGGGAGCTGTCCAGGCTCGATTTCGACGAGCGTGTCCTCGCCATGGCGGAGGACCCCCGGGTGCCCCTGCTGGAGCGGGTTAGGTTCCTGGCGATCTTCAGCCAGAACCTCGACGACTTCTTTCAGGTTCGCGTCGCAGGGCTGAAAGAGCAGGTGCTCGCCGCGGTGGCGGTGGCGTCGCCCGACGGCATGTCGCCGCTCGAACAGCTGAAGGCGATCCGCGCCCGCGTCGAGGGCCTGGTGGACCGCCAGGTGGGCCTGTTCAACACCGACATCGTTCCCGCCCTCGCCGAGGCGGGCATCGAGCTGGTTCGCGCCGACAAGGTGACCAAGCGAGAGCTGAGCCAGCTGCACAGCGTTTTCCGGCAGCAGATCTTTCCGGTCCTCACGCCGCTCGCGGTCGATCCGGGCCATCCGTTTCCATACATCTCGCACCTGTCCTTGAACCTTGCGGTGATGGTCCGCGACCCGCAGCGCCACCAGCAGCGCTTTGCGCGCGTGAAGGTGCCGCCGGTACTGCCGCGGTTCATCCCTCTGGTCGAGGGCCGGCGCTACGTCCCGCTGGAGGACGTCATCGCACTCCACCTGCAGGCGCTCTTTCCTGGCATGGAGGTGGTCGCCCACCATCCCTTCCGTGTCACGCGAGACGGCGACCTCGACGATGTCGACAGTGACGCCGAGGATCTGCTGGCCGCCATCCAGACAGAGCTTCGACGCCGCCGCCGCCACGCACGCGTGGTGCGTCTCGAGGTCGACCCGGGCATGTCTCCCGAAGTCCTCGAGCTGCTCACCAGGGAGCTCGAGCTGCAGCCGACAGACGTTTACCAGGCGGCCGGCCTGCTCGACCTGGGGAGCCTGCATGCGCTCTCGCATCTCGACCGTCCCGACCTGAAAGAGGAGCCCTGGACTCCGACCACGCAGCCGCGACTGCGCGGGCTGGCGGCGGAGGTGCCCGACCTGTTCGCGGTGCTGCGCGCCGGCGATCTTCTCGCGCACCATCCATACGACTCGTTCGCAACGTCGGTGGAGGCCTTCATCGACCACGCCGCAAGCGATCCGGACGTGCTCGCGATCAAGCAGACGCTCTACCGAACGTCAGGCCCGGGCAGCCCGATCGTGAGGGCTCTGATCCGTGCCGCTGAAAGGGGCAAGCAGGTCGCGGCGCTGGTCGAGCTCAAGGCGCGCGGCGACGAGCAGGCGAACATCGGTTGGGCGAGGGCTCTCGAGGAAGCCAACGTGCACGTCGTGTACGGACTCCTCGGCTTGAAGACCCATGCCAAGGTGACGCTGGTCGTGCGGCGCGAGGGCAAGCACATCCAGCACTACCTGCACGTCGGCACCGGCAACTACAACCCGAGCACCGCCCATATGTATGAGGACGTGAGCTTGCTGTCCGCTGACGCCGACCTCGGCGCGGATGTCACCGAGCTGTTCAACCTGCTGACCGGTTACAGCCGCCAGCATCGCTACCGCAAGCTTCTCGTCGCGCCGACCAGCTTGCGCGCCGGCATCACGCAGCTGATCGAGCGCGAGGGCAAGCCGGGCGGCCGGATCATCATCAAGGTCAACAACCTGATCGATCCCGAGATCATCGACGCGCTGTATTCGGCCTCGCAGGCGGGCGCCCGAGTCGACCTGATCGTCCGCAGCATGTGCTCGCTGCGCCCCGGAGTGCCCGGGCTGTCCGAGCGCATCAGCGTGCGCTCGATCGTCGGGCGGTTTCTCGAGCACTCCCGCATCTTCGCTTTCGGCGATGGCGCCGACGCCGAGTACTACCTCGGGTCCTCCGACTTGATGCAGCGCAACCTGGATCGACGGGTCGAGGCGGTTGTACCAGTCTCCGATCGCAAGCTGCGCGAGCGCCTGTCCCAGATCCTGGAGATCGCCCTGGCCGACGACGTCCTGGCCTGGGAGCTCTGCGCGGACGGCTCCTGGCAGCGTGTGCCGACGGTTCGCGGTCTCAACTCGCACAAGCGCTTCCAGGAGCTGGCCCTGGAAAGCGCCCGTGGTAATGGAGAGGTGAACGGCGTCCGCCATGCTTGAACGGGAGGTGAAGCTCGGGGCGGGACCCGCATTCCACCTACCTGACCTGAGCGGCGTTATCGATGGCGTGGTGGTGACACCGCCGGAGGCCGTCCGGCTCGAAACCGTGTACTACGACACACCGGACCTGCGACTCGCGCGGTGGGGCGTCTCGCTGAGGCACCGCGCGGGCGAGGGTTGGACTTTGAAGCTGCCGCCGGCGGATGCCACCGGCCAGCTTCTCGAGCGCGATGAGCTCGTGTTTCAAGGCGGCGCCAAGAAACCGCCCGAAGCGGCGGTGGCGATCGTGCGCGCGTACGTCCGCAAAGCGGAGCTCGTTCCCGTCGCCCGCCTCTCGACGCTGAGACGCCGGGTGAGGCTGGTCGACGCAGCCGGAGCACGCGTGGCCGAGGTCGTGGACGACGAAGTTTCGGTGCGGGACGGCCGGCGGGTCGCGGCTCGGTTCCGCGAGATCGAGGTCGAGGTGAGCTCGCAGCAGAACGGCGCGGCCGGCGGCATCATCGATCCGCTGGTCATGCGCCTGCGCGGAGCCGGCGCGGGGGCGCCGGACCCGACGCCGAAGCACATCCGCGCGCTCGGGCCGCGCGCCATGGAAGCGCCCGAGGTGGCGGCGCAGCCCTTGCAGGCCGACCCGCCCGCGACAGACGTGATCAAGCACGTGTTCGCCGAGAGCATCGCATCGATGCTGAAGCACGACCCACTCATCCGAACCAGCGGCGACCCTGAGGCCGTCCACCAGGCGCGCGTCGCGACGCGCAAGCTGCGGTCGCACCTGCGGACGTTCGGCCCGCTGCTCGATCCGGAATGGACCGAGCCTCTGCGCTCGGAGCTGGCCTGGGTCGCCCTGGGCCTGGGCGCCGTTCGCGACCGGGAAGTCCTGCTCGAACGCTTGCACGAGCGGGCCAAGGCATTGCCCCCGAGCGACCTGAGGTCGGCCGGTTCGCTGCTGCACATCCTCGAGCTCGAGATCGAAACTCTGCGTACAAAGTTGCTGGGTGAGCTGGGGTCGGTTCGCTACATCGACCTGCTCGAGCGACTCGTGATGGCGGCACACTCACCAGCCACATTGCCCGAGGCCGACGAGCCGGCGTTGAAAGTGCTGCCCCCCCTGGCGGCAGGTCCGTGGCGGCGCCTGCGCTCGGCCGTCAAGCAGCTGCCGGAAACTCCCACCGACCCGGAGCTGCATCGCATACGCATCCTGGCCAAGCGCGCGCGCTACGCCGCCGAGGCCGTGGCCCCGGTCGCCGGCAGCGCGGCAGCCGGCTTCGCACGCGCCGCGGCCAAGCTGCAGACGATCCTTGGCGAGCACCAGGACAGCGTCACCGCCCAGTCATGGCTGCGCAGCGCTCGAATCAGCGGGCGGCGTGCGTTCGTCGCGGGCGAGCTGATCGCAATGGAGCACGTCGCGGCGGAGGACGCCCGCTCGAAGTGGTCGAAGACCTGGAAGGCTCTGGAGCGCAAGAGCCTGCGCCAGTGGATGCCCTGACCTCTCGTGGGGACCTTCTACGTCATACGGCACGCGAAAGCGGGCAGCAGGAGCAACTGGCCCGAGGATGACCGGCTCCGCCCGCTGGGCAAGAAGGGTTTCAAGCAGGCGGAGGCGCTGGTTGCGGTCCTGGAGCCGTTTCCGATTACGGCGGTATTCTCGAGCCCGTTCCTGCGATGCGTGCAGACCGTCGAACCGCTCGCTCGCGTCCGCAAGCTCCCCGTGAAGCAAACCTCGATGCTCGCGGAAGGCCACGGGCTGGCGGGCGCGATGCAGGTGATGGGCCATCCCGAGCTCGACCATGCGGTGCTCAGCACTCACGGCGACATCGTGTGGGAGCTGGTCGAGGAGCTCGTCACGCAGCGCGTGATCAAGCCGGGCACCGGTGGCTTCGACAAGGGTTCGACGTGGGTGGTGGACCTCGAAGAGGGTTCCTTCACGCGCGCCCGGTTCATTCCAGCCCCCTGAATCGCCGGCATTCTGGCCCGGCGAGGCATCGGTTAGCCTTGCCTCGATGACAGTCACGCTTCGCGGCGCCGGGCTGTCCGAGGGCCAGGTCGTGGACGTCGCGCGTCATGGCGAGAAGGTCGCGCTGGCGGCGGCGGCCCGCACCAGGATGGAGCGGAGCCGGGCCCGCGTCGAGAGGGCCGCAGCCTCGAGGGAGCCGGTCTACGGCGTCTCGACGGGCTTCGGCGCGCTGGCGGGGACCAGGGTCGCTCCGCTTCGCCAGCCGGAGCTTCAGCTCGCGTTGATCCGTTCCCATGCCGCCGGGATGGGAACGCCCGTGGACACCGAGGTCGTCCGCGCAACGATGCTGCTGCGCGCCCGCACGCTCGCCATGGGTCTGTCCGGGGTCAGGCCGGTCGTGGCCGAGACGCTCATTGCGATGCTGAACGCCGAGATCACCCCGATCGTGCCGCGCTTCGGCTCGGTCGGCTGCAGCGGCGACCTGGCCCCGCTGGCCCATATCGGGCTGGCCCTCGTCGGGGAGGGCGACGTCAAGGATCCGGCGGGCGAGGTGAGGCCGGCGGCCCAGGTGCTCAAGGCGGCGCGGATCAAGCCATTGAAGCTCGAAACCAAAGAGGGCCTCGCCCTTATCAACGGCACCGATGGAATGCTCGGCATGCTGGCCCTGGCCTGCGCCGACGCCGAGCTCTGCTTCAGGATCGCGGACATCACCGCGGCCATGTCGGCCGAGGCATTGCTCGGGACGGATCGGCCCTTCCAGGCCCGGCTCCACGAGATCCGTCCGCATCCCGGCCAGCTCGCGAGCGCCGCGAATCTGACCCGGTTGCTTCGTGGGTCGGGAATCGTCGCCTCGCATCGCCACTCGCACCATGCGGTGCAGGACTCGTACTCCGTCCGCTGCAGCCCGCAGGTCGCCGGCGCCGCGCGTGACACCCTGGATTACGCCAGGCGCGTGGAAGCCATCGAGCTGTCGTCGGCGGTCGACAACCCGGTGGTCCTCGAGACCGGCGAGGTCGAGTCGACGGGCAACTTCCATGGCGAGCCGCTGGCGTTTGCCGCGGACTTCCTGGCCATCGCGGCGGCCGAGGTGGGAGCCATCGCCGAGCGTAGGGTCGATCGGCTGCTCGATCCGCATCGGTCCGAAGGACTCCCTCCGTTCCTCGCCGAGCAGCCCGGCGTCAACTCCGGCCTGATGGTTGCCCAGTACACGGCTGCGGCGCTGGTGGCCGAGAACCGGCGCCTCGCGGCGCCCGCGAGCGTGGACTCGATCCCCACCTCGGGCATGCAGGAGGATCACGTCTCGATGGGTTGGGGGGCGGCGCTGAAGCTGCGCACCGTGCTCGACAACCTCAGGCACATCCTCGCCGTCGAGCTGGTGTCCGCCGCGCGCGCGCAGGACTTTCGGCGCCCGCTCAAGGCGGCCCCGGCCACGGAAGCGGTGCGAGACCTTTTGCGCAAGCACGTGCCGGGGGCCGGGCCGGACCGCTTTCTGGCGCCGGAGCTGGCGGCGGCGGAGGAGCTGATCCGCAGCGGCGCGGTCCTCAAGGCGGCCGAGTCTGCGACCGGGCCCTTGCAATGATGGGAGCGACGCGAGAAGTACGCGCACCCCGAGGTTCGGAGATCACCTGTCTCGGATGGCCGCAGGAGGCGGCCATGCGGATGTTGATGAACAACCTCGACCCTGAGGTCGCCGAACGGCCCGAGGACCTCGTCGTGTACGGCGGCACCGGCCGGGCCGCGCGCTCTTGGGAGGCGTTCGACGCGATCGTGCGCGAGCTGCGCGGCCTTAAGGCGGATCAGACACTCCTCGTGCAGTCGGGCAAGCCCGTCGGTGTCTTCGACACGCACGAGTGGGCCCCGCGCGTGCTGATCTCCAACGCGATGCTGGTGCCCGAGTGGGCGACCTGGGACGAGTTCAGGCGGCTCGAAGCGCTTGGTCTGACCATGTACGGCCAGATGACGGNNTCGGCACCCAGGGCATTCTCCAGGGAACCTACGAGACTTTTGCAGCGATTGCGCGCAAGCGCTTCGGCGGCTCGCTCGCGGGGACCATAACCCTGACCGCGGGTCTCGGTGGGATGGGTGGCGCGCAGCCCCTTGCCATCACGCTGAACGGCGGGGTTGCGCTGTGCGTAGAGGCCGATTCCGAACGCATCGAGCGCCGGCTGCAGCACAAGTATCTCGACGTTCGCGCGGACGACCTCGAGCACGCGTTGAAGCTCGCGCTTGACGCGAAGCATTCGAAGCGCGCGCTGTCGATCGGCCTGCACGGCAACGCGGCAGAGGTCGTTCCGGCGCTGGCCGCGCGCAATTTCGAAGTCGATATCGTCACCGACCAGACTCCGGCGCACGACCCGCTCAGCTACATCCCGGCCGGCCTTTCACCTGAGGATGCGCAGGAGCTGCGGCTCGACGATCCGCAGGGATACATCCGGCGCGCCCGTGAAAGCATGGCCGCGCACGTCGACGCGATGGTCGAGTTTCTCGACCGCGGCGCCGAGGTGTTCGATTACGGCAACAGCCTTCGTGCGGAGGCCCGGCTGGGCGGAAGCGCTCGCGCGTTCGACTTTCCGGGATTCGTTCCGGCCTACATCCGTCCTCTGTTCTGCGAGGGCAAGGGTCCGTTCCGCTGGGTCGCACTGTCGGGTGATCCCGAGGACATCGCCGTCACCGACCGGGCGATCGTCGAGGAGTTCTCCGACGATCCCGCGCTGGTCCGGTGGATCGAGGCCGCACAGGAACACGTCAAGTACCAGGGGCTGCCCGCCCGCATCTGCTGGCTTGGATATGGGGAACGGGCTCGCGCGGGCCGGCGGTTCAACGAGCTCGTGCGCACGGGTGCCGTCAAAGCACCGATCGTGATCGGCCGCGACCACCTCGACTCCGGGTCTGTTGCCTCGCCCTATCGCGAAACCGAGGCCATGCTCGACGGCTCGGACGCGATCGCGGACTGGCCGATCCTCAACGCCCTGCTCAACACCTCGAGCGGCGCCTCGTGGGTCAGCGTGCATCACGGGGGCGGGGTCGGTATCGGGCGCTCAATCCACGCGGGTATGGTCGTCGTCGCCGATGGGTCGGAGGAGGCAGGGCGCAAGCTGGAACGCGTGCTGACCAACGATCCGGGCACAGGCGTGATGCGGCACGCAGATGCGGGCTACGACCGCGCGATCGCCGTGGCGCAAGAGCGCGGGGTCCGCATCCCGATGCGCGATTGACATGAACGAATCCGGGGTCTGGCATGCTCAGCAAGCGTGGCTGGGCCGTTCAGCCCGGGACGTGGTGATCGAGGTGGAACACGGGCGAATCAAAGCGGTGACCGAAAACGCCCCGCCCCCGCCCGAAGCGACGATTCTCGAAGGGTGGACGATACCTGGCCTGGCCAATGTCCACAGTCACGCGTTCCAGGACGTCCTTCGCGGCAGAGCCGAGTCGGGCGGCGGTGGCGACTTCTGGGACTGGCGGCGCAAGATGTACGCTGCCGCCGCGGAGTTCGATTCGGCCGCCTACCTCAAGTACGCGTCATGGGTCTTTCGAGAGATGCTCGAGGCCGGCATCACCGCCGTCGGCGAGTTTCACTACCTGCACCGCCACGGTAACGAGCTCGGCGAGGCGTTGATCCAGGCCGCCGCCGATATCGGCATCCGGATCACCCTGATCGACGCATGCTACCTCCGCGGCGGGCTTGATGGCAGGCCCCTCGATGACGCACAGGTTTCTTTCTCCGACGGCGACGTGGAGCACTGGGTGAAACGTGTCGAGCAGCTGAAGGATGGAGATGGCGTGCGCATCGGGGCCGCGATCCACAGCGTGCGTGCCGTCGACCCGGCATCCATGCGCACCGTTGCCGAGTGGGCACGCAAGCGTGGCGCTCCGCTTCACATCCATCTCGCAGAACAACCGGCTGAGGTCGACGAATGCCGTGCGGTGGAAGGCTGCTCGCCGGCCGAGCTGCTGGATCGCGAGGGAATCCTCGGCCCCGACCTGACCGCGGTGCACGCGATCCACGTCGACGAGCACGACATCTCGCTGCTCGGCTCTCAGCGCGTGAATGTCTGCGCGTGCGCGACCACCGAGCGGGACCTCGGCGATCGAGTCGGGCCGCTTCGAGCGCTGGCCGACGCAGGATGTTCGCTCACGGTCGGCAGCGATTCCAATGCTGTGATCGACATCCTCGAGGAGGCGCGGGCGCTGGAGCTCGATCAACGCCGCGCGACCGGACGGCGCGTCATCCACCAGCCCGAAGAGCTGTTGCGCGCGGCCACGGCGAACGGGATGCTTGCCCTCGGCTGGGACGCCGGAGAGTTGAGCCCAGGAATGCTTGCGGACTTCATCACGCTCAATCAACCACGCCGCTCGACCTGGCGGCCCCTCGAGCCCGCATACCTTATTTATGGCTACTCTGCGTGCGACGTGAGCAACGTTGTCGTCGGTGGCAAGACTGTGGTTTCTAAAGGCCGGGCGCGCGCAGGGCGCATCGAAGGCCGGACGCGCGCAGGGCGCATCGAATGAGACGCCTTCGGAACATCGGCCGCCTCTTCACCGGCACGGCCGCTGGGGTCATAGAGGAGGCGGCGGTGATCTGCGACGGCGAGAAGATCGCGTGGTGCGGAAAGCACGGCGAGGAACCGCACGAGATGCTGGAGGCCGTCGTCGAAGACGACGACTGCGGCGGCGGCCTCGTCACCGCCGGCCTGATCGATGCGCACACCCACCCGGTGTACGCGGGAGACCGGATGGCGGAGGTCGCGATGCGTAGCGCGGGGGCCTCGTACGCCGAAGTGGCAAAAGCCGGTGGCGGGATCCGCGCCACCGTTCGAGCCACGCGAGCCGAGACCTTCAGCGCCCTGGAGCAGTCCACCGCTCGACGCCTCTGGGCATGGCTCGAAGGCGGGGCGACGACGGTGGAGGCGAAAACCGGCTATCACCTCGATCGCGAAGGCGAGCTGGAGACGACCCGGATGCTGACGCGCCTGGGCCAGCGCAAGGATCTGCCGCGGATCGAGGTGACGTTCCTGGCGGCTCATGCCCTCCCCCCGGACCGATGGGCTCGGCTCGGGACGTACGCGACGGAGGTTGCCGGCTGGTGCGCCGAGGCCCACCTCGCGGGAGCCCGTTTCTGCGACGTTTTCTGCGACCGCGGCTACTTCACGGTGGCCCAGTCGCGGCGGGTCCTCAAGGCGGCGATCGAGGCAAAGCTCATTCCCCGGATCCACGCCGACGAGCTCGCCCGCACCGGTGGTTCGCGCCTGGCGGCCGAGCTGCACGCCGTGTCAGCCGACCACCTGCTCCGCGCGAACCGAGGTGACGCGATCGCCCTGGCGCGAGCCGGCGTCGTGGCCACGCTGGCGCCTGGGACTGCAATTTCAATCGGCAAGCTCCCGCCCATTAAGGAATTGTCCGAAGCGGGCGCTGTCATCGCGCTCGCCAGCGACCACAACGCGGGCACCAGCGGCATCACGAGCATGAGTCTTGTCGTGGCCCTTGCCGTGGGCGTGTTCAAGCTCTCGGCCGAGCGGGCGCTCCTCGCGGCCACGCTCGGCGGCGCGCTTTCGCTTTCGCGGTCGGATCGCGGGGTCATCGCGCCCGCCAAACTGGCCGACCTGGTGCTGTGGGAGGCAGAGCACGAAGGGGCCTTCGCGTGGGCTTACGGACTGAAGCCACGGAGGGTCTGGCGTGGCGGTTCGCAAGTATTTGCGTGATTGGCCGTTGCTAAACGCGTGCATTTCGAGTACAAGTTGCACTGAAACGACCGCCGCTCTGTGTAACGAATCAACAACCAGCGGTCATATGGAGGAAGTCATCTAGTGGCAAAGTGGAATCCCTTGGCGTTAAAGCTCCTGATGTGGGTCATGGGCGTGCTGATCGTGATGGGCTCAGGTCTGGGCTTCATCGGCAGCTCGTTCTTTCAGTTCGACAGTTGGGCAGGCGTCACCGCATCGGTGGCGGGGGTCGCATTTGGAGCGGGCATCATGATTGCCGGTTTCGACCCGATCGCAAACGTTAGCTGGGTCCGTGCTCTCATCCTGTACGCAATCCTGGAAGTCGTCTGGCAGATCTTCAACGCGATCAGCATCGGCCGGTTCGACGTCATCCCGTTTGTCATCGCCATCATCGTCGCCGTCGTCGTCCTCGTTCTCTACCCGAACAAGCCGGCGCTCTGGATGCAGGGCAGCAACAAGATGGGCGGCGCTCGCGCCTAGATCGCCAGCTCATCAACCAAAGGGGCAGCCACGCTGCCCCTTTTTTGTTTTTGTTCTCCGCCTGGGTTCCTTCTCATAATGTCCCCGGTTCGTCGCCGCTGACGATCCACCGCCCGCCGCCGCCGGCGGCGACCATGTCGTCCGCCGCGCGCGGCCCCCACGAACCGACGGCGTAAGTCTCCGGGTGGCCCTCGGCCTCCCAGGCTCGGATGAGAGGATCGACGATCTCCCACGACAACTCGATCTCCTCCGCTCCGGGGAAGGCCGAGTGGCCGCCGGCGAGCACCTCCGAGAGCACGTTCTCGTAAGCCTCGGGCAGCGCGGTCTTGGTTAGGCGCGCGTAGTCCAGGCGCATCCCTGCCGGGACCATCTCGAATCGGGTCCCCGGCCGCTTGGCGCCGATCCGGATCGAGATTCCCTCATCAGGCTGGATCCGGATCACGATCAGGGTGGGGATGCCCCGCTGGCGCCGGCCTGCGATGCGCAGCATCGGGGCGTCGCGCAGCTTGATCACGACCTCGGTGACCCGTCGCGTCAGCGCCTTGCCGGTGCGCACGAAGATCGGCACGCCATCCCACCGCCAGTTCTCGATTGCGACGCGCATTGCAGCGTAGGTCTCGCGTCGCGAGTCTGGGTCGACGCCCTCTTCATCGAGGTAGCCTTCGTACTGCCCTCGCACCGCCATGCCTGGGTCGATCGGTGACATCGCGCGCAGCGCGGCGCGCTTGGCCCGCCGCACGTACTCCGCATCGAAGGTGGTTGGAGGCTCCATCGTGATCAGCGCGAGGAGCTGCAAGACGTGGTTCTGGATGATGTCGCGCACTGCGCCCGCCTGGTCGTAGTAGCCGGCACGCTTGCCGATGCCCTCCTCTTCCGCGACGGTGATGAGGATGGTTTCGATCAGCGTGCGGTTCCATACCGGCTCGAAGAGCGAGTTCGAGAAACGCAGCGCCATGACGTTCTGGACAGTGTCCTTGGCGAGGTAGTGGTCGATGCGGAAGATCTGCTCTTCCTGGAAGGCCGCCGCCAGCTGCGCGTTGAGCTTGCGCGCCGAGGCCAGGTTGTGTCCCAGAGGCTTTTCGACCACGATCCGGCGCGTTATGTCTTCCTTCGCCACGAGGCCTGAGACGGTGAGGCCGGCCAGGATCTCGCTGAACGTCTCGGCCGGCGTGGCGAGGTAGAAGATGGTGGTCGGCGGGCCGGCGACGATCTCCTTCAGCGGTGCGAAGGTCGAGGGATCGGCGTAGTCGAGGTGAACCCATTCGGCCGTTGCGGTCAGCTGGTCGTTCTCGCTCGCCTGCTTGACCAGCGCGCGGAAATCCTCAGGCGACTTGGGGCTGCGCCCCACGCCGATGACGCGCACATTCTGGCCATCCCGCGACAGCAGGTGGCCGAGCGACGGGAGGATCTTGCGCTGTGTCAGATCGCCGGAGGCGCCGAAGATGATGAGGTCCACCGCTTTGGCCATGGGCGAAATCCTACGTGAGGGCTGCCGGCAGCCCTCTAATCGACGACCACGTCGGTGCCCGCGAGCTGGTCATGGATGGGGCGGTTGCCGATCCAGGCAAGGGGAAGTACGACCAACCGGACGATGGACTGCGTGAAGGTCGGTCGCGAGCCGTCGGCGGCGACCACGCGCTGACCCATCACCAGCCCGCCGAGCGTGCGACCTGAGATGCTCCAGCACGCGACGTGGTAGGCCGCGGCGACGCCGAGCAGCGTTCCGAATCTCAGCCGCCTGCCGGCAAGACCGGTAAGCGTCATGCAGAAAGCGACATCCACCGCGGCCGCCCTCCTGCGATCGGACGCCCTGGCCGGAATGCCCGGAGCGGGTTCGCGGCCGCGCACGCGAAGCAGGTGCAGTCGGGTGAGGAGGTGATGGACGGGCAGCTGGGTCAAGGCATAAACGGGTAGTGGAAGTCGCGGCCGGTAGCGGTCCACCGACGCGATCAAACGACCCCCCGCCGCCTCGATCCGAAAGTGCCCGCCCGGCGCTCGGGCCGTGATCCCGCCCTCGATCGGCCAATCCACGGCAGAGTCCGTCACCGTGGCAGGTCCGAAACGCAGGAGCTCGAGCGGCCCGACGTAGATCGAGCCTGCCCGGCCGCGGACCAGCCCGAAAGTCAGGTCCTGGAGGTCGCTGAGGTAACCGTCGTGGAGCTCCCGGCCGGTGGGTATTCGCGGGCTGGCGACCGAGTCTTGCGTCGAGACCTGGCCGTCCTCCACCTGCATCACAGTCATATCTTGCTGGGATGGCCCGACTCGCGTTCAAGGCGGAGGTGACCGCCGGGTGCCCGCCCGAGCGCGCGTTCGACTACTTCGCCGACCACCGGCACGTCGCCGCAGTGCTCGATGGCGTGAGCAGGTGGGAGCCGATCGGGGAGAAGACGCGCGGGGTCGGCGCTCGCTACAACGTCGAGATCGTCGCCCTCGGGCTCCCGCTCAGGAGCGTGCTGCGGCTGAATCGGTGGCAGCGGCCGTACGCGATCGGCTGGGTCTCCGAGTCGGGCCTGATCAAGCAGGAGGGTGGCTTCACCTTCAAAAAGGTCTCGCGCGGAGTGCGCATCGAGCTCCGGATCGCCTACGAGCCCCCGGCCTCGTTCTTAGGCGCGGCCATCGCGCGCCGGATGGATTGGATGTTGCGGCAGCGGCTGCAGCGAGCCCTGGAGCGCATTCGCGACAAGCTGGAAGAGCCCTAAAGTGGGCGCATGCGGCTGACCAGCGATGCTCGCGCCATCCTCGGGCAATCTTCGATCGGCATGCTCGCGCTGCGCGCCGGCCGGCTTCCCCTGGTCAACCCGGCCGTGTTCAGCTTCGCGGCAGGCTCGCTCTGGATGACGACCTCGCGCTTTGCCGCCAAGACCATGCTCGCCCGGCGCGACCCGCGCGCCGCGTTCCTGGTCGACGGAGGCTCGAGCGCGGTGCTCATACGCGGCGCGATCGAAGTCTTCGATCCGCTGTCCGTCGCTAGCCAGGTGCGCGCCATGCTCGACGGGCCGGGTTATGTCCTGGGCATGGCCGGCTACGCGCTGAAGAATGCCCCTTTCGTGGCCGGATACGTGCTCGACATCACCAGGCTGCCGCGTGAGTGGCTGCCTTACAACCGCGTGGTCATGCGACTGCGACCGAGCCACGCCGACGTCATCGAGGGCATCGAGTTCCCGCCGGCCCAGGCGGCGCGCGTTCCGGCGGTCCCCGCCGACGTGAGCCGCAGGCTCGCGGGCGTTTCGCGCGGATACGCGTGCTGGATCGAAGCCGGCATGCCCTTCATCCGGCCCGCGTTCTGGGACGTGGACCGGGGACAGGTCACCGTCGCACCGGCCCCAGGCCGGCCCCGCGCGGGATCGCCCGGCGCGCTCGTGGTCGAGTCGCATCACCGCTTCCGTCCTTCTTTGATGGTGGGCGCGTGCGTGCGCGGCACGTTTGGCGGCGCCGCCGACGCATCCGGCATCGCCGAGCGATACGGCATGGAACCGGGTGACCTGCCCTCGGCGATGGAGCTCCGAGCGGAGCGTGTGACGTCGTGGCGCGGTTTTGCGATCTCGACCGCTGTCCCGCGATCGGCTCGCAATCTCCGCGTCGCAAACGCGTGATGACAAAGCCCGCCGCTCCGGGGCTGCAGGTTCGCAAGTGGTCGGCCGGGCACTGGACCGAATCACCAGACGCGGTGGTCACCGAGGAACCGCTGCAGCTCATGCTCGAGGGCAAGCCTCTGTCGGTGGTCATGCGCACCCCCGGACAGGACGTCGAGCTGTGCCTCGGCCTGATGTTCGCGGAAGGCATCGTGCGCGCGCTGGACGAGGTGAGCCTGGTCCGCATCAGCGCCGAGGCGGGGGAGACCGAGACGGGCATTCGTGTCGAGGCCGACCTCGTTGAATCGAACCAGGTCGACGTCCACCTCGCGGGTGAGCCGCGACGCAAGCCGGAGCGGTCGATGCTCTCGAGCTCGGCCTGCGGGGTTTGCGGAACCGTGCTGATCGAGGACCTCAAGCGCGACCTCGCCCTTCTGCCTGACGGCCTCGAGGTCGACCCTTCTGTGCTTCCCGGGCTCGTCGAGCTCCTCCGCCAGGGCCAGGGAGTGTTCGATCGCACCGGAGGCCTGCATGCCGCAGGTCTTTTCACGGCGGATGGAAAGCTGCTGCATCTGCGCGAGGACGTGGGGCGGCACAACGCGGTCGACAAGGTCGTGGGTCGCGCCCTCCTCGATGGGGCTTTGCCGGCGGCCGCCTCAGTGCTGGTCGTGAGCGGACGGGCGGGCTACGAGATCGTGCAGAAGTCGATCAGCGCCGGCATACCGGTCCTGGCCGCCGTCGGCGCACCGTCGAGCCTGGCGGTGGCGCTGGCGCGCGAGTTCAACCAGACTCTCGTCGGGTTCCTCCGCGGCGATCGCTTCAATGTCTACGCCGCACCTGAACGCTTGACCCGGTGAGCCTTGTCCTGAGGCGCACCCACCCTGGCGTGCGGGCGGCGCTCGTCGGGACTCTGGTGCTGTGCATCGAATGGGCGCG